>QEXY01000043.1 GCA_003130875.1 Ardenticatenia bacterium
CCACGCCCCGTGCGCCGGATGGTGTGAACTGAGCCGCGCGCGTGAGCAAACGGCAGAGATCTTACCGCCGAGCACGCCGGGAGCGCAGAGAATGAACAGGGGAAAAAACCTCAGCGGGGTGTTTTGCGCCGCTCCCTCAACCTGATCGCGCGCCACCGGACGCGCGGTGCGCCACGTTCGCGCCGTGACGCGGATGCCGCCCAACTTGTGGGACGGATGCACCCACTGCTCCCTCGCCTTCACCGAGTGCATCGCGTATCCTTCCCGATGAGCCCGTTCGGTCATAGATGGTGCTCCTCCTGGTGTAATTGTTGCCACAACCCGTGGATGCGAGGAGCGCCGCCTTTTGTCAAAATCCTCTCGATCACCGGGTAACGATCTCCTAGCGCAAGTACTACCTAACATTGCACAGGCTGTGTCAGATGGCGTATAATACTCCTCGATGTGGGAGGAGATTCTTCTTTCGTGGTCGAGCGGAGGGCTCTTTCCTCCCCAAGGAGATGCATCGATGAAACTTGTTGTGGTGATACCGACTTATAACGAGGCGGACAACCTGCCCACCCTCGCAGCCGAACTGCTGGCGCTGGGTGTTGAGGGACTGGAACTGTTAGTGGTGGATGATGCCTCACCAGATGGCACCGGCCAGGTGGCCGAAGAGTTAGCCCAGCGCTATCCCGGGGTCATCCATGTCATTCACCGTCCTGGCAAGCTCGGCCTGGGCACCGCTTATGTGCAGGGCTTCCGCTGGGCGCTGGAACGTGGCGCCGATTACATTGTCCAGATGGATGCCGACTTTTCCCACTCGCCACATTACATCCCCAAGTTTCTGGAAGCCATCAAGGACTACGATGTGGTGGTAGGTTCGCGCTATGTGCCCGGCGGACGCTTGGACGAGCGCTGGGGATGGGGACGTTGGTTTCTGAGCTGGTGGGCCAACTCGGTATGGGTGCGCCTGGCGCTCGGCATCCGTACGCGCGATGCCACCTCTGGCTTCAAAATGTGGCGTAGCAGCGCATTACGCAAGATCGGTCTGGGACGCGTCATGTCTAATGGATACGTGTTCCAGGTGGAAATGGCTTACATTTCCGAGAAGATCGGTTTGCGCATTCTTGAGGTGCCCATTTACTTCGAAGACCGCCGCATTGGGCGCAGCAAAATGAGCATCCCGGTCAAGATCGAGGCGGCGATGCGTGTGTTCGAAATCCGCCTGCGCCATCGTCACATCCAGGCGTGTCCCGAACAACCGAGCGAGGTCACCTGCTAGGAGCAGTCGGGTTGCGCGGTCGCATCGCCGGGCAGGACGTGCTGATCGCACTGGTGCTCCTGCTCCTGCCGCTTATCCTGTTGGCGCCGGTGACGTTGGGACCCTATACCCTGTTGCCGGCAGATAACCTCTATGTTGCTCCTCCATGGTCAGCCTTTGCCGAGCAACTCGGCGTCGGCCCACCGCATAACCTGTTGCTCTCCGACTTGGTCTTGGAGAACTACGTCTGGAAGCGTTTCATCCTGCAGAGCATTCAAGAGCGACGTCTGCCCCTCTGGGATCCCTATATCTTTGCCGGTCATCCGTTCCTGGCGAACGGACAGCATTCGGCCCTCTATCCCTTCAGTGTGATCTTCTATATCGTGCCATTGAGCCAGGCTTATGGCTGGTTTACCCTGCTCCAGCTATGGTTAGGCGGACTGTTCACGTATATCTTTCTGCGTGTGCTGCGTGCCCACCGGACCGGCGCCTTGCTGAGCGGCATCACCTTCCAGCTGAGCACCTTCTTCGTGGTCAGCATTGTGTTCCCGATGATTATCGCCGCCGCGATTTGGCTGCCCTTGCTGCTCGCCGTGATCGAAATCATCATCCGCAAACAGGAGGAAAAGGGAACGCGCGCTTATTCGCCCATCCCCTATGTCGTGGCGGGTGCGGTCGTGCTGGGGATGGAGAACCTCGCCGGCCATGTGGAGATCACCTATTATACGCTCTTGGTAAGCGGGTTCTACGCCGCTTGTCGTCTGTTGATGCTCGGGCGGTCTCAGCGCACCTGGCGCCCGGTGTTACGCCTAGGTATCTGGTTGCTGGCGATGGTTGTGTTGGGCATGGGTCTGGGTGCCATCCAGTCCGTTCCACTCTACGAGGTGGCGAGCCGTAACTTTCGCGTCGGGTCGGTGACCTACGACGACGTCGTGGGGTGGGCTTTGCCACCTCGTCGCCTCATCTCGTTCCTCATCCCCGATTTCTTCGGTAATCCCAGCCATCACATCTGGTTTGACCTCCGCAACTGGAGCTGGCAGCCTGTTGGTCGCAATGCGTATGGCGAGGTCAATCCGCTATGCCCTTATTGTACTGGCTGGGATACCAAAACCAGCGTCGAAGCGGGGGCGTATGTCGGCATCTTGCCCTTGCTGCTGGCATTCCTGGCAGCAGCTGCCTCCGTCGCACCGTGGGTGCAACGGCTTGGCTCTGGTCTATTACGCCCGCGCGTGCATCAGGGAAATGAGGTCACTCTTGACCCTTTGCCTGTCGAAAGGGCAACAGAAGAACCCAGGGCCGGTTACGCGCGCATTTTCCTCTCGTTACTTGTGCTTTCGCTCGCTTTTGCCTTCGGCACGCCGCTGTACGCTGTACTGTATTACGGGCTGCCTTATTGGAACCAGTTACACTCGCCGTTTCGCTGGATTTTTACCTTTACGCTGAGCGCCGCTGTGCTGGCCGGCCTGGCAGCAAGTCAGCTTGGCTCCGCCCGAAATGCGTGCATGGAGGCCAAAGGGAGCCCATCCGAGGATGGCGTCACCGGTCGGGGCTTGCTCCCGCGGCTGGCGCGGCGCATGGCGTGGCCGGTGTTTGGGTGTGGAGCGGCCGGGTTGGCCGGATTAATCGTCATCGCATGCTACCCGGCGCCCTTCATCCAGCTGGCACAGCAGATGCTGGATCGCTCTGGCTTGGCGCGACACGCTTTTGCCGACGGTGCGCAGCTGTTGGGCTATCAGTGGATCAATCTGCTCAAGTTCGTTTTGTTTGTGATGGCTGCCGGCGCCGTATTGCGCATCAGCCGCTGCCCGATCTATCTGCCGCGTCGTCTGGGGGGTATGCCTGCCTGGCAACCATTGGCGGCACTTACTGTCGCAGTCGACCTGTTGGTCGCTGGCTGGGGATTCAACCCCGCCGCTGACCCGCGCTGGTTGGAATTCCAACCGCCAGTGGTCACATGGTTGCTTGAGCGCCAGCGTGAAGATCCGCTCTTCCGCATAACCAGCTTCAACGTGCCCGGCGAGCCCCATCCTTTAATCGCCAATACACCGATGTTCTGGAACCTCTACGATGTGCGCGGCTATGACTCGATCATCCCAGCGCAATATGCACGCTATATGGGCCTGATTCAGCCCCAGGGTGACCTGCTCTATAACCGCATTGCTCCCATCTACGCCCCTGGTTATACGGCATTGGACTCGGCACTGCTCGACCTCTTGGGAGTGCGATATGTCCTGACCACCACCCGTATCCCCAATGCCGGTTATCGTCTGGTGTATGACGGCGAGCTGCGTGTCTACGAGAATTTGGATGCCCTACCCCGTGCCTTTCTCGTGCCGACAGCTCACCAGGTGGCGGCCGAGGAGATGGACTATGCCCTGCGCAGCTTGAATCCACGCTGTAAGGTGATCCTGGAGGAAGATGCGGACGTCGCCCATGCCATCCGGGGGCCCTTCCTGCCGCAAACGGAGGATTGTCCATTGCGCCCAGCTCAGGTGGTGCAGTACACACCTAACGAGGTATTCGTGCGTGCTCGGCTGGATGCCCCAGGCTGGCTAGTGCTGGCTGACAGCTACTTTCCGGGTTGGAAGGCCTATCGCCGGCCCGTAAGTGGAGAGACATCGGCGGAAAGTGCGCCGGAAAGCGAGGTCCAAATCCATCTGGCCAACGGCAACTTTCGCGCGGTGTACCTGGAAGCAGGCGATTGGCAGGTGCGCTTCGTCTACTCGCCGTTGAGCTTGAAACTGGGCGCCTATGGCAGCTTCATCGCCGCGATGATTGTGCTGTTCTTGCTCGGAATATGGACCTGGGGGTATGTGTACCGCGAATCGGCGGATGACCAGCCCATCAAGCGCATTGCCAAGAACAGCCTGGCGCCGATGACTATGGCATTGTTGAATCGCCTCGTCGACTTCGGCTTTGCTATGCTGATGTTGCGCATCCTAGCGCCCGAGGGTGCCGGGCGCTATCAGTTCGCCGTCGTGTTTATCGGCTATGCCGAGATCCTCACACGCTTCGGGTTGGGCACGCTGCTGACGCGTGAAGTGGCGCGTGACCGCGCGCAAAGCGCGCGCTTCTTCTCGAACATCACCATCTTGCGCGCTGTCCTGTGGCTGGCATCTCTGCCAGCGATGGGTATTGTCCTGTGGTTATACGTCCTCTTCGGTGGTCTGGCATCGGAAACGGTGATCGCGGTGGGCCTGTTTGCCGTTGGGCTGTTTTTCAGCAATATTGCCGATGGACTGACCGCGTTGTTCTATGCCCACGAAAAAGCCGAGTATCCCGCTGGGGTTTCGACTATTACCACCCTGGTGCGCGTCAGCTTGGGCGCGCTGGCGTTGTTGTTGGGCGGCGGTGTGATCGGGCTGGCTGTCGTTTCGGTGGTGGCCAATCTCGTTTCGGCAAGCGTCCTAACATGGTTGCTCTTCCGAACAGTGATGTACCTGCGCTTTGACAATGACCCGGGGTTGCGCCGTCATATGTTGCGCGAGGCGTGGCCGCTGATGATTAACCATTTGCTGGCGACGCTCTTCTTCCGCATCGATGTGCTCATCCTGCAACCGACCTGGGGTGACCGTGCGGTGGGCTTCTACGGCGCTGCCTATAAATACATCGATGGCATCAACATCATCCCTTCCTACTTCACGTTGGCGATCTTCCCGTTGATGAGCCGCTATGCACACACAGCGCGCGATTCGTTGGTGCGCGCTTATTTGCTCTCATTGAGGTTGCTGCTCTTCATTGCTTTGCCGCTGGCGGTCGGTACACCCTTCGTCGCGCGCGAGCTGATCCTCCTTTTGGGCGGTGGCCAGTACCTGCCCGATTCGATGATCGCCTTGCAGCTGCTGATCTGGTTCCTGCCGTTCAGCTTCGTCAATCAGATCACCCAATATGTGCTGATTGCGATCGATCAGCAACGTTTTCTCACCCGTGCGTTTATCATTGGTGTCCTCTTCAACACACTCACCAACCTGCTGCTCATCCCCCAATACGGCTACCGTGCGGCCGCTATTACCACCATCCTCAGTGAATGGGCGCTGCTGATCCCCTTCTATTACGCGGTGCGCAAGTATCTCTGTGTGGTGCCATGGGGGGAGATCGTCTGGCGGCCAGCATTAGCTGCTGCGGTGATGGGTGGATGTCTCTGGTGGGTGTATGACAGCGGCGTATTCGTCCGACTGGCAGTCGCTCTGCTCACCTATAGCATCACCTGGGTGGCAGTGGGCGGGCTGCGCCAACCCGATATGCAGCTGATCTGGAACTGGCTGCCCTGGAGACGCATGCGTGCTCGGCTGATAGGTTTTCGCGGTTAGGTTTCTTGACCCAAGGGGGCATTGTTGTGTGCCCACGATGACATGTCTCGCTGCCTGCAGGGCTGAAGATCTGAGCTGTTGCCACAAGTTCTACATGCTCTCTGGCTGCCAACGGACTTGATCGTTGTCAGCCGGGTTGGTTTGCCAGCTGTCGGATGGATCTCGGGGCGTCCTGTGACGGATGCGCACCACCTCTCTGCCTTCTGGGTAGGCCAGGATGGGGTGGGGGATACACCTGGTCTCAAGGACGGCCCACTAACACTATCGCCAGATCATTCACATTGGTGTGCGTTGGACCGGTGATCAGTAGGTCACCCAGCGGTGCAAAGAACGCATAGGAGTCATTACGTGCCAGGTGATCGGTGGCGTTCAAGCCCAGGGCTGCCGCGCGCCGCACCGTACTGCCGTCGACGAAGGCGCCCGCGGCATCAGTAGGGCCATCGTTACCATCCGTGGCCAAGCAGGTCACCAACACGTGCGGCCAGCCATCCAGGGCGATCGCGGCGGCGAGCGCCATTTCTTGATTGCGGCCGCCACGACCGTTGCCGCGCAGCGTGACAGTCGTCTCACCGCCGAGGATGAGACAGGCGGGCCGCTGCAGGGGAAGAGCTGGGGGAAAGAGCGTTTCACCGCGGATTACCCCTTTCGCCAGGCCAGCCAGCACCCGGCCCACCTCTCGTGCTTCACCTTCCAAGAAGGTAGTCAGCAATAACGTTTGATAACCTAGCTGGCGTGCCGTCGCAGCGGCAGCATGGGCGGCAATGCGATTGCTGCCAATGATCACGTTGTGCACCTGGGCAAAGAGCGGGGCACCGGGCTTGGGTGTCTCGGCCACCACACCTTGCATCCCAGCCTGGAGGTGCGCCACGATTGAGTGGGGCACTTGGTCGACGATCTGATAGCGCTCCAGCACTGACCAGGCATCGGCAAAAGTGGTGGGGTCGGGCACGGTGGGACCAGAAGCGATCACGTCGAGGTCATCGCCGACCACATCCGAGAGGATCAGGCTGATCACTGGTGCTGGTGCAGCCCAGCGTGCCAGTTGCCCCCCTTTGAGCTGACAGAGGTGCTTGCGAATAGTGTTGATCTCGTGAATCGTGGCTCCACAAGCCAGCAGGATGCGCGTGAGCGCCTGGATATCTTCCAACGCGATGCCAGGTGCTGGCAAAGTCATCAATGCCGAGGCGCCACCGGAGATCAGTGCGATCACTAGGTCACGCGTGGTGGTCCCGCGTAGCAGCTCTGTGATGCGCTGCGCGGCCTCCATTCCCGCTTGATCGGGCACCGGATGGCCCGCCTCGACGAGTTCGATTTCTTTGGGGCCGCCGACATAGCCCAAATAGCCGCGTTTGACGAGCACCAGGCCGTGCGTCACGCGGCGGCCCAAAAGTGTCGCGAGTGCCCGTGCCATCGGAGCAGATGCCTTGCCACCCCCCACTACGATGACACGGTCGAATCGCCGCAAATCATAGACGTGGGGCTCTCCACCTTCCGTCGTCTCGTACAGCTGCAACGTATCCCCTTCTAGGCGCAGATGGCGTTGCACTGCGGTCGCCGGATCGACCGCTTGCAGGGCGGCACGGACCAGCTGCCACGCATGCTGACGCAAGAGATGCGTGGTTTCATTCATCGGCGTATCCTCCACATCGACTCGTCATTACTCAGCGTGTAATGGCACTGACCGCCGTCGCAGCTGCCTCTTCCGGTGTGGCATCGCCACTCAGCACCTCGAGTACGGCCTGTTGGAGCACACGGCCCACTTGATCATATTGCGGAAAGGTGGGCACCGGCAGTGCCACTTCTACCTGTTGGCGCAGGAAATCCAGGTAGGGATCCCTCCCCCAGCGATTGAAAGTGGCATAACGCGTCGGAACGGAAAAAGTGATCTGGTTCCACACGACGACATTGTCAGGCTGCAGCAACCATTCGATCATCCGCGCTGCGATGGCTTGCTGCGCAGGATCACGCGCCGTGATGGCCAGCGCGCGACCGCGCACTAGGGTGAGCGGTTTGCCATCTCGTGTGGGAATGGTGGCGAATCGGGTGTTCCGCAATTGGAAGCGTTCCTGCAGGTATCGACGCGCACGCACATGCACGATACCACTGCGCTGACTTGCGAACCATGACCACAGATCATCCGCGCTGGCTGCTTCAACGACATCCGATGGGATCACCCCCGCCCGTACACCGCGCAAGTAATAATCTAACACCGAGGCGAGCACCGATTCATCAAGCGTAGGATGCCCTTCCTCATCCAACAACCGACCTCCTGCGGCAAGATACTGGATCAGGAAACAATCGTTGGCCAGGCCATTGCGCCCCTTGGCCGGAAAACGATAAGGCACGCCTACATTGAGCACCTCCTCCCATGTCAGAGGCGGGGCAGTCAGCTGATCGGCGTTGAACACGATGTGTTCCACATCCACTTCGAAGGGCATGCCCATCAATTTCCCTTCCACGTTGCCTGCTGCGCGGGCTCCGGGAAGCAGATCGCTGATCAGACCCGGAGCGACCAGCTCATCCAGGGGGAAAACCACCCCCACGCGCGCGGCGACCGCCAGGTCCGTAAGATCGAGCACCGCTATATCCGGCAGCACGCTGGGAGCGACCTGCGAAGCTGTGCGTAGATAATCGAGCACGCTCCCCTTACCCATCTCGTTTTTCAACTTCACGACAACGGTCACGTTGGGATAACGCTCCATAAAGGAGCGGATACCCTGGGCAAACGTCTCGCCAGCCTTGCCTGCTGCTTCGGGAGACACGGGTTCGACCGTCCACATGGTCAGGGTCAGGCTTGCGCTGGGTGTCGTCCCGTCTGTCGCCTGTGCGGTTGGCTGCACGATATCTGCAGGGGGAAGTCCGGGCGAAGCGGATGCCATGGCTGGTGTCGAATCGCTTAACAGGATCGTGTCCACCACCGGCGTCACCGGTGCCTCGGGGCTAAGCCTCGGAACCGACTGGGGGGTTGCGCAGCCAGCTGTACAGAGTAGCACCAAGCAGCCTACCCAGCGAAGCAATCGGCATCCGTCATATTGATTCACGCGGTGTCCCGGTCACCTCCTTTCCCACTCGGGACATTATACCACATCTACCCCTAAACATAGCAGGTTGAGGGTGTTGAAAAACTCTTTAGTTGCCCGCTTTATTGGCCCATTTTCCTATGAAAATCTGAGCGGTCAAGGGACTTTTTCAATACCCTCCAGGTTGGCCAGAAGCACCAAATCGCGGGGATTGCCGCGCCAGCACAGGGGGATGTATAATATACTTTATCAGTAAACTGAGGAGGCAACAATGAACTACCGACGTTTTGGGCGTCTCGGCTGGATGGTGAGCGAAATCGGCTACGGCATGTGGGGCATGGCAGGGTGGACCGGTTCTGACGACCAAGAATCGATGCAGTCACTGCAACGTGCCGTCGAGCTGGGATGCAATTTCTTCGACACCGCCTGGGCGTACGGTCAGGGGCATAGCGAGCGATTGCTGGGCCAGCTGATCGCGAACAATGCGCAGACCAAGCTCTACGCCGCCACCAAAATCCCACCCAAGAATTTCAAGTGGCCTAGCCGTAGGGAATACACTTTGGACGATTGCTTCCCTCCAGACCACATCGAGGCGTACGTGCACAAAAGCCTCGCCAACCTGGGGGTACAAACCATTGATCTGATGCAGTTCCACACTTGGGAGGATAGCTGGCTGCAGGACGACCGCTTGGCACACAAGATGGACGACTTGCGCCGCCAGGGATTGGTGCGCGCATGGGGTATCAGTATCAACCGCTGGGAGCCATGGAACGGTGTGCAGGCAGTGCGTAGCGGTCTGTTCGACGCAGTGCAAGTGATCTACAACATCTTCGACCAGAATCCGGAGGACGAGCTTTTCCCTGCCTGCGTCGAGATGGACGTCGCGGTCATCGCGCGTGTTCCCTTCGACGAAGGCACCCTGACCGGCACGCTCACCAAGGACAGTAAATGGCCAGAGGGCGATTGGCGTAACACTTACTTCGTACCGGAAAACCTGATCCCCAGCGTGGAAAGAGCCGAAGCACTCAAAAAGGTTTTGCCGGCGGGGATGACTATGCCGGAGATGGCACTGCGCTTCATCCTTTCTAATCCCACTGTCAGCACCACCATTCCGGGGATGCGCAAGTTGCGTCATGTCGAAGAGAACATTGCTGCCAGTGACAAGGGACCGCTGTCTGCTGATCTGCTCGCTGTATTGCGCCAGCATCGTTGGGATCGCGTGCCGACCAGCTGGTCGCAGTAGCTGAGGGCGCTGAGATGGAAGCATCGAGCTCTACAGCAACATAACCTGGATGCGCATCGCAATTTGGTGGCTGCGCCGCGACTTGCGATTGTCGGATAATCAGGCGCTAGCGGCTGCTCTAGCCGGCGCAGATGCCGTGTTGCCGGTTTTCATCCTGGATCCTGTGCTGTTACGTTCTCCTTATGTTGCGCTGCGCCGGTTGGCGTTTCTGTATGAGGGCTTACGGCAGCTGGATGCTGGCCTGCGAGCACGCGGCAGCTACCTCATTGTGCGGCATGGTGCTCCCTATGAAGCATTGGCCGGCCTGGTCGGCGAGATTGGAGCACACGCCGTCTATGCTGAAGCGGATTATTCCCCGTACGCTGTCTGGCGCGACCGTCAGGTGGCAGCGCGCGTCCCTCTGCGTCTGGTAGGTGGGCTGACGGTACATGCGCCGGAGACGGTGGTGCGCGCCGGTGGCACCCCTTATCACGTCTTCACCCCTTTCAGCCGTGCATGGCTTGCGTTGCCCGCCCCCACCGAGGACGACCTGCTGTCACCCCCTGCACGCGTTCCTACACCACCGGGAGTCGCGTGCGCCACGTTGCCGGTGGTGGAGCCCATCCCGGCGTTCCCGGCCGGTGAGGCCGAGGCGCATCTTCGCCTTATGCGCTTTGCCGGTGCCGCAGCCGAGGTACTGGGGCACAGCATAACAAGCGACTCCAGTGCCGAGGAAATTCCATCCCATCCGCCGATCTATCAATATGCTCAGCTGCGCGACCGCATGGATCTGCCAGGTACCTCGCAGCTTTCCCCTTACCTGCGTTTTGGCATGCTCTCGGCACGTCAGGCGGTGGTGGTCGCACGACGCGCGGCCGATCAGGCGCCGGACGCCGCCGCGCGCCAGAGCGCCATGGTTTGGTTGAACGAGCTGATCTGGCGCGAGTTCTACATCTCCATCTTGGCACACTATCCGCACGTGCGTGGTCATGCCTTCCGCCGCGATCTGGAGGATATCCCCTGGTCGAACGACGCGGAGCACTTTGCGCGTTGGCGTACCGGGCACACCGGCTATCCGGTGGTCGATGCGGCAATGCGCCAGCTGGCGCAGAGTGGCTGGATGCACAACCGCGCGCGTATGATCGTCGCCTCATTCCTGGTGAAAGATCTATTGGTCGATTGGCGCTGGGGGGAGCGCTGGTTTATGCAACAGCTGCTGGACGGCGACCCGGCAGCGAACAATGGTGGGTGGCAGTGGAGTGCCGGCACCGGCACCGACGCTGCGCCCTACTTCCGCATATTCAATCCGGTGACCCAGGGTGAGAAATTCGATCCCGCGGGTGACTATGTGCGCCGCTGGGTGCCCGAGCTGGCGCAGGTGCCGCCAGAGTACATCCACACGCCGTGGCTAATGCCTGCGGAGATGCAGCGTGCAACCAGGTGCCAGATCGGCGTGGACTATCCGGCGCCCTGTGTGGATCATCAGATAGCTCGGCAACGCACTCTGGCGGCATATGCGGTTGCCCGAGCCTCTCAGAGACACAATCCCGGCACTGGGAAACGCAAACACAATTCGTAGGTCACCTCGCGTAGCGCCTGTTGGAGGCGCTCATTGTGCGGGTCTTGGAGGATGCGCACGATGCAATCAGCCACGGTCTGCATCTCTAGCTGACGGAATCCGCGCGTGGTCACAGCCGGAGTGCCCAGGCGAATGCCACTGGTGACCCGTGGCGGCGCCGGATCAAAAGGGATCAGGTTTTTATTAACAGTAATACCAATACGATGCAGCGCTTGTTCAGCGTCGGCACCGCTCAAGCCGGTGCTGTGGACGTCCACCAAGAGCAAATGGTTGTCGGTGCCACCGGTGACCAGGCGCAATCCGTTCTGCGCCAGGGCACGGGCTAATATCTGAGCGTTGTCTACCACAGCGTGCATGTACACCTTAAACTCGGGGCGCAGCGCCTCGGCCAATGCCACCGCTTTAGCAGCGATAATGTGCATCAGTGGACCGCCTTGCAGCCCAGGAAAGACGGCTTTATCAATGGCCTGGGCGTGTTGCGCCTTGCATAGGATGAGACCGGCACGCGGGCCACGCAACGTCTTGTGGGTGGTCGTGGTCACCACGTCGGCGAAGGGGATCGGGCTGGGGTGCAGACCGGCCGCGACCAGACCGGCGATATGCGCCATATCGACCATCAAGTAAGCCCCCACCTGATCAGCGATGACACGCAGACGGGCGAAGTCAATCACGCGTGGGTAGGCGCTGGCGCCGGCCAGGATAAGGCGCGGTTTGTGCACCTCCGCCAGACGGGCGATCTCGTCATAATCCAACAGCTCGCTGTCTGGTGCGACGCCATAATGCACGAAGCGGTAGAACTGGCCGGAGAAGTTGAAGGGGGCGCCATGGGTGAGGTGACCGCCATGGCCCAAACGCATCGCTAGTACCGTGTCGCCAGGTTGTAACAGCGCCAGATAAGCGGCACCGTTCGCCTGCGAACCCGAATGTGGCTGGACATTGGCATGCTCAGCACCGAACAGACATTTGGCACGCGCAATGGCCAGCTCCTCGACAACATCCACAAACTCACAACCGCCGTAATAGCGGTGGCGCGGATATCCCTCGGCATATTTGTTGGTCAAAACAGAGCCCTGCGCAGCGAGTACGGCAGGGCTCACATAATTCTCCGAAGCGATCAACTCGATCTGCTCGATCTGGCGACGGCGTTCCCATCGGATGGCCGCTAAGACCTCTGGATCGACGACACTCAAAACCTCATCACAGGCGGTCACATAAGGCTCTTCTACCATATGCCGACTCGATCGTTCCATAGGGACTACTCTCCTAAAGAGGATACATAGCTCCATTTATAACACATCCCATTATAACACATCTCATTCGGGGTGTTGAGAACAAGAGGATTTTTCTCGGGGTTTTCCAACAACCCTGACCCACCATTGACATTTGCGTGATAGTATGTCATACTATACGTGACAAGAGCGCCTGCCTCTTGTCCTGGTGATGCTATCCTAGGACATGGAGGTGATGCCAATGGACCAATGTTTTAGTCATAGGCTGAGCGCCGTGGCGTCACCTCCGATTTATCGGTAGTACGCCACGGCGCGGCATGGGACCTTCTCAGAGCGGGAAGGTCCCATGTTCTTGTCACCACACCATCATCACCACATCCGGGTAAAGAGTATGACAACACTACTTCCGGTGGGCAAACTTCCAGCGGATTACCTAGATGCCCTGTTGACACGCTATCGTCGTCCGGACGCGCGTCTGATCGTGCCGCCGCAGGTGGGCGAAGACGCTGCTGTGATCGATATGGGCGATCGCTATCTGGTGGCCAAAAGCGATCCCATCACCTTCGCCACGGACGAGATCGGCTGGTACGTTGTCCATGTCAACGCCAACGACATCGCCTGTGCCGGCGCCACACCACGCTGGTTTCTTGCCACGTTGCTGTTGCCTGAGAGCGCAACCGATCATCAGCTAGTGGAATCCATCTTCGCGCAAATCGCCGACGCGTGTGCGGAGCTGGGCATCACGTTGGCTGGTGGTCACACGGAGATCACTCACGCACTGCCGCGACCGCTGGTGGTGGGACATATGTTAGGTGAGGTGGGCAAGGGGGATTACGTGAGCACGGCCGGCGCCCGGATCGGCGATGACATCTTGCTCACCAAGGGGATTGCCGTGGAGGCGACCGCCCTCATCGTGCGCGAGAAAGAGAGAGAGTTGCGCGGTGTCCTGGACGCTGCGCTGTTGGAGCGCTGCCGCGCTTTTCTCCACGATCCCGGCATCAGCGTGGTGCGCGACGCGCAACTAGCGCGCGCAGCGGGTCGGGTGCACGCGATGCACGACCCGACCGAGGGTGGCCTGGCGGGCGGCCTGTGGGAGCTGGCACGTGCGGCAGGCATTGGCTTGCAAATCAACCAGGCAGCAATTCCGATCTTTCCCGAAACCCAGCGCTTATGCACCCATTTCGGCCTGGATGCTCTGGGTGTGATCGCTTCCGGTGCGCTACTAATCGTCTGCCCCCCTGAGGACACCGAGACCATTATCCGCGTCCTGGCGGCCGAGGGCATCCCAAGTGCCGTGATCGGGCGCGCCGTCGCACGCGAACAGGGTTGTACGCTGCTGACAGAGGAGGGGCCCAAACCCCTGCCCATCTTCGCGCGAGATGAGATCGCACGCCTGTTCGAGTGAGTGATGCCGCTGTTTGGAATGGAACGCACACGCGCATGAATCAACCGGTGGGAATCGCACAACCACTGCCCTATTTGACCGAGGACTATCCCGGCATTGGCGGTCGGATTCGGGTGCAGCTGGACGACTTCATTGTCGAAGAAATCCCCCTCTACACGCCGTGTGGTGAAGGCCAGCACTGTTATCTCTTCGTTGAAAAGCGAGGTATCAGCACGCTGGAGCTGGTAGCTCGCCTTGCACGTGCTTTGGGTGTGCCTCAACAAGCAATCGGCTATGCTGGTCTGAAGGACGCACGCGCGGTGGCGCGCCAATGGATCTCTGTAGACGGCGTACCCCCTGAGCGCGCAGCGGCGCTAAAGCTTGATGGAGTGCGTATTCTGCAGGTTGCGCGCCATCGCAACAAGCTCAAGCTGGGGCACCTGGCCGGCAACCGCTTCGTCGTACGCATCCGTGACGTATCGCGCGAGGCACTCCTCATCGCCCAAGCGGTGTTGGCGGAGCTGGCGCGCCGCGGTGTGCCTAACTACTTCGGCGAGCAACGTTTTGGCCGACGGGATAACACCCACCTGCTGGGATGGGCATTGCTGCACGGTGATGCGCTTGCCCTCATCCGCACCTACCTGGGCCATCCACTGCCGGACGAGGACCCTGACCTCCAGGCAGCGCGCGCCCTGGTCGAAGCGGGATCTTACGCCGAGGCACTGCGCAAATGGCCATCCCGCCTGCGCGATGAGCGTCGTGTGCTGGAGGCACTGGTGCGGGCAGGTGGGAATGCGCATGCGGCCCTGCGTGCAGTGTCCCATCCCTTGCGTCGCCTGGCACTGTCCGCCTATCAATCCTACCTATTCAACCGCCTGCTGGCACAACGCATCCGTACTTTGGACAGGTTGGAAGCGGGCGATGTAGCATTCATTCACGCCAGCGGAGCGGCATTCATCGTGCAAGACGTGGCCCGGGAACAGCCCCGCGCCGACCGCTTCGAGATCAGCCCATCCGGTGCACTGTTCGGCCCCAAGTGCCTGCTGGCAGAAGGAGCACCTGGCGAACGGGAACGCGCCCTGCTCGCCGAGACAGGGCTGTCGTTGGAGGGATTTCGGCTGCCCGGCATCAAGCTCAAAGGGGCGCGACGTCCGTACCGTGTGCCGCTTGCCGACATCCAGGTGGATTGGGAGGATGGCTTGCGATTGGAGTTTCGCCTGCCTCCAGGCAGCTATGCCACCCAGGTATTGCGAGAGGTGATGAAACATGACTGAGCGTCTGTATTATGCCGATCCCTATCGCACCCACTTTCGCGCGCGCCTCGTGGAGGCACAACCGACAGGTGACCGTCTGGCGGTAGTGCTCGATCGTAGTGCCTTCTATCCCACCGGTGGCGGGCAGCCCCACGACATCGGCACCCTGGCCGGCTACCCCGTTTTGGAAGTGGTCGAGCGCGCCGACAGTGCTATCGTGCATATGTTGCCCGCGGGCAGCGTGTTGCCGGAGGGTGAGTTAGAAGGCGTGATAGATTGGCCGCGCCGCTTTGACCACATGCAGCAGCACACCGGGCAACACATCCTCTCCCAGGCGCTTGTCCAGCTCTTCCAGGCGGACACAGTGGGTTTTCATCTCAGCCAGAGCTACAGCACGATCGACCTGAACCGCAATGACCTGGGCGAGGAGGAAATCGCGCGTGGCGAAGCGCTGGCCAATCAAATCGTTTTTGAGGACCGTCCGGTCAGCTGGCGGTGGGTAAACGCCGAGGAAGCGCGTCAGCTGCCACTGCGCAAGCCTCCTGCCGTGCACGATCACATCCGCATCGTGCACATCGAAGGGTTCGACTGGTCAGCCTGTGGGGGCACCCACGTGGCACGCACTGGCGCCGTGGGCATCATCAAGGTGACGCACGTCGAGCGGCGCGGCGCGGAGACGCGACTGACCTTCCTGTGCGGTGGGCGCGCTTTGCAACATTACACTGCGCTACACACGCTGACCAGCCGGATGGCGCGCCAGCTCACGGTCGCAGTCGAGGAACTTCCCGAAGTGGTGCAGCGGTTGCAAGACGAAGCACGCCGCGAGCGCAAAGCGCGTGAGCAGCTGCAGGGAGCCCTGATCGAACACGAAGCGGCGGCGTTGATGTCCCAGGCGCTGCAGATAGGCACGGTGCGCGTCATCGCACAACGACTCACCGGACGTGCCCCGCAGGAGGTGCGCCAGCTGGCGTCACGCATCACCGCCCATCCGGGCAGCGTGGTCCTGTTCGGGTTGGCGCCGGGCAGTGAGGTCGAGCCGGCAGGCCGCAGCAAGGGACAGCTGTTCTTCGCCCGTGCTGAGAATGTCACCGGCGACATGCGTGCCCTGCTGCAGGAAGTCTGCCGCGAGGTGGGAGGCAGTGGGGGCGGCAGCTCCACCATGGCACAGGGTGGCTGCGACGCAACTCGCCTCACCGAGGCTTTGGAGCGCGCTCAAACGCTGCTGCGCCAATGGCTCGCCAGCTGAGTCAGAACGCATGTCAAGAGGAAAGGTGATGGAGACACTTCTCCCACCGGGAGACGATTACGACGCGTTTGCGCGTTTCTATGACCTCTTCTACGCGCAGCGCGACGAGGACATCGCGATGTATCTTGACTTCGCCCAGGCAGCGGACGGCGCTATTCTGGAGCTGGGTTGTGGCACCGGTCGCCTGCTGCTGCCCCTGGCACGTGCAGGGCATCGCGTCACCGGCCTGGACAGCTCGGCGGAGATGCTGGCCCGTGCGCAGGAACGTCTCCGCGCTGCCAGCCTGACCGAACGCGTGAGCTTGGTGCAGGGTGATCTGCGCCATTTCGATTTGGGAGAGCGCTTTGCGCTGGCGATCCTTTCCGCCAACACGTTTATGCATTGCCATGACACCCATGAACAGCTGGCATGCCTGGGATGCATCCACCGCCACCTGGATTCCGGAGGGCGGTTGGTGGTCGACCTCACCCATCCCGATGTGCAGACACTCGCTGAGGCGGACGGGCATTTATTGAGCGATGATCCCGTGCGCGACTCGCATACGGGCTATATCATCCAGCGTTTCATCCGACAGCGTCTGGACTTGGCGAACCAGATGCAACACGTGACCTTTATCATCGATGAGATCACGCCGGATGGCAGGGTGCGACGTACGCTCTTCCCCTTCCGTCTGCGCTTCGTCTTCCGCTTCGAGATGGAGCTGTTGTTGCGTCTGGCCGGGTTCGGTCTGGAAGCGCTCTATGGTTCTTACCAGCTGGAACCCTTCGAGAGCCACAGCGAGCGGATGATCTTCGTCGCGCGCCGCGATTAAATCATAGGGCACAGCAAGCGATTCGTTTAACATTGAAGACATTTTGGGCGCGTGGGTCGATTCGGGTATAATAGGTCTTGTTAGATTCTTCAGGATGATGAGATCACTTTGATCTGTCAAGGAGAAGAACTGAGTTGGGTGCGTATCTCGCTTTCAAAGAGACATGGCGCAGTCGAGGGCGTTTCTTGTTGGTCAGCCTGTTGGTGGCATTGTTGACCGCTCTGGTGCTGTTCATCGCCGGGCTGGCCGAAGGGTTGGGACGCGGCAATATCGAGTATCTTAGCAACTTAGATGCTGATCTGATCGCCTACCAGGCAGAGGCCCAGATACTTATTGCCGCCAGCCGTCTCCCACGTGGCACTTTGCAGGACATTGAACGAGTGCCGGGGGTCAAGGCAGCTGGGCCGATCGAGTTCAGCCGGGTGTCGATCATCCTGCCCGGCACCACTCCGCAAGGGCAGCCGCGCAAGCCGCTGGATGTCTCGCTCATTCAGGTCGAGCCGGGACGGCCAGGAGAACCACCCGTGCGCTTCGGTCGCCAGTTGCAAAACCGACGGGGCAAAGAGGCGATTATCGACAGCTTGGTGGCACGCCGCGCCGGCCTCTCGGTGGGTGACGAGTTCACCATTCGCTCCCTACAGGGCACGCGTGAGGAGTTCTACACCCTGCGCGTGGTGGGCATCACCACCAGTCAGCAATATGCCATCCAGCCTTCGATCATTGTGCCGCTGCTCACCGGCGATCAAATCAAGCCCAAACCTGTGGTCGAGGACCGTCCCAGTAGTGATATTTCGTCGAACATCATTGCCATCAAGTTGGATTTGCCGGAAGATCCGGCTGAGGCACGTGCATTCCGCGAGCTCATGAAGCGACGGCTGGAGAGTCAGGTGAAGAAGATTCAGGTGGTAGACATTCGCACTGCTTATGAAAACACGCCGGGTTACAGCGCCCAAAAGGGCACGTTGGACACCCAACGCTATTTCGCCCTGGTGATCGGCGTGCTGGTGCTGGGCGGCTTCTTTCAAATCCAGGCATTGCAAAAGGTGGCGCAGATCGGCGTGCTGAAGGCGATCGGAACGCCCAACCGCGCCATCATCGCCGCTTCTCTGGTGCAGATTACCACGGTGACGGCATTTGGTGTCTTCATCGGGACCGTCATCACGTTGAGCTTGGCGCTCGCGTTGCCAGTAGGGGTGCCGATTGTCTTCGCACCCCAGACGGTGTTCATCGCGCTGGTCTCCTTGTTGTTGATTGGGCCCTTAGGCGGTCTGCTCTCCATCCGCTATTCGGTCAGTGTTGAGCCATTGACAGCGCTGGGACTGGCGCAGTGAGCTAATGGAGTGTATCGAAATGGGCATTGCGCTTGAAGTACGCAACGTCACAAAAATCTATGGCAGCGGCGAGAACGCCGTCGTAGCCGTCAACGATGTCTCATTTTCGGTCGCCGAGGGGGAATTTGTCGCCCTGGTGGGCCCTAGTGGATCGGGCAAGACCACCTTGCTCGCGATGCTGGCCGGATTGCTCTATCCCACGCAGGGCAATATCTACATTGACGGTCAGGATCTAGCCAAGATGGACGATGCGCAACGCACTGCGTTTCGCCGCCAGCGCATCGGCTTCACCTTCCAGGCGAACAACCTGATGCCCTACCTGACCGCGCGTGAGAACGTCGAGCTTATGATGCGCCTCAACGGAGGGTGTAAAAGTGAGTGCAGTCGCATGGCTGTGGAGCTGCTGACTCGGTTGGGGCTAGGACACCGCCTCAACAACCTGCCACGCCAACTCTCCGGTGGCGAGCAGCAGCGCGTGGCCATCGCGCGCGCCTTGATCCACAACCCCACCCTGGTGTTGGCCGACGAGCCCACTGCCAGTCTGGATACCGAGCGTGCCTATCAGGTCGTCGAGACCTTCGCCGACCTGATCCATGGGCATCGCCGTGCCGGCATCATGGTCACACACGACCTGCGCATGTGCATCTACGTCGACCGCGTCATCCAAATGCAAGATGGACGCATCGTGCGCATTCTGTCCCAGCGAGATGAGATTGACGAGCTCGCCAGCGCCAAAAGGCAACGCACGAAGACAACGGCCGTCGCTGAGGTCACCGCGGCGAGTTCGGCACCGGACGGTCAGTTTCCTCGATAATGCCCAAAACGATGCCCCGTTGCGTTGCATTGGGCAGCCCATCAGTGTTGAGCCAGACCACACGACGGCCAAACCACATAGCGGACTCGCCGAGGCGATAAGCTTCGCGCGCCGCTGACCAGTCGTGCGTACCTAGCAGGAGAGCACACGGCGCATCGCCGAAGCGATTCAGCCGCTCTGCCAACCAATTATGCGCCTTGACGGGCGTGGCAAGCACTACTGGTGTGCCGGGGAAATGGAGCAGATGGGCTCCAAATCGTTCATCTGTGGCGGTGATAATCTGCTCCCAATCCCATGCGCGCTGGAGTCGGGTCAGTGCATCTTTCTCGTTTTGCACCCCGAGCACCACAGCGGCAATGCCCCACAGCGGCGTCGCCGTCAGTTGAGCATCGGGCGGCACACGCCAGGCCCGTGGTGTATGATCCTCAATCAGAAAAGGTAATAACGTGCCCGGTTCCCCCGTGCCCAGATAGCCCAGAACCCACTCCAAACGCACCCCATCAGGCCGGTCACGGTGCATGAAGAACGGCCCGCGCACCGCGATGCCACGTGTCGCCAAGCGTGCTAACGCGCCGGCCACATCATCCACCCGCACCGCCCAGGCGCATAGACCACCATCCCCAGTGATGTGCGCATGCCACCAGGGAGAAGGTTGGCCGGCCGTGCACGTGGAGATGAGCTCCACGTAGGAACCATCAGCAAAACCGATCAGCGCCATATGGGTGACGCCATTGGAGTGTATACCTCCATAGTGCGACGGGAATCCCAGCTGGGCCAGATCATTCCTCAATTGGGCAAGATCTCGACCCGCTATAGTGACATGGTCGATAGATAGTGTGCTCAATCGTGATAGCTCCTGTGTCTATTGAGGTTTTCGGTTTGTGTGTACCTCCGCTTTGTCAACACCTTTCCGCCGTGTTTGTCAAATCTGGGGAGACATGTTATGATAGATTTATAGTCAGTGTCTCCATTAAGTTTGCTGTGCGGTGGCCTCATACGTGAAGGAGGAGCTCCATGAAACACTTGTTCAGAGGGTGTTGGCCATGGCAACAGTGGCTCCTGCTGGTTCTCCCAATTCTGCTTGCTATGGCCGTGGAAGGAGTCCCCTATGCTTACTCGGCAGATGGGATCGTTCAGGGAGCGACTCCCATAGCACAGCGACCGCAAAATGCCTCCACACCAACCTTGCCGGCACCTGGGGAGCCAGAAGCTCAGCTAGCCGTTGCGAGCGAGCCATCATCCATCCCATCAGGAGCAACCTCTCCCGCTCCGGGCCAACAGAGCGGCGCATTCCAGGCATCCTTAGCGCAACCTTACAATCTCATTGTTAACGGTTCCTTTGAGGATGGATTCGTGGAGGGAGTTGCGATCGGCTGGCAGCCATTTGCCACTGCCGGGGTGCGTGCCGGCTGGCATGACGACACCTGGCGACCTGTCCTGTATGACGGCAATCACGCTCAGCTGTTGGCACTCAAGGATGCTCAGGAGCGCGATCGTTATGTGGGGATCTTTCAGACAGTGCCAGTTGTGCCAAACGTTGATTACCTTTTAACTCTTCACGGTCTGGTGCGCTCCGATGAGGGATCGGTCACAGCCTCCGACTACGGTTACCGGTTGCAATATGGTATCGACTATGCGGGTGGCAACGACTGGCGATCACCCCAGATTGAGTGGGTCGAGTTGCCGTGGGATGAACAACCGCGTACCGCTCCACCCCCAGGAGGATATCGCATCGAGACCTATACAACCACCATTCGGGCGCAGAGTCTGATGTTGACCCTTTTCGTCCGTGGATGGAAGAAGTGGGTTAACACTGCCGAGGGCAACTACAATGTGGATGGCATCAGCTTGGTAATGGCACAGGCAGCTGTCCCCACAGCCAGCATAACCGCCCCTGAGAGTGCCCCGTCCGCACCGCCGTCATCGATGCCCCAGACGGGTGCGTCGGTGACTGAGAGCGGTCGATTGGTGCCGGCCAGCATCGCACTGGTTATCCTGCTGGTGGTCGGTGTCCTCTGGCGATCGAGGCAGCGCCATGGGTGATGGAACATCCCTTGCTGGTCGTTCATTTGAAAGGCCGGTTCATACCGGTCTGTTCCTATCTCTGGCCAAGGAGGACCTGGAGTGAAACTCTCTTGTCTGCAAGAGAACCTGGCTCATGGATTGGGTGTTGTAGGACGTGCAGTCTCGAGCCGTAGCACGCTACCTGTGCTTGCCAATGTGCTGTTGGCCACCGATGGTGGTCGTCTCAAGATCGCTGCGACCAACCTAGAAATTGGCATCAGCTGTTGGGTAGGTGCCAAGGTCGCCGAGGAGGGAGCCATTACCGTACCGGCGCGGCTGCTAACCGAGTTTGTCAATTCGTTGCCCCCTGAACCGATTGACATGGAGCTTTCGGTGCGCACGCAGACGCTCCACCTGCGCTGTGCCCGCTTCGAGGCGAACATCAAGGGCATCGATGCACAAGAATTCCCGATTGTGCTCACTGCCGAGGAGGGCACGCCCTTCGCCACGATCCCTCCGGATGCGTTGCGCCAGATGATCACGCGGATTGTGTTCGCCGCCGCCACCGACGAGAGCCGCCCCATCCTGACGGGTGTGTTGACCACCTTCGAAGGCGATCGGCTGACCATGGCGGCGGCCGATGGCTATCGGTTGTCGGTCGAGCACATCACGCTCGAAAGGAGTGTGCCAGAGAAAGTGGAAGTGCTGGTGCCGGCACGTGCACTGGCCGAACTGGCCCGCATCTCCGCCGATCAGACGGAACCGATTGGGGTCATCATCACACCGACGCGCAATCAAATTCTCTTCCATCTGCAAAACATCGATCTGGTCTCTCAGCTCATTGAGGGACGTTTTCCTGACTATCGCCAGATCATTCCGGCCAGCTACACCAATCGCGCCATCCTGGACGTGCAGAGCTTCCTGAAGGCGACCCGCGTCGCCCACCTCTTCGCGCGCGATTCGGCCAACATCGTGCGACTTGAGATCACCGCCGGCGACGAGCTGATGCCTGGACGGGTGACCCTGACGGCCACCAGCAATCAGCTGGGCGATAATGTCGGCCAGCTGGATGCGATTGTAGAAGGAGAACCGATTCAGATTGCATTTAACGCCAAATATCTCATCGACGTGCTCTCGGTGATCGACAGCGCGCAGGTCGCCCTGGACACCATCTCGCCATCCAGCCCGGGAGTGCTGCGCCGGACGAGCGATGACCGCTTCGTGCACGTGATTATGCCGATGCACCTGTCGCACTGAACCGATGTCAGGGATAATGACAAGAGCGAGGCTGTAGTACGCCTCGCTCTATTTGTTTCGTCACCGTGGGAGTGTCCTATCTTCTGCTGATGCGGGCATGCTTGCCTCTAGCTCGGCTAACCAGCGAGTGGCTTCGATGGCCGCGCGCGCTCCTTCGCCCGCCGAGGTGACATTCTGACGGAAGATGGGATCAGCCACTTCGCCAGCGGCAAACACACCTGGAATGTTGGTGCGGGTGCGTTTGTCAGTGATGATGTACCCGTTCTCGTCCATATCCAGCTGGCCGCGGAAAATCTCGCTGTTAGGGGTATGTCCGATAAAAATGAAGACCCCATCTGTGGGCAATCGTGAGACCTCGCCGGTGACCACATTGCGCAGCGTGACCGCGGTCACCTCCTGCGGCCCGTGGATTTCCGTGACAACCGAATTCCAGACGAACTCGATCTTCTCATTGCGCCGGGCACGTTCCTGCAGGATGTAGCTGGCACGCAGCTGATCGCGACGGTGGATGATACGCACGCGCGTCACATAGCGTGTCAGGAAGAGCGCTTCTTCCAATGCGGAGTCCCCGCCGCCTACTACTACAACCTCTTTGCCACGAAAGAAGAAGCCATCACACGTGCCACAGTAGCTGACTCCATGGCCGGTGAGCTCCACCTCGCCTGGAACCCCTAGCTTGCGCGGCGAGGCACCGCTGGCCACGATCACCGCTTTGGCATAGTACTCCGCGCCATAGGTCTTGATCCAAAAGGGATGCCCCCGCAGATTGACTTCAATGGCCTCATCGTACACCATGCGGGCACCAAAGCGTTCCGCCTGACGATGGACGCGCTCCACCAGCTCAGCACCTGTAATGCCATCTGGGAAGCCTGGAAAGTTCTCGATCTCGTTGGTGATAGCTGGCTGTCCCCCCACCATAGCCCCAGTCAGCACAACAGGGCTGAGATTGGCGCGCCCGGCGTAGATAGCTGCAGCCATCCCTGCCGGGCCAGAGCCAATAATGACAAGGTTTTCGACCGTCATAGGATTATCACCTGCCTGTATCTCACTTTTTTATTTAGGCGTATTTTTTATTGAAGCATAGCGCACCGGCATATGATCGACGCTGGAGCGAAGCTAGAATCGCGCAAGAAACCCTGCTGGATGTTGAGATAGATACTTGGCTGCTCCACATGTTCCTCTGGGCACTGCCCGTTCATCCTTCGACACCCTACTGCTTGCGATACGGCTGCCCGTCGGCGGCGGGCGGGGTCGTGCGACCGATCACTCCGGCGACGGCGATCATAGTGAGGATGAAGGGCAGCATGCCGATAAACTGATAAGGAACGTTCACCTCCAGGATCTGGAATTTGAAGTTGAGCGCGTCGGCGAAACCGAACAGCAAAGCACCAGCGGCGCCGCCGAGCGGGTTCCAGTTGCCAAAAATCATCGCTGCCAGTGCGATAAAGCCACGATTGTTGGTCATCAGGTCATCGAAATGGCCTACCGTCTCTAATGAGAACCAGGCGCCACCCAACCCAGCCACGCAGCCGGCCAGGATAACGTTCACATAGCGAATCTTAAACACGTCGATGCCCACTGTGTCTGCAGCGCGCGGATGCTCCCCCACCGCCCGTGTGCGCAATCCCCACGGTGTGCGAAAGAGCACGAACCACACCAACGGCACTAACACCAGCGCGGCATACACCATGGGCTGGTACTGAAACAGGATGGTGCCAAGGATAGGGATATCCCACAAAGGCGTCCCCTGAAAGACATACGGGAAGAGTCCTGGGGCGCCGAAGGGGTTCTTGAGCAGAAAAGCGGCGCGGATGTATCCGCTGACGCCCACCGCCAGGATGTTGATGCATGTGCCGCTGATGATGTGGTCCACCATAAGCTGAATAGTCAGCAGCGCGTGCAGGGTGGCCATAAAGCCCCCCGCTAGGATGGCGGCCAGCAATCCTAACCACATGTTTTGCGCATACAAGGAGACCATATACCCCACCGCAGCGGCGGTGAGCATCATACCCTCGATGCCGATGTTGATAATGGCACATCGCTCGCACATCACGCCGGCGAGCATACCCAGCATAATCGGCGTGGCCAGCCGCACGCTGTCCTTGATTAGCCCTACCAGGTCGATGCTCTTGTCCGTAGCAGCGGCGATGATGGCACCCAACACGATCAATACAGCGCCGCCGCCGAGCAACATACTGGTGGCACGTTCCGGGGGTGAGCAAAATAGGGCATACAGGCCAGTCAGCCCTAGCAACAGTCCGATCACGATCAGGCTGGGCTGGGTAGGCACTGTCAGACGCAGCGGTGGGGGTTGCAGGATGACCCCCAATCCCAGGCGCGAGAGGGAGTCCGGCGGGCTGGCACGCAGCGTCCAGACCAGAATGATGATCGCCAGCACCAAGTAGAACAATCCCAGGCCGCGCGCCCGATTGAGGAAGCGTTTTCGTCCGCCGGGGTTGATTTGTGCAACCGGGTTCATCGCTTATCCTCCCCATCCGCGTGTGAAGACCACCTCTTTTTCCTCGCGCGCTCGGAGCCGATACAGCCAGCGGATGATCTGATCGGCAGCGATGAACATGATCACCAACCCCTGAATGATATTGACCAGGTCAATTGAGATCGCCTGGGCGCGCACTTGCATCAGACCGGCGCCATTGCGCAAGGCGCCCCACAAAAAAGCTGCGGGGAAGATGCCAAGTGGATGGCTTTTGGCGAGCATAGCGACCGCGATGCCATCAAACCCGAACCCGGTGGAAAACGCAGCTTTCAGTGCATACTCGCTCGGACGACCCAGCACCACGTCCAGCCCCCCTATACCGGCTAGCATCCCAGAAAGCGCCATAGCCAACACAAAATTGCGCTTCACACTAATGCCGGCATAGCGCGCTGCGCTGGGGTTTGCGCCTACTGTGCGAATCTCAAAGCCCCAGGTGGTCTTGAACAGGAAATACCACACCAGCCCGATGGCCGCGAGCGCCACCAGCACGGCGGAGTGGATGTTGAGCTCGGGCACCAACAAGGGAAAACGCGCCGACTCGGCAACAAAGGGAGTGCGGTCTAGTGTCGCCGTCACATCCTTGAGCGGATTCTTGACCAAGTAATCCACCGTCTTGACCGCGATGTAGTTCATCATAATCGTGTTGATCACTTCATGCGCACCAGTGATCGCCTTGAGCGCGCCGGGGATCGCGCCCCAGATGGCGCCTCCCAACGCGCCGGCGGCGACCGCTAGCGGCAGATGAATATAGATGGGCAAGCCGGTGACGGAAAAGCCGACGATTGTGGCGCAAAGCGCCCCCATATACAGCTGACCTTCCACCCCGATGTTGAACAAGCCACACTGAAATCCTAACGCGACGGCAAGGCCGGCCATGATGTACGGAGTGGAGTAGATCAAGCTGCCTGCCAAGGCACGCGCCGAGCCGATGGCACCCTCATATAATCCACCGTAAGCGGAGAGCACCAGGGCGCTCGCTTCGGGGATCACCTGCTCCCACGGCTGTCCAGTGCCGCGCAGATCCGCCGCACGGGTCACCCAGATGACAATGGCGCCGATCAGCAATGCAGTGATCACAGCCAGCACCAGGACGGCCAGCTCACTCCAGTTCCACACGCGCAGCCACTCCCAGAGTGTCTCCATCTGATCCTCGCCTGCAGGGCCGACGCGCGTCTGCAGTGTGCCATCGCGCAAGCGCCTGGACACCTCGTTCAGGCGAGCACGGATCTCTGGCGAGATAGCTCGTTCTGCCGCGTGGAACGGTGCCAGGCCGATGCCGTCATTGCGCAAGCTGCCCAGCCAATTGCTCCCACCGCCGAAACGCCCTGCCACCCAGTCGCGCACTGCCCTCTCAACCGCTACATCCACCCGCTTCACCGCGCTGGAGAGCAGCCGGTCGCTGCCGGGTACACGTCCTCCTGCAAACGTGGTGAACCACTCGTCTTGATCCACCCCAATCACCCAGGCGCCTGCCTCGGCAGCGGCGCGGATGGCACCGCTGCCCGTGCGCCCGCCGGCGCCGAAGATGACATCCGCGCCACGTTCGATGAAGGAGAGCGCCACCGAACGCCCCTTGTCCGGGTCGTCGAAGGATTCCACATGTTCGCTCAGGACGCGCACTTTGGGGTTAACGTAGCGAGCGCCACGGGCAAACCCTTTGCGGAAACGTACCACCGGAGGCACCGACTCACCGGCAACCACCCCGACCACGTTGCTCTTGGTGACACATCCGGCCAGAGCGCCGGCCAGGAATCCCGCCTGGTCCTCGGCAAACACCACGCTCAGCACGTTAGGCAGCGATGGCTGGACGACAAAATCCACCGTGACGAAGGCCACGTGCGGGTGCTCCTTCGCCACCCGTTCTACCACCTTGCCCAATCCACTGCCTACTGTGATGATCAGCCCACACTGCTCCTCGATCAGGATGAGCAGGTTGACCTCATGATCCTCAGGACGCCGCGTTTCGATATACGTGTATTCCAAGCCCAACTCGGCGACAGCACGCTGGATTCCCTCGTGAGCATATTGATTGAAGGTGCCATCGTCAATGCGGCCCACATCAGTGACCAAACCGACCCGCATCGGTTTGTCCGTTCTTCTCAATCCCGCATCACGATTGAACACTTGCACACCTGTCCTCGCGAACTTTCATGAACAAGTTTCTGGGCGCAGAATGGCATTATCACCAGCACCCCGAGCCTTTACCTTCCCACATACCCATCATACACTTTCCTCGCTTGCAGGTTCGGAATCCATGGGGAGATTTCCAGGTGTTCCATCGAGACATCTGGTGCTGGCTATGCACGCGGCTCCGCTGCACCCACTGCCTCGGTAATCGGATGGGACATAACGCCGGCCATCCACAAGCCCAGTTCAGCACGGTCGACTTGCTCCGCTTCAACTGTGGCGACGATGCGACCTTTGTACATGACCGCGATGCGGTCAGCCAGCGACATGATCTCGTCTAGCTCTGCCGAGACTAGCAACACAGCCACCCCCTGATCGCGTGCTTGGATCAGCCGCTTGTGGATGAATTCAATCGATCCGACATCCAGGCCACGGGTGGGCTGGGCAGCGATTAACAGCTTGATGGGACGCGAGAACTCGCGCGCCACGATCATCTTCTGCTGATTGCCCCCCGACAAGTTGTTCGCTGGCACATAGACACTCGGCGTACGGATGTCGAACTCATGCACCAACCGCCAGGCGTGCTCTTCGATAGCCCGATGGTTGAGGACGAATCCCTGGGCGAAGGGCGGACGGTAATACGTGTTCAGCACCAGGTTGTCGGCGACAGGATATTTGCCCACCATGCCATGCTCGTGACGGTCTTCGGGGATATGCGCGACGCCTTGCTCGGAAATGCGACGCGGTGAGACATTTGTCACCTCAACGCCGTCAATCATCACGTGTCCGGCGACACTGGGCCGCAGGCCGGTGAGCGCTTCTACCAATTCGGTCTGGCCGTTGCCTTGCACCCCAGCAATCCCCAACACTTCTCCAGCGCGCACTTCGAACGTGGCGCCGTTGACCACCATCGAACCTCGGTCGTCCAAAACCTTGAGATCTCGCACCTCTAGCACCGTTCTTCCCGGCCGCGCCGGCTGTTTCTCCACCGTGAGGATCACCTCACGCCCCACCATCATGGCAGCCAGTGAGCTTTGGGTGGCGTCGGATGGCCGGGTGGTGCCCACTACGCGACCGTTGCGCAACACCGTGATGCGGTCGGCCACCGCAAACACCTCGCCCAGCTTGTGCGTGATGAAGATGATGCTCTTCCCTTGCGCTGCCAGCTCGCGCATAATGGTGAACAGATCATCCACTTCTTGGGGAGTCAGCACTGCGGTGGGCTCATCGAGGATGAGAATGTTGGCCTGACGGTAGAGTGCTTTGACGATCTCCACACGCTGCTGGACGCCCACCGGCAAGTCTTTGATGTAGGCGTTCGGATCGACCTCTAAGCCATATTGGCGTGAGATCTCACGAATGCGTTGCGCGGCAGTGTTCCGGTCGAGCACAAAGCCACCCTTCACGATCTCTGTGCCCAGCATGATGTTTTCGGCCACTGTCATAACCGGGATGAGCATAAAGTGCTGGTGTACCATGCCGATGCCCAACCGGATGGCATCGGTGGGCGCGCCGATATGCACTTCATGGCCGTTCAGAAAAATGTGCCCTTCATCAGGGCGGTAGAGACCATAGAGGATGTTCATCAGAGTGGATTTTCCGGCACCGTTCTCGCCCAACAGGCAATGAATCTCACCCTTCTCCAGGGCGAAATCGACGTGGTCGTTGGCCAGGACACCCGGAAACCGTTTAGTGATGCCGCGCATCTCCAGAGCGAAGGTCATAAATACACCATCCTTCTCGGACTTTTTTCAAGGCTTCCCAATTGTCGCGCCTCTGGTGATGGGGTAGGCACTGAGATGAAGCATAGACATATCCGCGCCCGGGGCAGGCACATCCCGCGGTTGTTCCCTGGGGTGGCTATGATCATTGACTCGTCAGACCTCGGTGTGCCTTGAGCTCAGAACAAAAATCATCCGCAACGGGGATAAGAGATGCCGCTTCGCCTTGCACAACCCAATCTCTCTTGCCACGAGCTGCCCCGTCGGACATCTCTATGATAACAGAGCTGTCAAGGTATGTCAATCGAGAGTATTGAAAAACTCTTTAGTTACACGCTTTATTGGCCCATTTTCCTATGAAAATCTGAGCGGTCAAGGGACTTTTTCAACACCCTCGTCAATCGGCGCAAGAAAGGGGCATTTCACCTTTGGGAAAGCTAGGTCAAACCAGGTCGCGTGTATGTAAACGTCGCGTATTCACCACCGCGCATGCGGAAAGAGATATGGAAAACTCTGCGGACCTCTGGACCCTCTGTAGTGAAAAAAACTTTCTATCAGCCGCCACTCCAATTCACCCCCAAATGGAAATATCCTCATTTCTCCATCATTCATTTCACGCCGTTATTTTCCCGCTCCGATGTTTTCCGACGCAGAGTCACATCTCCGACGAGAATGGAGATCGTACGGCCATCGGGGAGGTGAAGGAGTAACGCTCCCGTTTCGTCTACCGATTCGGCAAATCCTGAGAAGGTACCCTCAGGTGCGACCACAGTGACCTCTTGGCCCAATGGTAACAAATGCGCCGCCCACTCAGACACAGGGCTATGTCCTGCACGCAATGCCTCGTAGCGTCTCTCCACATGTGAGAGCAAAGAGGTTAGCAAGGGCAAACGGGCGACCGGACGACCTATTGCCTCGGAGAGGCTGATGGCAGTGCCACTCAGCTCGGGCAGCTGGCTGAAGTCTACATTGACGTTCAATCCCATACCCACGATGACCCAGGCTATTTTGTTCTCCTGAGATATTTCGATCTCTGTGAGGATCCCGGCCAGCTTTTTGTCGCGGAGCAGCACGTCGTTGGGCCATTTGAGATTGGGACGTAGGCCGGTCACTTCATATACAGCATCCGCTATCGCCAGCGCACAGACCATTGTCACCCACTGAGCACGGTTCGGCAGCAGAAAAGTGGGTCGGAAAAGGATGGAGAATAGAAGGCTGGACCGTGCCGGCGCGATCCATTTTCGGGCCATGCGGCCGCGACCGCACAACTGCTCGTCGGCAATAACAAGTGTCCCCTCTGTGGCTCCCTGTTCTGCCAGACGCTTGAGTTCATCCTGGGTTGAGCTGGTCGTCCTGTGAAAGACAGTCGGCCGTCCCACCCAACGTGTCATCAAGGCTGCGGTGATCACCTCTGCCGAGAGATCATATCCTGTCATATGGTTTCGCCTCTTCCTCCTGAAGCTTTCCACAACCACGAGCGCAGAATCGCCAGGGCGGCAACACCGTCCGGCGTTGTCACCCCCAATTGCTCCAGCAGCGCCTCATCTTCCTCTTTGAGCAACATCTCCCCCAGTCTCGAGTGTGCCAGGTCACGCAGATCTTCCCACACGGCGTCCTGGACAGGATGATCATCCACTATTTTGCCATCCCGCATAGTTAAGATGCGTCGTGTGCGCCGTGCCACCCGAGGGTCGTGGGTCACCACCAAGATAGTGGTCCCCTGGGTTTGATTGATGTGTTCAAATAGGTCCATAATCTCGCTGCCGCTCTGGGTGTCGAGACTGCCGGTGGGCTCATCAGCCAGGATAATCGCAGGATCGTTGGCCAGAGCACGTGCAACCGCCACACGCTGACGTTGTCCGCCGGACAGTTGAGCAGGAATGTGGTTCATCCGGTCAGCCAGCCCCACCAGCTCCAGGAGATGTTCCGCTCGCCGACGCATTTGAGACTTGCTGATCCTCTGACCATGCATGGGAACCTCAACGTTCTCACGCGCAGTGAGTGTGGGCAACAAGTTGTGCAGCTGGAAGACGAACCCGACAGTGCACGCGCGGAAACGGTCTACGTCCCGAATGGTGGTCAAGTCTTCGCCATTCACGATGACGCGTCCGCTGGTAGGCCGGTCTAATGCACCGATGAGATTCAGGAGAGTGCTTTTGCCACTGCCCGAGGGCCCCATGACTGCGAGGAACTCTCCCTTGTGAACGACCATATCCACGCCGTCCAAGGCGCGCACGACGACTCCATCGCCATAATAGCGCGTCAGCTGATAGGTGGCGACAACCACCGGCTGTTCGCAATCTTCTGTTTCGCGCTTTGCTTGCGATCCATTAGGCATCGTTTCATTCATATCGTAATGCCTCCACCGGCTGTAGCTGTGCGGCGCGCCAGGCAGGGTACAGACCGCCCGCAAGACCCAGTAAGAGGGCAACCGCCAGCGACTGCCCAACGAGCTGAGGCGTGTAGACGGCGGTCAGGAACGCTCCAAAGTCGGGAGCTGATTGTAACGCTAGCGTGAGCCCCCAACCTGCCAGCAGACCCACCCCGCCGGCAAGCCCACTCAGCACCAGCGCTTCGCTCAGTACCATCCAGAGCACACGTGCTTTGCGCCAGCCAAGAGCGCGCAACGTGCCAATCTCACGCGTGCGCTCCATCACCGACATCACCATCGTGTTAGTTACCACAATCCCACCCACTATTAGCGCCAATGCAAACACCGCGTTCATCATAGCTTTGGTGTTCTGGAAATCCGCCAAATTATTGCCAAATGTCGCGCTCAAGGATACGGACACCTCACCGCCTAGCCGTGACTCAATCAGGTCACGCACAGTTTGCGCTTGGGATGGATTGTGCAACTTAATCTGATACAAGCTTACCTGATGACGTTTCTGAAATGCTCGTTGCGCCTCACGCAAGGCGATCACACCGGCAGCGTCTTCATAAGCGGTACCGGTCTCGAAGATGCCAACGACTCGGTAGACACCTCCTGGAAGGATGAGGGTATCCCCCACTTTTTTCTTCAAGTTCCGGGCCGCCGTGTGCCCGAGCATCACCTCGCGCCGGGCAACGATATGCCGTCCTTGTACAATGCGATAGCGCGACAGCGATGGATCCGCTGGGTCAATACCCAGAATAAAAAGAAACGGCAGGTCTTCTCCGGTGCTGACCCCCCATAGGATGCCCGATACATATGCTACCTCAGGCATCGCTGCGATCGCACGTCCCACGCGCTCGTCGACCACTGAGTAGCCCATATCGGCGACACCGGCCTGCACGACTACCAATTCTGCTCCACCCCGGCTCACAAAAGCATTCAGCTGCTGTATCGAACCTTCTGTTATGGCTCCCAGCGATAGGATCAGCGCGCTGCCGATTGTAATGCCGATCATGGTCAACAGACTGCGCGTGCGACGTCTCCAAACGGCGCGCAATGTCAGGCTCAGATGGAGCACCCAAGTGGGTTCTCTGCCTGTCTCCGCTCCCATTTCATAACGCAACGCCTCGATGGGCCTCAAACTTGCTGCACGCCACGCCGGGTAAATCCCCCCGATGAAACCCAGGATCAGTGCCATCACAAGCCCTTGAAGGAGCAACGCTGCTTTTAGAGAAGCTGGTGCTATACTTGCAATGGCGGGAGTCCGATTCACCCCCCATGTTAGTCCAAGCCCAATGCCTATGCCGAATAAGCCACCTAGCAGGCTCAAGGAGACAGACTGTCCCAGGATCAGTCCCAGAACACGACGACGGCGCCATCCTAGTGCCCTCAATACCCCGATTTCATGAGTCTGTTCGAACACAGCCATTATCATCGTGTTCATCATACCAAGCCCGCCGATGAGGATTGCGATCATGCTGATTCCCCACGCCATGCTGCGGATGGTCTCAACTGTCTGCTGCTCATCAGCCAGATCGCTGGCTTTTGTTACAGATACCTCGGGCGACAAATCCTCGATCAGTTGTTTTGCTTTGTCTGCCTCGGACGGGTTATATAAGCGCACCTCGAAAAAACTCACGCGGCGTGACTTCTTTAGAATGCGTTGCGCATCGCTCAAGGAGATCACGGCACCGCTATCCTCGAACAGCTGTCCGGTCTCATATATGCCAACCACAAAGAACGGTCTGCTGAACAGCCTTACCGTATCCCCAATATCCTTCTCTAGATTGGTGGCAGCCTGCCGCCCCAACAACATCTGCCCTGGACGCATAAGACGACCACCCTGGACAATGCGGAAATGCTGTATACTTGTGCCTTCTGGATCGTGACCGTTGATAAAGAAATAAGGCACCTTTTCAAGCGCCACCAATCCCACAACGACACCTGAGACGTTGCGTACTCCCGGCAGCTGGGCGATGCGCGACCCCAGCTCCTCTTCCAAGGCACTTAGGGTAATGTCGTAGACATTCGCCTGCATGACCAATAGATCGGTGTCACCTGCTATGCCGGCATAGCCTTGGGCGAGCCCCTCGGCCATGGCACCTAAAACCACAACCGCCGCTACCCCGATGGCGATTCCCAAGATGGTCAGGAAGCTGCGCACACGACGTCGCCAAAGACCGTGCCAGACCATTCTTTCCCTCTTTTAACGGAAGTAGTGTCCCTGGTGCCTTCATTATATATCTGTGCAGAGAGGCGCGCGATCATCTTCGGTCTCTTGACCCTCACTTCAGGATGGCTTGCTTTGCGAGCGTCATACCGCTCCACTATACTGTGAACGATGCATGTCGATTTTCTGACTCTGGCTTGCCTGCGAGATGAGCTGGATCGCCTGTTGGGAGCGCGCGTTCAGCACGTCATGCTGTTGGACGAGCTGTCCATCGGCTTGGAGCTTTACGCTGGACGCCGTCATTATCTGTTACTCTCAGCCCACCCCCAGCTGGCGCGCATATGCTTGCTGTCAGAACGCCCCCGGCGTGGCCCGGATGTAGAACCACCTATATTGCTCCTCCTGCGCAAATGGCTGCGCGGTGCCCGCGTGACAGATGTCACCCAACCCCCGTGGGAACGTGTCCTCATTTTTCACTTTGAAGGGGCGCAGGGCCGTTGCCAGCTGATAGCGGAGATGATGGATCGTTACAGCAATTTAGTGCTGGTCAGCCCGGACGGGCGCGTGTTGGACGCCATCAAACGGGTCGGGCCAGAGGTGAACCGCAGGCGAGTTACGTTGCCTGGACAGCCCTATCAAATGCCGCCGCCGCAGAGCAACCGCCACCCGCCTGTGGTGGTGGACTGGGTCGCCTTGCTACGTTCTGTTTCCCCAGAGCGACCTTTGCATGCTGTACTGACGGGTCATCTGCTGGGAGTCAGTCCCACTCTGGCCCATGAAATCGCCACCCGAGCGACCGGCAATTCCCTGGCACTGGTGCGGGATGCCGACCCAAGGGTTGTGGGCAAGTGCACTGCGGATCTGTTCGCTCCACTCCTCAACGGGCAGTGGCAGCCGCACATCGGGCTGGATGAGCATGGTGAGATTGTCGCGTGGGCGCCTTACCCGCTCTTTCAGTTTCCGCGTAGCGAGCCGGTAGCGACCATCAGCGAGGCGATGGAACGTTTCTTTACCATCCGCACTGGACAAGATGCCTATGCCATAGCACGTCGTGAAGTGCAGAACGCTATCGACGCCGCCAAACGCCAGGTCGAGCAGGCGTTGATCAAGGTGCGCACTCAGATCCCGGATGAACGGGAAGTGCAATGGTTACGCGAAGCGGGTGAATTATTGTTGATCCACCAGCACACAGTTGAGCAGGGCGCGGAGCAAGTCATGCTGCCCGACTACGAGGGCACGGTGCGGTGCATCACCCTTGACCCGACACGATCGGTCATCGAGAACGCCCAGCTCTATTTCCAGCGCTATCGAAAAATGACTCGTGCGGCGCACGGGTTGCCGGCGCGAGTCGCGGAGCTGGAAGCGGAAATAGCCTTTCTGGAACAGCTGGCGGCCGATTTGCGCCTGGCCCAGACACGTGCAGAAATCGATGCCGTACGGGAAGAGCTGGCCGAGGCAGGCTGGATATCGCGATCACGTCATCCCAGCGCAACGAGGAGAGGACCGACGCGCCTGATAATAGACGGCTTTACCATTTATGTGGGTCGCAATGCCCGGCAAAACGAAGAGGTCACTTTTAAGCTGGCGACCCCCGACGATCTATGGCTGCATGTGCGCGGCCAACCAGGAGCTCATGTCGTTATCAAAAGTGGTGGTCGCGAAGTGCCCCAACACGTCGTTGAACGGGCTGCCCGACTGGCATTGCGTAATGGCACGATCAGCGCACCGGTGGACATCACCCAAAGACGTTTTGTGCGCCGTATGCCAGGCGGACGTCCAGGTATGGTGATCTATCGTAACGAGCGGACCTTGTGGGTCAAACCTGATGAACAGGCTGAGTGACCATAACCGTCGCCAGGGCCATATCTTAGTGGTGGACGATAGTGTGCAAGAGCGCATCATGCTGACACGTTTGCTCGAGCGAATGGGGCATACCGTGGTGCCAGCTGGCAATGGACATGAAGCGCTGGAACGCCTTACCCACGACGACTTTGATCTCGTCCTCCTCGACCTTATCATGCCCGAGATGGACGGGATACAAGTGCTCGAGCGTATTCGGTCTGATCCACTGCGAAAACACATTCCAGTCTTCATAATCTCGGCGTTAGATGACATGGAGAGTATTGTGCGGTGTGTTGAACTGGGCGCCGAGGACTATTTACCCAAGCCCATTAACGAAACACTGCTGCGTGCCCACGTATCCGCTGCTCTTGAAAAGAAATGGCTGCGCGACCAAGAACGCGCATACCTGGCTGCTATCCGGCGGGAGATGGAATTGGGCCGCCAGATCCAAGCCGACTTCATGCCGGTCGATCTGCCCCACATATCTAGCTGGGAAATTGCTGCACGTTTCCTCCCCGCCGGTGAGGTATCAGGAGACTTTTTCGACGTATTCCAACCGTCTGATGCCTACATAAGCTTGGCGATAGGGGACGTCAGTGGCAAGGGCGTCGGTGCGGCCTTATTCGTAGCGTTGATTCGCACATTGCTACGCGCTTTCTCGGAAATCGACAATGGCAATCCGGACAGTGTTCTGAACGCGGTGCGTCTTGTTAACCGCTATATATTGCGCCACCATCAGCAACGTGCCAGCACGTTTGCTACACTCTTCCTGGGAGTCCTCACGATCCAGACAGGCGAGCTGCGGTATATCAATGCGGGCCACGTTCCTGCTGTGTTGTCGCGCTGGGACGGTTCTCAGGAGCTGTTGTTTCCCAGCGGCCCAATGGTTGGAATAACCGAAATCCTGCCATTTGAGGAACATTCTACACAGTTGAACCCGGGAGACCTCCTTCTGCTCTATACAGATGGTGTCACAGAGGCGATGAACACAAAGTACCAGCTCTTCGGCATCGAACGATTACAAGAAGTGGTGTGCAGCGATGCCTCTTCACCAAGGCAACTGTTACAATCGATCGAGGCACATCTGATCACCCATAGCGGCGAGACACCCTTCTCCGACGATGTGACGATGCTGGCGATTAAGCGGCTCGGAGACACTCCCGAAAAGTTGTCCGACCACCTGCCTCAAAGGAGGCCATGCCATGTTACGCAAACGCAAAACGGTCGATAAAGACGCTGGACTGGTGTGCGTCTACGTTACTTCTGGCCTCTACCAGGCCGAGATCATCCGTGGCAAGCTGGAGGCGAACGATATTCCTGTGTTACTGAAGTACGAGAGCCTTGGCCCCGTGATGGGTCTTACCATAGATGGACTGGGTGAGGTGGAGGTATGGGTGCCGCGCGCCCTTGAACCGCAAGCACGTTCCTTGCTGGAGGAAAGTGCCCTCTCCACACCAGATGAAACAGCTGGAGAAGAAAAATAGTCCAGCCTGCAAGGTCATCGTGAGACAGATCGATGTCCCATCCTCACGTTTCACATTATCAGAGTACCAAACCAGGCCATGATGTACTGAATAGCGCCTGACATCAGCCAGGAGACAGCCAATACAATCGCTGCCAACAACGCAGCAACTGCCACGTTGCCTTTTTGGAGCTCTGTCAGTTCATCTATTTCACCGGTCAGAAGATCGAACAACGCCACGGCTAATACGATGCCTGACAATGCCAGGACAAGCCCGACTGCCAGACCTGCCGCTTGGGTCAGCAGCGCGTAAATCGGGTAGAGACGCAGGTCCGCGTCAACGACCGGAGGCACTGTCAGGGCCGGGCGCAGGATCAGGGCGATGCCCACAATGATACTGGCTACGACCAATCCCATCGCCACGTTGCCGCGTCGCAGCTCGGCCCACTCATCCAGATGGCGCGTTGCCCGATTGAAGAGCACCACACCCAAGTAGGTCGCGATCACCGTCATAATAATTGCCACACCGATCTGAGCGATTGACAGAATCAGTTGCGCCATCGATTGCCTCCTCAACTCTTGGTGAGCACTATGGATTATAGCATCGAGCATATTCCATGGCTATTGCCAAGATCTTCTCTCACATCGACCTGTCGGATCGAGCACAATTGACACAAAATTGTGTTGATATAAACTTAAGAATGGTGCGCTCTTGCCCGACATCACTTGAAGATGAGGCGAGTGCAGGTGCTCAAGCTCGATCGATCTCAAATACTTTATTACCTGTATCGCTTGGCAGGTGAAATCGTGCCCCATATGCCACCTTGTATAGGATATCCTTTGTTCTCGGTGATCGGTGGCTTAGCATACCGGCTGAATGCTCGGGCGCGCCTTCAGGTTTGTCGCAACATCCGCTATGTCCTGGGAGATCACGCTTCGGAAGCAAGGGTTGCACGGCTGGCAAGGGCCACTTTCAATTACATTGCTTATAACTATTACGACCTATTCCGCCTGCCCACGTTGACCGATCATCAGGTGAATGCGATGGTGCACGTGACAGGGTGGGAGAACGTGCGAGAGGCGCTCAAATTGGGAAAAGGGGTGGTGATGACATCTGCCCATTTTGGTAATATCGAGGTCGTGTTATATGCTATGCTGTTGCGTGGGGTTTCTATCACGATCCCAGCCGAGCGGGTTGAACCGCCAGAGCTGTTCGCGTATCTCACAAAACTCCGCACCAGCAAAGGGCTCAAATTGATCCCAGTCGATGGCCCTATGATTGAACTGGTGCGCACCCTGCGCCGCGGTGGGGTGGCTGGTATCGCAGGGGACCGTAATGTAGTGGGTGAGGGATGCGTCGTCACCTTCTTCGGTAGACCGGCGCGGCTTCCAGACGGTCACGTGCGGTTGGCTTTGCGCACAGGCGCGCCTTTGATGCTCGGCTTCAGTCGTCGTGTGCAACGGGATCGCTATGAGGCCACCTTTCTGCCCCATTTTCTCATCCCGGAAGAAGGGACAGAGGAAGAACGCTTCAAAGCAGGTATGAGCTATGTTATTCGAGGACTAGAAGAGGCGATCGAAAAGTGTCCCGAACAATGGGCAATCACCGTTCCGATCTGGATTGAGGATCAGCTCCCGTGAACAGGTCTGCTGGCACGTTACATATGGCTGGCGAACATATAGATAAGGAAGAGGAACATCGCCGCAATGCGTATTGGTCTGATATCGCCCTATGATTTTGCCTATCCCGGCGGTGTTACCAAGCACATTACCAATCTAAGCGGTAAGCTGCAAGAGTTGGGACACCGAACACTTATCATAGCGCCTCTGTCCCATAATGGTGTAGTACCCCCTCCAGAGCTGATCCCACTATCGTGCGCCATTGTCCCAGTGCGTTATAATGGCTCACAAGCACGATTATGCCTATCACCGTTTATGAGGCAAGCTGTGCGTCGCATCTTGAGGCAGTATCCATTTGACGTAATCCATTTGCATGAACCAGCCAACCCGACTTTGCCCCGAGTGGTGTTGCAGGAGGTTGCCAAGTTAGCACCTGAAACCGTGATAGTGGGCACATTTCACGCATACCGCGAGAGTTATAGACTGAGTGATCTGGAGCAACTGTTGCATTATGCATATCGCACCTTCTCTCGCAATCTCGCTGTCCGGCTTGATGGTCGCATTGCGGTGTCTTCGCTGGCTCAGGAACATGCCTCTCGTGTGTTCCCCGGTTCGTATCGGGTGATTCCCAACGGTGTGGATGTCAATCTCTTCGGTGACACCCGAATTGTTCCCCTGCCCGAGTTCCGGGACGGGCTCAATATCCTTTTCGTGGGACGACTTGAGGCGCGTAAAGGGGTGCACTATTTGCTTGAAGCCTTTGCACGAGTTAAAAATGTACTGCCACAAACGCGCTTGCTAGTTGTCGGACCTCACTCCGCACGCGGAATACGCTCATTACAAAGCCTCCTTCGTTCATGGGGTTTGCGCGATGTCCATTTTCTTGGATACTTATCGGAGAAAGACCTTGCCCGCTGTTACCGTACGGCCCAAGTGCTCTGTGCTCCTTCGCTTGGTTCTGAGAGCTTTGGTGTGGTGCTTCTGGAAGCAATGGCAGCTGGACTTCCCATTGTTGCGTCCGACATTGCGGGTTACCGCGCCATCGTAAGACATCAGGAGGAAGGCTATTTGGTGCCCCCAGGCGATGGAGAAGCAATCGCCGATGCCCTGATAACTCTATTACGTCAACCCGAATTGCGCCGTTCTATAGCCGCCCGAGGACGCATCACAGCCGCGCGCTACGCTTGGGACCGGATTGCAGCTGATGTTTTGAGCTTCTATACGGCTCTATACGCGGAAAAGCGTGCTCAGCATCACAAGTTTTATCAGGCATCTCTACTTGGCATATCGCAGAGGATCGAACAGGTGAACTGATCGATGTTGACCGATCTTGTGCGCGAGTGGACTCGTGGGTTCGTGTTACCCATCGCACGGTTCATCGGTTGGAGTGGGATATCACCTAACGCTATCACGCTCGCAGGCTTCTCGTTGACAGTGGCGGTTGCAGTATTACTGGCAATGGGACATGTGCAACTAGCTGGTGTCCTACTTATCCCCGCAGCCGGTTTAGATGCCATCGATGGCTCTCTGGCGAGGCTCCAAAACCGGGTGACACGTTTCGGCGCCTTCCTCGACTCAACTATAGATCGCCTCTCAGAGGCGGCACTGTTTTTGGGTGCCTTGCTCTATTACTTGGGTGGCTCGCCCACAAACGTGGAAATCATCGTTCTATTTGTAGCACTGATAGGCTCGCTGATGGTCAGCTACACCAAAGCTCGCGGCGAAGCAGTCGGGGTTGCCATCAAGGGAGGGCTGCTGACACGTTTTGAGCGTATGTTAGTGCTGATAATTGGCATGGCGCTCAACGAGTTGACTGCTGCATTGTGGATATTGGCCGTTCTCGCTCATGTAACGATGCTGCAGCGGATATGGATTACCTGGCGCAACACCCGCGATCTTAAGAACGGATAACGCTATGAGTTACTTGGGAAATGCTATCTGGCTGATCTTTGGCGGTTTGCTGGCCGCCTTCGTCTACATCACCGGAGGTGCGATTATTTGTCTGACGGTAGTGGGAATTCCCTTCGGTCTCCAGTGTATTAAACTGGGTGTTGCCATGCTGGCGCCTTTTGGCAAAGAACTGCACCGGTCACCCCAAGCGAGTGACACACTATACGTCATTATGAATCTCATTTGGTTTATTTTATTTGGCTGGCAGATTGCCTTGCTTCATCTGACATTGGCACTTGTCCTTGCCCTGACGCTTATTGGCTTGCCGTTTGCCAAGCAGCATATTAAGCTCATCCCTCTGGCCCTGTTCCCATTCGGGCACGATCTGGTCTAAGTGTCACTTTCGTGTTCCAAGCACGTTTCATCGCTGAGCACGCAGAGAGCGCAAAGCATAACAAGGGCGGGGAAAGATTTTGTATCCCCTGCGGTGGAAAAACCTTCTGCATGCGGTCGTTCCAATGCCCTAAGTCGAAATACACCCCCTAAAAATGAGGGTGTTGAAAAAGTCCCTTGACCACTCAGATTTTCATAGGAAAATGGGCCAATAAAGCGGGTAACTAAAGAGTTTTTCAACTCTCTCAGATTAATTGACAGCGCAATGCGGGTGACATATAATGAAGACATCCTGAACGGGCGAATAGCTCAGCTGGTCAGAGCGCCTCGCTTACACCGAGGAGGTCACAGGTTCGAGTCCTGTTTCGCCCACCTACCTCTTGAGCCCATGCACATCGAGGATACAGGATTGCATTCCATGCCCGGATTACCCCCCATCCCCGACGTCGATACCTTCAATCTGGGGCGCTTGCTGCTCAATATGGCCCTGGCCGTCGTCTGGACCGCGGTGGCTGGGGTGTGCTTCGCCCTCGCGCTCGCGCTGGGATTGCGTCTGCTTGCCACGTTGCTGCCGGAGATGGACTACCTGAGCGAGCTGAAGCGTGGTAACATAGCAGTGGCACTCGTGGTGAGCGTCGTGATGGTCAGTCTAACGGCGGTCGTGGTAGCCATCCTGCTCAAGTAGTCGAGGGTACTTCCCCTTCGTGCGTGGCCTCCGGCTCGACGTGGATCACGATGCGCCCCAGCTCGGGCAGCTGACGACGCAGCGCCTGCTCCACCTGTTCCGCGATGATGTGTGCGTCCACCATCGGGGTCTCAGCTCCCACGCTGCAATGTAGGGTGACGATCATCTCCCCCTCACTATGATGCACATGGACATCGTGCGGCTGGCAGCGCACCTGATCCTGTTTTTGACATGCTTCAAGCGCCCGCAACACGCGGGCGATGTCTTCAGCGCTGGCCTGGAACACTTTCGCCGCAGCATACTCGTTCACCGGCTCGATGTGCGTCACCACGTGGCCCACCTCTGGCCGCGCGCGCTGCAACGCTGCTTCGAAATCGCTGACCAGGTTATGAGCTTTCTCGACGGAAAGGTGGTCAGGCACTTCCAGATGCAGCTCCACACCCACTCGTGGCGCGCCAGCCTCCTGAGTCGTCAGCGCGTATTGGCGGATGCTATGCGCGCCCACACCGTGTTGGGCTGCCAGCAACCGCACGCTGGTGATCAGGTCTTCTTCAGCCGAGCGCACTGGCTCGACATGCACCACGACGTCGCTATGCGGCAAGATACTGCGTACCGCCTCTTCTGCGGCAGTGGCGATGGCATGTGCCGCTTCGAGGTTAGCTTCGCGCCCGATCTGCACTGTCACATCGGCGAACGTCTCTGGACCGCTGCGGCGCAGGCGCATCCGCTCGACGCGCAGGACACCCGGCACGCCGCTCACCACTTCCATAACCTGATCGTACAGGCCGCGTGGGATGCCATCGATCAAGCTTTCCACAGCACGCCGCGCTAGCTGCCAGCTGACGAGGATGACAATCCCGGCGACCCCAATAGCGGCCACGGCATCGGCATGCTGCAACCACGGAAGCCCCAGCCGTTCAGCGGCCCACACCAGCGCCAATCCCAGGATGACCACTATGGAGGAATAGACATCGGTGGAAAAGTGCAGCGCATCCGCCTCCAGCGCCTGGCTGTGATATCTGCGCGCCGCCTGCGCCAATGCGCGCGAGCGCGAGATGTCCACGACGATCGAGACACCCATCACCGCGAATGCCCACCAGCTGAGCTCGATCTCGTGGTGTCCGAAGAGCAGACGCTGCACCGCCTCATAGATGATCCAGGCACACGTCCCTAGTAGGAGTAATGTCTCGAACAGGGCAGAAAGGTTTTCCACCTTGCCATGCCCGTAGGTGTGTTCGCGGTCCGCCGGGCGGTCCGAGACGCGCACTGCTAAAAACGTGATGCCGGCGGCGATCAGATCGAGCGCAGAATGGGTAGCTTCCGCTAAAATGCCCAGGCTGCCAGTCATGAATCCCACCACCAGCTTCATCAAGGTAAGGAAGACGGCGGCCGCAACCGAGCTGAGCGCCACCAACCGTTTTTCACGACTTGCATGCGCGCTCTGGCTCACGGAGCTGCTTGAGAACTCTGCCATTGCCGTATAACGCGTCACCACGACAATCCTCTATCTTACGCATTAGTGTCCCCCAATCATATCACAGGCGACTGCAACAAGATAATTTCAGTTGCTCGAAAATATCTATGTATAGAACCTAAAAAATCGAGAATTGCTCTCAAACCCGTTCTGTGGTATGATACGCTCAGCAACGTAGCAGAGCGAAGTGATCTGCGTAGGCGAAATGTGGAGGGTTTCTCACTATTGCTCTGATGCCAGATCATGCGGTTCCGGCGGCATCGGGATGGGATGAGAGGAGGTGCCAACTATGCGGGATGTGGAGGAGCTCATCCAGCGAAGCAAACCGTTTCTGAGTTACCTGCTGCGGTGGCGACAGAACTTGCAGCCAGTGGCACTCAGCGCGTTAGTGCAGGACAGCCAGAGTCCCGATCAGGTGGCGCTTATGGCGGTGGATGTGATCAATGGCTTCTGTCACACGGGGCCTCTGGCGAGTTTGCGCGTGGCGGGCATTGTGGCGCCCATCGTGCTCCTGTTTCAGAACGCCTATGCCTTGGGCGTGCGCCATTTTATCTTTCTGCACGATGCCCATGACCCTCAGGCGGTCGAGTTCGACAGCTATCCAGCGCACTGTGTGCGCGGCAGTGAAGAGAGCGCGCCGGTGCCTGAGTTGAAGGCACTCCCTTTCTTCGATAAAGTGGTTACGATGATACCCAAAAACTCGGTGAACGCGGCAGTGGGCACCGCGCTGAACGACTGGCTGGATGCGCATCCTGAGGTGCGCACGTTCATTGTGGTAGGCGATTGTACCGACATTTGTGTTTACATGCTTGCCATGCACTTGCGCACGCGTGCCAACGCGGCCAATCGCACGGTACGGGTGATCGTGCCGGCCAACGCGGTAGACACCTATGACTTGCCGGTAGAGGCAGCGTCGCAGACAGGAGCACTTCCCCATGACGGGGAGCTGTTGCATCTCATATTCTTGTATCACATGCGTTTGAACGGCATTGAGGTGGTGGCAGCCATCGAATAGTCGGCTACTCGAGTAGTCAGCCACTGCAGAGGTCACAGAGCACGCAGAGATTTTCTCTCTGCGCTCTCTGCGTGCTCTGCAGTGAACGCCTGCAACGTCATCACCAACGTGGCACGAAGCGAAGCGCATCAAAGGCGATCATACGGGTGCCGTAGAGTTCACGCGTGTTGTCGTACACCACCACAAACTCATTACCCATGGCAGCGAAGTAATACGTCCCCAAGCTTACCCATTGATCGTTGTACTGCCACTGGTTGATGATGCGGTCGTGGCGCTGGCCGGCGTGGATGATGCGATAGCGCACGCGCGTGCTGGTGGCAAACTCGCGCGGGATAAAGGCGAACACCTCGTAGTAACCGGGTGCCGCGAGACGCGGCACCCATTTGCCGAAGTTGACCGGATTGGTATAGCTGTTAAAGGTCCAATAGAGACTTCCACCGATTCCCAAATAGGCGATACGACGTGAGCCCAGCGGTCCTCCCCAGATGAAACCAGGGTCTGTGTTGTCCACCATGACCTCCACGCCGACGGGCGGTGGGTAGGGCGGGTAATAGGGTGGGTAGTAGGGGGGCACCGGAGTAGGCACCGGGGTAGGGAACACCGGGGGTGGTGCACCACCTGCGGTCCACCATACAGAGATCAGTGCGAACTGAGAACGCTCATAGTAGTCCACTTGCACGCGATGGGTGCCAATGTTAAGCGCTTTGACTCCGCAATGCACCGCCGCCGCCTGCTCGAACCACGAGTCGATCACCAGCGCGCCATCCACGTACAGCCGCACGCCGTCGTCATGGCGGGCGCAGAAGGTGTAGGTACCATTGTCAAACCACACCTCGCGCGTCCATCGGATGGAGAAATCGTCTGCCGGCATGCCGGGAGCGGGTGGCCCCCAGCCCCAATCGAAATTGATTTCTGCATCGACGCGTGTCAGCACGGGAGGGCCGCCCAAGAAGGTATTATTGAAGTACTCACCGTACCAGCCGGTCGCGGGCGGTGGCACCGGTGTCGGATATGGCCAGGGCCATGGAGGTGCTGGTGTAGGTGCCGGCGGAGGGGGAGGGGGCGGTGCCGGCGGCAGGGCACTGCCGGAGCTATAGGAGAAGACGATGATCGCATCGCCGCGTTTCTGCAGATAGGCCACCTGAACAGTGTGTCGCCCGGCTGTGATATAGCGCGATGCGCAGAACGTGCGCACGCTCTGCTCGCGCCACTCATCCAGGATAAGCACGCCGTCCACCCACACGCGCACACCATCATCCACAGTGGCGCAGAAATTGTAGGTGCCCGCAGCGAAATTGATGTCGCGTGTCCAGCGCACCGAGTACTCGTAAGCAGGCAACCCAACGGCTGGCGAGTTGGTGCCCCAGTTGAAGTTGATCTGAGGATCCATGCGCACCATCACGGGCGGCTTGGCCGGCGAGACGCTGGCACCCAGCATCATGTCATCGTAGTACTCGCCGACCCAGGCCTCTGCCGGTGAGGGTGGCCACGGCACCGGCGGCCCGGGCGATGGCACCGGCGGCAGCGGGCCGCTCCACACCAGGCGGGCCATAGCATTGCCGGTGTCCTCGAAATAGGCCATCTGCAAGGTGTGGTTGCCTGCGGTCAGATAGGGGCTTGCGCAGTAGGTCACCGACGCACCGGTCACCCGCCACTGGTCGATAAGCAGCTGGCCATCCACCCAGAATCGCACCCCATCGTCCACTGTGGCACAGAAATTGTAAGTGCCAGCATTGAAGCTCATCGTGCGTGTCCAGCGCACGGAGAACTGATCGATGGGCACTGCTGCACTGGGCGAACCTGTGCCCCACACGTAGTCAATGCTGGGCTCATAGCGGGTGAGGACAGGTGGCCCTGCCAGGCTGTGATTGGCGAAATACTCGGCAAACCAGCCCGGGTCCTGAGCAGGTGGAGAGGCCATCACCGCTGCCGGCAACGTGTTCGCCAACAGTGCCAGAAGTACCACAAGCCATGTGAGTATGCGTTTCATCATTTCCCTCCTTCACTGGGAGTACTGAACGCCCGGTGGGCACACCCGGTTGAGACAGCGCAACATGTGTTCATCGCCACCGTTTCCTCTTGCCCACCCTTACCATACCAATTCTTTAGCAATATGTCCACTAATCATGATGCCAGACGCGCGCGTGTCACGCGCCTTTAGTCAAAAAAGCCCCCTTTCCTATTTGTGGGAGAAGGGGGATAGCCATTGGAATGTCAAAGAACCGTGTTTACGCCTTTCAATGGGCTGAAGCTAGATACTTCTTATGTCTAGCATTCTCATTATACATCACAATTTGGATTCATGCAATAGCTTGACCATAACTTTTTGGGTGTATTGAGGCGCAGAATGGACCAACCACTGCAATACGACCTGCTGCGTTGCTCTTTCAGAAGAACCCCTCGCAATTTTAATGGCTATTTTAAGGTCTAAACAACCTGCTCACAACAAGGCAAGTGCTTATCCTTACTCCCCAGTAACACGCAAAATGTTTCCGTGTTAGCCGTGATTTTTGCGGCTGCCCTCAAAGCTTTGGAGATTGTCCCTGTGGCGTTTGTCCTCAGAAATCCTGAACTCGCCTGGACATATTTTCCTTGCCAGCACGGATGGAATCCTGTCTAACTTGGGGTATCATGAGTTATAAGACGATCTGCCTTGCCTTGGCGGGGAGGATTTCAGTTTGTCGTAAGCAGCATTGCACAGGATCTTAAAGGAGGCAAGCGAGATGAACAAGAGGCTGGTCGGTGTCGCGCTGGGTCTGGCCGTCTTCATCACCCTGCTGACGGTTGGCTGGGCGTTTGCGCAGGGGCCTTATTGGGGATATCCCTATGGGTATCCGTACTACGGGTATCCATACTACGGTTATCCCCAATATGTCTCCAACGTGCCCTATCGTTATCCCAATCTCACGGGCTCTTACGCCTATACCAACCCCTCTCTAGCGGGCGGTTACTATGGTGGCGTCCGTGGGGGGTTCTACAGCGGCCCCTACTATTGCTATCATGAACCCTACCGTGGGGTAGGGGTTGATGTGTACCGCTATGCCGGAGGCAACTACTTTTATAGGGGTTATCGTTATTCTGGATGCCCCGAAGTGGGAGGCTACTACTATCAAGTGCCCTGATTTGCGGGTGTGGGAGTGGGTAATCTAGCATCATCCCGCGTGGGGCGGTAAGAACCAGAACGCAACGCTCACAGCTCCAGGGCGGCCAGCATTTCGCCCAGTTCGGCCTGATGCTGTGCTGCCCGGATAAATACGGGCAGCAGGCGCTCATATATAGCGACGTGATGTGGGATGGGGCGCGTGATGTGCTCGATTTTGTGAATCGCATCGATCTGGTGGAAATCACGCCATAGACCTGCACCGACAGCTGCCACGGCTGCGGCTCCCAGGGCGGCGGCTTCTTGGTCGATCTGGGTCTTTACCAGTGTCATGTTATACACATCAGCGCAAATCTGACGCCACAGGGCGCTTCGGCTTCCACCCCCGAAGATCAGCATTTCGTCCTCGATGCGGGTGAGGCGACGCAGCACATCGAGCGCGCGGCGCAGCCCCATCGCAATGCCCTCCATAGCGGCCCGGATGAGGTCGGCCTGCGTATGGCGAAGATCCAACCCGACGTAAGCGCCGCGGATGTTCTGGCCTCCTTCCAAAGCCGTGCCACCCCCCAGACTAGGGTTGAACAACAAGCGATTAGCCCCAACCGGGGACTCCGCTGCCAGAGCGGTCATCAGCTCATAGGTGCTCACCTGTTGCCGGGCCGCTTGTGTAACCAGGTTCTGACATAGCTGATCACGTACCCACCGAAAGCTGGTGCCTGCCGAGAAGATGGAAACCGCTGAGGTAAACATACCGGGGATCACATGGGCAAACACATAGGGGCGTGCATGGTTGTCGAGAAGGGGTTCTGTCGAGGAGACAGCAATCCAGCTGGAGGATCCCAGAGAGTTGTACACACGACCCGGCTGTATGTTTCGGGCACCCAATGCCATACATGAATTGTCCACACCACCCGCAACGACCTTGAGGTCGCAGGGCAATCCCAACGCCTCGGCTGCTTCGGCACTCAGCTCTCCGATCACTTCGGTCGAGGGGACGATGTCTGGGAAGATCTCACGCGGCAAACCGCTCGCCGCGATGAGCTTCTCGGAGTAGTCCCCCTGCAATAAGTCATAAATGCCACTTCCAGAGGCATACGAGTGATCGGTAACAACCCGGCCGGTTAGCTTGAGATTGATAAAGTCTTTGGTACCGATGACCTTGTTGATCCGCTTGAACATCTCCGGTTCGTGGTCCCGGTACCACATGATCTTAAAAACTGCATAGAGAGGTGGAGGGAAGCCATTCCCGGTCATCCGGTACCATTCACCTTCTTCAATAACCTGGAAGAAGTGTTCCGCCTGAGCACTCGCACGCGCATCAGACCAAATCGGCACTCGGTCACGCAACAATTGACCCTTCTGGTCGATAGGCACCACCCCCAGGCTGTGGCCGGAGATACCGCAACAGGCGATCTCGTCGCGCGGAACATTGCTTGTCGCCAGCAGCTGACGTGTGCCTGTGACGACGGCGTGCCACCAGTCCATAGGCCGCTGCTCATGCCAGCCCAGGGCGGGGTATTCTGTCGAGTAGGGAACCAGGCAGCTGGCCAGGCAATTCCCCTCGATGTCGAAGAGAGCGGTCTTACAACCGCTGGTGCCCAGGTCCCAGGCCAAGATATGCCACTTCATTTGTTGTTCACCTGTCCTGCTGACTATCCAATTCGCGGTGCTGCGTGCTCGAATATGCGCGTTGCCGAGCGGAGTCCGATGCCAAAGCGACGTGCTCCGCGACGATACATCTCTATCAGCGTCTCAAGCCCGCGGATGCCGCCAGAAGCTTTGATGCCGATCGCGTCGCCCACGCACGCCTTAATTAGTGCGACATTTTCCAGGGTAGCGCCTGTGGGTGCCCAACCGGTGCCTGTCTTGATGAAAGCGGCACCAGCCTGAATGCACAGTTCACATGCCCGGCGAATCTCATCCTCGTTGAGATAGTGGCATTCCAGGATCACCTTAACAGGCATTCCATCGGCGACCTCGACCACACCCCGAATGTCATCCAGGACGCGCCGGTATTGCCCTGAGCGCAGCCATCCTAGATTGATCACCATATCCAGCTCATCACATCCCATCTGAAGTAACTCTTTCGCCTCGGCGATCTTCATTGCGCTGGTGGCTGCCCCAGAGGGGAAGGCTACATTGCCGCTGACGCGGATATCGGGTGTGTCGGCCAGCAGCTCCTTGAGCAAAGGGGTAAAGGCGGGCAAGGTGGTGGCACAAAAACAACGGTAATGCCGGGCTGCCTGTGCCAAAGATCTGACCATCGTCTCGTCTGTATCGGCATAGACGGCACTCAAATCGGTCATCCTAGCAGCTTCATCAATGGTTAATCTCATACTGATGACCTCCTGTACGGACGGCACCACCCGCGTGGATACAGCTCTAGAGATTACATTCGATCCGTTACTTGAGCAAAAACCTCTTGACAAGTACACGGAATCATGTTATAATTTTTTTGTCTCATGAAATAGTTTTTCATACAATGAAAAATGATGGTTTCTGAGGTAAGGGGCGAGATGTGACAACCCTCTTCGTCAAATATAGTGCGACCCTTACCAAAACCCCCCAGTGTTGAAACCATCATCCTTACCTATATCGCAGACAATCGGGGACATCGGATAGCATGACAAAGGAAGAGCGGTTGGCACTACTGCTTGAAACAGGTGTGATTGCAATTATGCGAGCGAAGAGCTCGGAACAGCTGCTGGCCGCAGCGGACGCAATCCAGGCAGGTGGAGTGAACGCCATTGAGGTGACGATGACCACACCCGGTGCGCTGGAGGTGATTGGTCAGGCAGTTGCTCGATACGGTGGTGATGTGCTGTTCGGGGCCGGCACCGTGTTGGATCCTGAAAGCGCCCGTGCGGCAATTCTAGCCGGCGCGCAGTTTATTGTGGCGCCATCGCTCAACCTAAAAACCATCGAGTTATGTCACCGATACGCAGTTCCGGTAATACCAGGAGCCTATACCCCAACCGAGATCCTCACTGCGTGGGAGGCCGGTGCCGACTTGGTGAAAGTCTTTCCAGCGAGTGTGGGTGGTCCGGAATATATCAAAGCGCTCAAAGCACCCTTTCCCCAGATCAGGTTGATGCCAGTGGGAGGCGTCGACCTTGACACAGTGGCTGCCTTCATTCGCGCTGGTGCAGATATGGTGGCCGTCGGAAACGCCTTGATCGACCAAAAGGTCTTGGACGCGCGAGACTTTGACACGATTACTGAACGCGCTCGCCGTTTTCGGGAAGAAGTGTTGAGAGGCAGGGGAACGCATAAACAAGAGAAGTGCGCGGATTAAACTTGGTGTATACCTGGAGGATGTGCGCCTGAATGCCGAAGAGCAAATCTTCTGAGAGCCAGGATCAGGCGACAAGTCGTTATAGTATTCGTGCCGTCGAGCGAACTTTACGCCTGCTATCGATGCTGAGCGACGGCAAGCGCCGTACCCTGACCGAGCTGAGTGAAGCGATCGGTTTGAGCAGCAGCACAACCTTTCGCATCCTGGTCACCTTGGAACGCAACCGCTATGTAGAGCGCGATGGGCAGTCGGGTTATTACCAGTTGGGTCTGGCATGCCTAGAGCTGGCACAGGCATATCACATAGGTTCAGATATTCGTCAAGCCGCTCTACCTGAGCTGGAAAAGTTGCGGGATGAGACAAAGGAAACGGTCCACTTGGCCGTACTAGATAAGATGGAAGTGGTGTACATTGAGAAGCTCAGTGGATTGTGCGCCGTTCAGGTCATGTCCTCGCGCGTGGGAGGACGGCTGCCAGCCTATTGTACTGGTCTGGGCAAAGTGTTATTGGCTTACTCGGACCCGCAGCGGGTGCGTGCGCACTTCGAACAGACCGGGCTTGTCCCATACACTGCGGCCACGATCCAAAAAGTGGACGACTTGATGGCCCATCTCGAAGAAGTGCGTCGCCAGGGCTACGCCTTAGACCGGGGTGAGCACGAGGCAGAGGTGCGTTGTGTGGCAGCGCCCGTTTTTGATGGAACAGGCGAAGTAGTGGCAGCGATCAGTGTCGCGGGCCCGGCTGGACGTATGGAGCCCTTGGCAAGTCGAACCGATATCATCGAGAGAACCTTAAGCGCAGCCCGCACTATCTCCAGTCGACTGGGGCATCGCGAGGTCAGGCAAGAAGTGCATCCCTACTCATCGCAGGATGGTCACAAAGGAAGGTCCTCTGGGCTCGGGTGAGACGATGAACATCCCAGCGATGAAGTACGACATCACTCAAGATGATCTGGGACATCTGAGAAAAGGGGGACCGGTGTTCGTCACCTTTGGTGAGACGATGGTACGCGATACGCCGGCAGATATGCAACGCCTGGAATGCACCCGATTGGTGCACATCTCTATGGCCGGCAGCGAGTATACCCTGGCCATCCTCCTAGCACGTTTCGGGGTACCCTCGGCATACGTCACCCGAGTGCCCGATAACCCGTACGGATGGCAGGTGCGTGATACCGCCCGCGCGCATGGGGTTAACACGGACTATATCGTATGGGCACCTAAAAGTGAACCCATCGGTCGCTTCCTATACGAGATCGGCCGTACCCCGCGCCGCGATGTCGCCTGGTATCAGCGCATGTATTCCGCAGCCAGCCGGCTGGGTGCGGGGATGGTGGATTGGAAGAATCTCCTGCGCGATTGTCGGCTCCTCCACACATCTGGCATCACTTTCGGTCTGGCAACGCACAGCCGCTATGAGCGCAACTATCTCCTGGAAGCTTTTCACGAGGCGCTGGCTGCCAAGCCTGATACCTGTATGGTGGGGCTCGACTTCAACTATCGGGCCACATTGTGGAACAAGGAGCAATGTGCTGCGGTGATGACCCCCCTTGTGACCGAGCACGTGGACATCCTCATCACCACCATCGAGGATATGGCACAGGTGTATGGAATGGGTTGCGGTTGTTACAGCGCCAAGCAAATTGACAACGGTGAGATCGGCGAGCTGCGAGATGAAGACATTCGGGCCTTTGCTATGGAGATCAATCAGCGCTTCAAAACAAAGGTGGTGGCCATCACGATCCGGTATCCTGACTCCTTTGAACAGCATCGCTGGGAGTCGGCGGTTATGGACAGTGCGGGCAACTTCTATCGCTCGTCCGCAGTTCGGCCGATCGTGTTATTAGACCGTCTGGGAGGCGGCGATACTTGGAATGCCGGTTTTTATTATGGCTTGCTCACGGAGGGATTCACTCCTGCAGGCATGGAAAAAGGGTTATTGGTGGGCGATGCGGCCACACGCATTAAACAAACCTTGATGTTCGATCTTCCTATCGTGACCAAATCCGAGGTGCAAGCTCTGATGGAGGCGGATGTGCTGGGTGGCGGGAAGCGCACGGTTCGTTAGTGTCGCATGAGCGGCTGTCAAAGCGCGTGAAGAAGCGGAAGGGGGAGCTCCAATGAAGCTGAAAGGCAAAGTCGCGATTATCACCGGTGGCGCCATCGGCATCGGCGCCGCCACAGCAAGATTGTTTGCCCAGGAGGGCGCTGAGATCGCCCTGACAGATGTGGACGCTGTCCGCGGTGAAGAAACCTGCCGCGCAATTCGCGAGGCTGGGGGCGTTTGTCGCTTTTATGAAATGGACGTTTCGAATGCCCAACACGTAGCGCGTGTCATCTCGCAGATCATCCAGGACTTCAAGCGCGTGGATATCCTGGTGAACAATGCGGCAATCTGGCGGCCAGGTCGTGTCACTGACCTGGATGAGGAGACCTGGGACCGGGTGCTGGACACGAATTTAAAGGGCATCTTCCTCGTCTCCAAGTATGTCCTGCCGGTTATGATGGAAGCCAAACGCGGCGTAGTGATCAACGTCGCGTCGGTTGCTGGTTTGGTTGGCGCTCCGGACGCCTCGGCCTACGCTGCGTCCAAGGGCGGGGTGGTTAACTTATCGCGCAGTATGGCTCTGGACTTTGCCCCCTACAACATTCGGGTCAATTGTCTCTGTCCAGGGCTGACCGACACCGCTCAAGGGGACAGCGTCGTGAAACACTACAAACCCAATATGGATCCGACGGAGGCCAAGCGCACGTGGCAACCGTTACAACGGGTGGGGACCGCCGAAGACATGGCCAAAGCCGCGCTCTACATCGCCTCCGACGACGCCGAGTTCATGACAGGTTCCATATTTGTGATCGACGGTGGTCTGATCGCCCAGTAGAATCTCCGCCGCTCAGGATGGGAAGGTGTTACTTTTCCAAGGATGAAAGGAGGTGAGCGAAGGAGCACAAAGTTGCGTCACATTCCCAATGGTTGAGATAGTCGTTGTATGATCGACAGTGGATCAGATTGGGCGAGTTTTCTGGAGCGGAAAGGAAATTCTTAGGAAAAGGAGGAAAGGGCGATGAACAAGAAAGGTACGTTCAATCGGAAGCTGTCTCGTCGCGAGGCACTGAAGTTGTTCGGTGCAGGTGGACTGGGTTTGTATCTGGCCAGCTACGTTCCCGGCGTGGCGGCAGCCTCGGCGCAACCTAGCTGGTCATTTCCGAAGAATATTATCGCACAGCCACGCAAGTACAAGTTCCCCGCCGAGGGCAAACCCTATGCCGGCACCAAGATCAATGTGAGCATGGTGGCCGAGGCCAAGCCGGACGCGCTCAAGAAGGTACTGCCGCGATTCACCGAGAAGACCGGCATCGAGGTCAACCTCGATATTTTGCCCTACCCCACCCTGCAGGAAAAGCAGTTCACCGTGATGACGCAACAGACAGGCGCTCTCGATGGCGTCCATGTGGACTGCGTGTGGATGGGGCAATATGCCGGACAGGGCTGGATCGCGCCGGTGGATGACCTGGTTGCCGAGACCGATCCAGAGTACCTGATGCTGGAGGACTTCCATCCCGCCATCCTCGCCGAGCAGTGCATGTGGGAGGACAAGCTCTACGGTCTGCCCTTCATTAATGCCATCCACACTTTGTACTACCGTACGGACATCTTCGACAAGCACGGGCTCAAGCCACCCGAAACGTGGGAGGAATTGCGCGAGGCAGCCAAGCTGATCACCGAGGCAGAGTCCAAGAACGGGGTCTATGGTGTGACTTTTATGGGCAAGCGTGGTGTGCAGCTTCTGTGCACGTATGTGAACTTCCTCGGCGCCTTCGGCTCGTACTTCTATGACAAAAACTATGTAGCCACCTTGGACAGCCCAGAGGCCATCGCCGCACTCGAATTCTTCGTGTCGTTGGTGCCCTATGCCAACCCGGGTGTGCTGTCTCAGGACTGGGATGAGTGCTTCGCCACTTTCGCTGCCGGTAACGCCGCTATGAACATTCAATGGCAGAACGCCGCACCCGGCTTTGCTGATCCCTCCAAGTCGAAGATCATCGGCAAGTGGGGCATCACTCTAACACCTGGCAACAAGCTGCCCGACGGCACCATTCGCCGTTCGCCCACTTTCGGCGGTTGGTGCATCGGTATTGCCACCGATTCCAAGAATCGCGAGGCGGTGTGGGAGCTCATGCTGTGGGCTACCAGTCTGGAAATGGAGCGCGAGCTCGCCTATGCGATGCCCAGCTCGCGCAAGTCCGTCCTGGGCGATCCTGAGTTCCAGAAGAAGTACATCGAGTATGAAACCATGCTCAAGTCGTACGACTATGCCTTGGGGCGCCCGCGCATCCCCGAGTGGCCGCAAATGGCCGACCTGATCGAGGCGGCGCTATCCGAGGCGATGACGGGTGCCAAGACCCCTGAACAGGCCCTGAAGGACGTGAACCCACTGCTCAATGAGATACTCATGAGCGCAGGGTATCAGAAGGCATAAGCGCCTCGCAACACTTACTAGGAGGTGGGGAGGGAGGTGCTGCCTTCCTCCCCACACATTTATAGAGCGGGATCGCTATTTGATCGCATAGATTTATACAGGAAAACAAGCAGATAATCTGGTAATTCGGACACTTTTTGGATTACAGACTTGCTCAGTTGTGTAACGTGTACTATTATGACAGTAAGAGATAATGGTCTAATATCAGGCAAAGAAGCGATGACCTCCACGACAACAGTAACCGCCCAGCGGCGACAGCGCCCGCTGTTCAGAACGCGATTCTGGGCACATTGGTCGGCACCCGCTATTATGCTCATCCCGGCCGTTGTGATCTTAGTGGCACTCTCGTTATTCCCAATGTTCTACTCTTTATGGCTCAGCTTCAATGAGTGGAATCTGGGAGACCGCACGGCGACATGGCGATTTGTCGGTCTTAAGAACTTCATCACGATCTTTACAACTGATCCATTCTTCTGGCCCTCCGTCCGCGTGAGCGTGACTTTCACCGGTGTCACGGTCGCCGTGCAAACGCTCCTGGGATTGGGCATTGCCTTGCTTTTCAGTGAGGAGTTCCGTGGCCGCGGGCTCCTCCGCACTTTGATCGTGCTGCCTCTTATGATCTCCCCGGTGGTGGCCGGCCTGATCTGGCGATTTATGTATAACACAGACCTGGGGATGGTTAACTATCTACTCTATCTTTTGGGCATCGACAAAGTGGACTGGTTGGGGCGGCAAGTTTCAGCTATGCCCGCTGTGATGCTGGCCGATATTTGGCAGTGGACCCCATTTGTTGCTCTGATTCTCATGGCCGCCATCCAGGCCCTGCCGGATGAACCTTTCGAAGCCGCCCTAATAGATGGTGCCAACAGGTGGCAAACGTTCCGTTACCTGACATTGCCGATGATCCGTCCGGCGCTGATGGTTGCTATCCTTATCCGTACGATGGACTCCTTCAAAATTTTTGATCTGATCTACGTGCTCACCTTGGGTGGACCGGGGGTGAGCACGCAAGTGCTGGGATTGTATACTTACAAGTGGGGCTTCAAGTTCTTCCAGATGGGTTATGCTTCCGCTCTATCCTATCTGATGATCTTTATGATGGTGGTGTTCGCGAATATCATAGTCTTCTTTATGCGACGGCGGGTGGATTGAGAGCGAAACGAGTACTGGAGAGGTTGAACTATGGGACTTGGGTGGCAAAGGATCGCCTGGCTTGCTGCTAAAAGATTGCTCATTGCCATTATCATTGTCTTCTTTGTGGCGCCTATCATTCTGATCTTTCTCACCTCGATCAAGTCGCGCGTGGATGCGTTGGCCTTTCCACCCGTTTGGATCTTCTCACCCACCTTCATGAACTTCGAGGAGATCTTCGAGCTCTATGACTTTGGCCTCTATTTCCGCAACACTTTGGTGGCTGCCACTGCGAGCACTATCGTTGCAATGGCGTTAGGCGTGCCAGCTGCCTATAGCCTCGCCCGATATAAGTTTCGTGGCCATTCTAACCTGGCCTTTTGGATCCTTTCCATCCGCATCACGCCACCGATAGCGGCAATGATCCCTGTGTTCATCCTGTTTCGCAATCTGCGTCTTCTCGACAGCATTCCAGGACTTGTGCTGATCTACTGCACGTTCAACCTGCCGTTTGTCGTGTGGATGATGCGCGGCTTCTTCGAGGACTTGCCTATCGATCTAGAAGAAAGCGCGATGGTAGACGGTTGCTCACGGTTTGGCGCTTTTGCTCGCGTGGCGCTCATCTTGGCTGCACCGGGCCTGGCGAGCACCGCGATCCTCACATTCCTCTTCACCTGGAACGAGTTTATCTTCGCCCTGATCCTGACGGGCACCAACGCCAGGACGATGCCCGTTGCTGTGCAGCTGTTTATGCGAGAAACGGGCATCTTGTGGGGACATATGACGGCCGCCGCGGTGATCATGATGCTCCCCACTGTGGTGCTTACTTTCTTCATCCAGCGCTATCTGGTGCGCGGCCTGACATTCGGTGCCATCAAGTGAGCCACCCTCGCTGCCGGGGCGTCGACCATCCTACTTTACCGCTCCGCTGACCAGCCCGCGGATGAAGTATTTCTGCCCAAACATGTAGAGCACCACGATGGGCAACGTGGCGATGAACAATCCGGCCATCGTCACCGGGATGTCCACGTAGTGCTTGGAACGCAACGCCGTGATGCCTACCATAAGGGTCTTAAGCTCATCTTTCTGCATGAACACCAGGGCGATCAACAGCTCGTTCCACACCCACAGCGCATTGACCACAATCAGGGTGATAACCGCCGGCGCCGAGAGCGGCATCATAATGCGCCAGAACACCCCGAAACTCGAAGCGCCGTCGATGTGTGCTGCCTCCATGATCTCCCGGGGGATGGTGCGGAAGAAGTTGGTCATCAAGTAGACTGAGAAAGGAAGCAACAATCCCACATAAATCAATATGGTGCCCGGATAGGTGTTCACCAGCTTGAGGCGCACCATCGAGACAAAGAGGGGCACCAACATAACCACCGGCGGCACCACCATCAGGGATAGCAACACGTTGAATATGGCGCGCTTGCCAGGGAAATCCATGCGCGCAAAGGCGTAAGCGGCCAGGCAGGCGATGATCAGCGAGATGCCCACCGAACCCACCGTCAAAATGGTGCTGTTGGCAAAGCGAATGAGAAACTTCTCGCCGGCAAAAGCGATGGCAAAGTTGTCCAGGATGGGCGTAGTGGGTAACCCCCACTTATTGGCGATGTACTCGCCCCGCGTCTTGAACGCCGAAACCACCATGAAGTATACTGGAAACAGCGACATCAAGGTCGCCAGGATCACGACCGCCTGGCGGACAATCCTCCCCACCCAACGCCCCAATTTGTCGGAAGGTTTCATGCGAACGTCTCCTCCTCGCCGGCGCGTTCGCGCAGTCGGAACTGCACAAAGATCAGGATGCCGGTGATCACCAGGATGAGCACCGAAGCAGCGGCTGCCAGGTTCATCTGATTATAGCGAAAGCCCTGCAAGTAGACGTACAGCTCGGTCACCATGGTGGAATTACCCGGCCCGCCAGCCGTCATCACATACACATAATTGAACACCCATGACAGCATCGTGATGACCGAGATGACAGTGAAGAACTCGATCACTGTGGACAATTGGGGGATAGTGATATGCCACTGAATACGCCACCAGCTGGCGCCATCGATGCGCGCAGCATCGAACAGTTCCTCTTCGACCGACATCAGACGTGCCAGGAAGAGCACCACCCCCAGGCCTACCTCCTTCCAGATGATCACGAACATGATCGTCCAGAGCGCCAGCTTAGGGCTGCCTAGCCAGTCAAGCGCCAGCTGGGGCAATCCGATAGCGATCAAAGCCTCGTTCAACACACCGCTCAGCTGAAAGATGTAGGAGAAGATGAGACCGACGACCACGATCGGCAACAGATAAGGCAGAAAGAGCGTCGTCTGATAGATCTTCCAACCGCGGATGCGCTCGAAGAGGAAGATTGCCAGCAGAAGTGCCGCCGCCACCATGATGGGCACGTTCAGCACTAACGTCAGGTTGTTCCGGACAGCACGGATGAACACTTCATCCTGGAACAACGCCATATAGTTGGTCAGGCCGACAAAGACCTCCTGCCCCTTGGAGGTGCGCTGAAAACTCATCATAATCAAGCGTACCACCGGGTAGCCGAACACGAACAGCAGCGCCACCGTCATCGGGGCCAGATATAACCATGGTTCATATGCTCGATGTCGCATCGTACGTACTTATACGGGAGAACAAGGTAAGATTTTGCGTTTTGGAACTCTTAGCGGAAACAAGCAGAACAGCGACGCAACCATGTTGGTACAATGGGAAGGTGGCCGGCATTCCCGGCCACCTCAGAAATGGGTTATCCCTGTTCGTAACCTCTCAGAATCATCAGACTACATGCCACCTACTGTGCCCACTTGGTGAAGTTCTCCAGCGCTTCGGGATTCTGTGAGGCCCACTTGTCGATGACATCCTGGGTCATCTGGGCAAGCTCTTCGGGTGTCTTCTCGCCGGCGAAGAGCAGCTGTGTGCCGGCAAAGTTGGCCTGCTCGTCCATCATGCTAGGTATGAAGTTCTCCAGGTTGGGCCCTGGGATCGTGGTCGCCCATTCATAAATCTGCTTGAGCTGGGGTTGCTCGATCAGTGACACATCCAGCCGGTCATCCGCTGGCAGGACACCAGTGTACTGGAACCAAGCATTCAACCGATCCTGAGTGTGCATGAACATCAAGAAATCCGCCGCCTCCTGCTTATGTTTTGACCAGGAGGTGATCCCCAGTCCTTGGGCAGTGACAATATACTGACTGGCCATCTTGCCGTCGGCGTACTTCGGCACCAGCATTACCCCGATGTTGTCCCAGCTGCCCATTGTGTCGGCCCAACCCTTCAGGAAGGTGTCATTGCCGAAGATCATGGCGGCCTGGCCCTGCACAAAGCGGTCCATCCCCTGCTGGTAGTCGAGTGAGTTGATGTCCTCGTTCCAGCAGCCGGCATCGCGCAGCTCGGCCAACCGTTTCCACCACTCGACGTGCTTAGGGTCGGTGAACTTGGTCTTGCCGATCACCGCTGCCATTATGTCCTTCTCGCTGTCGTGAGGCTGACGTCCCAGAATGGAATAGAGCCAGCCACCGAACCAGCCATCCTTGAGCCCGCCGGAAATGGGGATGACGTTGATCGCTCTGAGTTTGCCACAAGCATCGATCAACGCATCCCAGGTCTCCAAGGGTTTCTTGGGATCGAGACCAGCTTTCTCGAAGAGGGAGGGGTTGTAGACGAACGGGTTACCGGAGAGATACCACGGCACGCCCCAGATCTTGCCATCGAAGGTGCGCTCGAAGTTATTGATATAATGGGCGAGCTCATCAGCGGGGATGAGGTCGTCAATGGGTGCTACTCCACCACCCCAGGCAAATTCGAGCGTCCAAACACCACCCCAAAAGTATTGGATATCTGGGCCTTCCTGAGCAGCCATTGCCGACTGGAAGGAGGGGATCAAACTGTCGGTCGATTGCAAGACTTCCTCGATGGTGACATTGGGGTGCTTTTCCTGATAGAGCTGGATGGTTTCATCGAGCCACTTCTGAGCACCGGGGGCTTCTTGCTCACCCCACCACCACATCACCAGCTTGACCGGCTCAGCTGCCTGGACCGTCAAGGGGGATGTTGTCAACATACACAGTGTTACGACGAGCAGGGCATACAGGAAACGCTTCATTGTCCTTTTCCTCCTTTGGTTTAAAATTAAGGACCTGTCTCTGTACCTCACAATGAAATTGGTTATCGCAGGAACCACAAAACAACAAACTCGCCGGCGACAACGTGGGATGATTGGGGAAGCCGGCTACTACTTTTACAGCATCTTAGCACCCTTACAGGACAAAGTCAAGGGAAAATAGTAGGAGGGTGTTGAAAAACTCTTTAGTTACCCGCTTTATTGGCCCATTTTCCTATGAAAATCTGAGCGGTCAAGGGATTTTTCAACACCCTCAAGAGCACTTGCGCCGGATCACAATAACCTTAACAGGCAGAGTAGAAACAACGCGTCGCAGCTGGGATCAGCTGCGCGATGTGGAACGTAGGTGAAGAGCGTATATTATGTCGGGTACAGCCCTCCCGTAGAGTCAAGAGCTATGGGAGGGCCAATGTACCATTGGACGCCTATAGGTCGACCGGACGACCAGTGGCAGCCGATTCTTCAATGGCGGCAGCCACCCGAACCGCTGCCAATCCCTCTTCGCCTGTGGCAAGGACAGGCTCGTTGTACACAACTGCATCCACAAAGCGAGCAATCGCTTCCAATGCGAATCCACCGATGCGGTGTCGGCTAGTAGGAGTCGCCCCCAGCACATCGGCATAGGAAATTGTGCCGCCGATGTGCTTTTCGATCGCCCCATGATGGGATGTGTTCACATATAGCGCTCCTTGGCTACCTAGCAGCTGCATACGGAACTCATAGACCATGGGATGGCTGCGAGGCAAGATCCAGGCGTTCTCAAAGGTCACCACCGTGCCCTTTTCGAACTCAGCGATTGCAACATGGAAGTCCTTGGTATTTACCCCCATGCCTCGCAGGATACCGGCGCGATCCACTGCATACACGCGCCGCACCCTATCCTGCAACAGGTAATGCATAATATCGATGGTATGGCTACCCAGGAACCACAGGGCAGAGCTTTTGCTTCCCCAGGTCAACATTTCCATGGGCACCCAGGTGGTGTTGCTGAGGCGGATGTAGCCGTATGCAGGTGTGCCGATCTCACCCGCATCAACGCTTTGTTTGGCTGCCACAAAGGGAGGACTAACACGGTTATGGTAATCTACCATGAGTTTGACACCTGCACGGCGCGTTGCCTCCAAGATGTCCTGGGCATCCTGAACGTTGGTCGCCAGCGGTTTCTCACACAAGATGTGCTTGCCTGCCTGTGCGGCTGCTACAGCGATGTCGCGGTGCGCAAAGTCGGGTGTGGCGATGGACACCGCCTGAATGTCTGGGTGTTTCAGCAGCTGCTCGTAATCAGTGTACCAGGTACGCGCACCGTATTTCTCCGCGACAGCGCGTGCTCGCTTCGCATCGAGATCGCACACTGCCACTAGCTCTGCCTCCGGCAGGCGACTGTATACCAGAGCATGATTCTCACCGAAGATGCCGGTACCGATGACACCAAATCCTACCTTGTCCATAGTCTTTTTTCCTTTCTGTTACTTGCGGTGAAGTTTATGCACAATGTTATGTTTTCAGCCCTTGACCGCTCCAAAGGTCAATCCTCGCACGATGTAACGGCCCAGCACTAGGAAGATAATCATCGGTGGAAGCATTGTTACCACAGCTGTGGCTGCGATGAAGTTCCAGGTGGCACCTGTGGTCGCAAAATAATTGAGCGTGCCCACCGGCAGGGTAGCGGTGCTCTGATTACTCAACACCAGTGGAAAAATGACATTGTTCCAAGTGAATACGAAGGCAAACATCGACGTGACGATGATGCCCGGCAAGGCGAGTGGAAAGGTGATACGTGTTAACGCCTGATACCAGCTCGCACCGTCCACCTGCGCGGCCTCTTCAATGTCAACAGGCACCTCGTCGAAGAAGCTCTTGAGCAACCAGATCGAGAATGGGATGGTGATCGTCTGAGCGATGATAATCATGGAAAGATAGGTGCCGCGCAGCTTCAGGCTGGACATCAGGATGAAATAAGGGATAAGGAAGACCACCGGCGGTGCCATCAGCAGGCTGATGTACCACATCATGAGAAACTGTTTGGCACGCATACGGAAACGGGAAAGCGCATAGGCGGCTGTCACCGAAAAGGGCAGGTTCAGCAACGTAGCGCCTGTGGCTACGATCAGGCTGGAAACCAGCTGCGGTGCGTTGACACCCGGATTGACAAAAGTGTAGATAAAGGCGTTCAGTGTAGGCTCGAAGAAGAACTCAGGCGGTGACGCAAAGGCGCTCGTGGGAGACCGCAGTGACAGTGCCCAAAACCAATAGATCGGCCCCAAGAAGAAGATGAGCACTAGGATGATGGCAAGATAAATCAGCACTTTACGATAAATTGGCATGCGCATCGTCACCACTCCCAGCCGCGGAAAGCTACTCGTGCATAGATGTTGATCAGGATGGTGACGATGATCACGATGATCCATGTCATCGCTGCAGCCACGCCAATGTTATAGTTGACCAATCCCTCTTGATAGAGATTGTAGCTCAGGGTGCGCGAGGCAGTACCTGGTCCACCGCGTGTCAGAACCAGTACCAGGTCGAACATGTTAAAGAGCTGCATAAAGCGAATCATCACCACGATGATCGCTGTGCGGCTGATCGAAGGCAACGTGATCCAGGCGAACATGCGCAACCCGGTTGCGCCGTCTACGATGGCCGCTTCTTTGATGTCCTCGGGGATGGAGAGCAACCCCGCGTACAACACAATGGCGAAGAAGGGTGTCCATTGCCAGATATCTGCCAAGGCAATGGAGGCCAGTGCTGTGGTAGAGCTGCCCAACAATCCCTGCGGCGGCACCGGAAAGCCGATCTGCGTGAGCAGCCAGGTGATCAGGCCGCCCCGCTCATAGTACATGTAGCGGAAGAGAAACCCGGCCACAATGGGCGCGATCGTAGTGGGCATAATGAGGAGCGCGCGCACCGCGTTGGTACCTTTCAACTGGGAGGCAAGTAGTAACGCAATACCCATGCCAAACCAGAACTCAATGAAAGTACCCGCTATTGAGAGGATCAATGTATTGCGCAGCGCATCGAGAAATGGGGTGGTCTCGAACACCATCCGGTAGTTCAACAAGCCCACAAAACCCAGCGGCACCGGGCTGGTTTGCAGGTTCCATTGGCGAAAGCTGTTGATCAGTGAAAAACTGATCGGATAGATGATCAGACCGATTAACATTAATATCGAGGGTAAGACTAACAGATAAGGTAGTATCCTGCGCGAGCTCAATGCATCCACGTGATGTCTCACTCCCAGGTTGCGACGTTCCGCGATCTTGAAGAGTCCTACAAATCTGAGGGTCCCCCAGTGTCAGAACCCTAGCGTCCGAGCATGACCGCCCCCTGATGGGGACTCAGACATTTGTGTCGGTTCCGACCGGTTCGGGCCAGTTGGGGTAGGGAGATCCTCGCTCCCTACCCCCTGACGCAAAATATCCCTGGCTCAACTGGCCAGGCTATCGATCAGCTTGCGCGCGTTCTCCAGCGTATCGTCATAACTCTCCAGCTTGTAGGGCAGCATGAAATTGCCAGTCAGGGCGTTGCGGAACAGAGCATCGGTTTCTTTCAAGCTGTCCTCTGGGGTTGCCGCACCCGATAGCACCTTGTTGATCTGAAGCCCGTAAATGGCCTCCAGGGTACTATAGATAGGCATAGGTGGACGCGAGATCTTGCCATTGCCCATTTGCATAAGCTTCAGCTGGGTGTCCAAATAGGGGTAAATCGCTTTAAGCTCGGCGTCCTGGTACAGGGAGACACGCGCAAAGTCGCTGAACTGGTAATTATAGTCCTTGACCAGCCCCATCTTCTTCTGGGTTTCAGCGCTGCAGGCCCACTTGATGAACTGCCACGCTTCATCCTGTTTGGCCGAGCTGGAAGGAATGCCCAAGCTCCATCCACCGTTGCTGATAACCTGTGGCGCGTCGTCGCTCAGCTTGGGCAGCAAGGCTACGGCAAACTTATCGATGATCTTGGAGGGTGTGCCGCTCATATAACCGTCGTTCTTTACCAAGTAGAAGTAGGGTGTCCACCAGAAGAATATACCAATGTCACCCTGGGAGAAGCGGGTGCCGGCATCGAACCATACATAGTTGATCGACTCAGCTGGCGAGAGATCGTAAAGGGCCTTGTAGAACTTGAGCGACTCGACGTTTTCCGGAGAATTGATCGTTGGCTCGAAGTCCCACGGTGCCTCGGGGAAGTGCTTGAACCAGCGCACCCCACGGCTAGCAGCCAGTTGAGTATACATATGGACAATCGGCACCGGTTGCGCACCCACGATCACGGTGCCGTAGAGCTTGGTGCCGTCCATCTCCATCCCTTGCAGCTGCTTGACGATCTCAAGATACTTATCCCACGTCCAGCCGGCTGCCTTATCTGGATCGGTCGGAGGCGGCTCCAGGCCCGCCTTCTCGAACACATCGGTACGGTACATCACCCCTTGCCCATAGGCGGCTATGGGCAGAGAGACAAAGTTGCCGCGCCACAGGTTGAGTGAGTACAACACCTCGGGGATGAAGTCCTTCAGGTTAACATCCGAGTCAGCCTTAATGTAATCGTTCAAGGAAATGACCCAGCGGTTGTCAAAGTATTGGCCGGTCCACATGGCGTCCACAGTCACGACATCTGCATCAGGTGTCTGACTGACAAACGAGGTCACCAAGCGCGCATTTAATGCATCGTAGGCCAAGCTCTCCAGATTGACTTTGATGCCCGTTTGAGCTGTGAAGTCGTCTAACACCTTCTCCAGCGCAAACTGGAATGGATCGCCCACCACCAACACCCTGATCTCCTTAGCTTGCTTTTTGGTGCGTGGGCGGACACCTGCCGCGAGCGCGGTCTGAGTCAGCGTCGGCTGGGCAACCACAGTGGACACACCAGCAGCCGCAATGCCAAGGCCAGCTGCCTTCAAAAACTCACGCCGCGAAATTGCCTTACGTTTCTCGCTCATCTTTATCCTCCTCCTTAACTGCTAAGTTGCTAAAATTTTGTGAATGTCGGTCATAAGATGTCCTCGATATCTTCGTTGTGGTGATGCACATACTCTCGCTGCTCATCACCTCCTTTTCGATTATACTCAGTTATGACGCGTACATATCTGTCTCAATCTTTCATACGACCCCCATCTCATGGCGCAACAACAAACCCGCCGCACCTAACAACACGATCTCAGCACCCAGGCTGGCTGTCTCGATAACCGTCTGACTGACGGTACGAGCGAGTGAACGTGCGTATACTTCCTCCTTGATAACGTCCAAGAGAGGTTGCCCAAAGTTGGAGACGCTGCCGGCGATCAGCACGTAAGGAACGCTCAGGACACTCACCAGGTTGGCAATAGCGATGCCCAGGTAACGTCCTACCTCTGCTACCACAGGTTGCAAAGCGGGTTCTCCCGCTTCGTATGCACGCAACACTGCTCGGATGTCGAGCTCCGCTGGCGGGGGTGCGAACACATGAAGCAGCGAGGCGGGATTGTCACGCGCGATCGCCCGTGCACGCCTGACGATGGCACGACTGCTTGCGACCGTCTCCAGACAGCCGAAGTTGCCACACATGCAGCGTTCGCCATTTTCCACCACCACCATATGGCCAATCTCACCAGCGCCAAAACGATGGCCCAGGAAGGGTTCCCCGTTTAAGATAATCCCAGCACCCACATCGTAGCCGACCTTGACCACCACCAAGTCCGGGACATTACGACGACGACCAAAAGTATATTCAGCCAACACGGCAGCGTAACTAGCATTGGCAATGTAAACTGGGACTTGATAACGCTCTTGAAACATCTGTTGCAGCGGCAGGTCGTGCCATTCAAAATTGACCGCCCGGTGCACAATACCCTTGTCAGGGTCAATGATGCCCGGTGCACCAACGGCAATCCCCAAAATAGGACTGCTGGCGATGGACAACAAGGAATCTATGAGCTCGAATGCCACAGCTAAGGCAGCATCTCCAACGCGCCCTCCTAAATAGATACTGCGCTGATAGAGGATCTCTCCGCGTAGATTGACCAGTGCCCCTTGAAATGATGCCTTAGCTAGGTCGAGGCAGAGCATGTGGTAGGCGTCCTTGTTGACGTGCAACATGGCAGGTGGCTTGCCACGTGGCAGGGAGGCCACGCCATCCTCGACGACAAGGCGCTTCTCCATCAGATCTGCCACAACATTCGACACAGTAGTAGGGGTTAGGTCGGTGAGGCGCGCGATATCCGCCCGGCTGATCTGTTTAGCATTGTAAATGGTGGTGAACACCAGCCGGCGGTTATGCAGTTTGGTGAGCTCGCGCGTCGCTTTCCTTTGTGGGTGCACCGCTGCAACCTGCATGACTCACAAGTGAAGAGGCGAGGGGTGGATTTATTTAGTCCAATGAATTTAATTACAGGATATCACATAATCGGGCTCTTGTCAAGGGTTGTCTGACGGCAAATGCTTCAATTTCTGCTCAAGCCCTCAGCTCAGCGCATTTATTTCCTGAGCCGCTGCCTTGAGCAATAAGCTCACCAGCTGGCTGCCCAGGATGGCCAGGCCATCAGTGGGCAAATAATGGATGGCGCTGCGGTCAAAGAGCACCTGAGCTTGCGAGGGGCACTCGTCATCCCCTTCCCAGTAGACGACAGCCAGCCACACACGAGGAAGTACCTCGAAGGCATACGCTGCACTGCCCAACGCAAGCACCTGTCCCCCAAGGCGCTGTGCTGCACGATGAAAGGTGGTCAGACCACCTGACAGCTCGCGCACCAGGCGTCCACCAGTATAGCTTTGAAAGGCCTGCACATAGAATATTCCATCCGGCAGCTCGCGGAAGCTGATCCAGATTCCAGCAGGCGGCGTGCCGTCCGCGTTGGCCAGATAGGTGAGGATCAAGCTGCTAATAAAGGAAGATGCCTCACGATGGTCGACAGCAGAGCGCACACAGAAGTCGCCGGGTGCGATCGTGTATTCTCGGCCTAGAAAAGCCACCTGCAGGTTGCCATCCGCGTCACGTGCACAGCCGCTCAGATGTGCCACCACTTCGGCGCCGCGCGCACGTAGCGTCGCTTGAGCTGCCTGCACCACCGGTGCCAGGCGATCCAGCCATTCACGCATGTGGGGTGTGGATTCGGTTGACCGCAGCATCGTGCCTCAATGTTTGCCAGGTGTCCCTCCGACTGTTATCATAGCAGGAGTGAGGCGATGGGCACAAATACCCAAGAATAATTTCAGTTCCTGTCATTGTGCTGTTTGAAGCAGATCGTCAACAACCAGGCGAATTATACAGAAAGGAGAGCAATCCCATGCAATTATACGGACGTTCCTGGAAGCGACGTGAGCTCGAAGCACGTGCCGGCAGACTGGAGCAGATCGGCGGCATCCGTCGTCTGGCGTTGACCGAGGGCCTTGAGGGCGGCGTGGAACAAATTCAGGTGCGCACGGGCGCTGGACTTGCCTACTACGTCACACCACAGCGTTGCCTGGACATCTCGCTGGCCGAATTCGCGGGTGTTCCTTTCAGCTGGCAGGGGCCCAATGGCGACGTGCATCCTGCCTATTATGATCCACGCGGCCTGGAGTGGTTGCGCACGGCAGCTGGCGGACTGCTCATGACCTGCGGCTTGACCCAGGTGGGTGTGCCGTGCAAAGATGGTGATCAAGAACTGGGCTTGCACGGACGCGCCCATCACTTGCCGGCACGCCACGTCGTCGCCGAAGGGCGCTGGCAGGGTGATGAGTATGAAATGCGCATCGCCGGCATCGTGGAAGAGGCGATCATCTTCGGCGAGCACCTGCGCCTGACGCGCGAAATCCGCAGCTGGCTGGGGCAGAACCGCATCGTCATCCACGACGTGGTCGAGAACCTCAGCTTCGCGCCGGTGCCACATATGATGCTCTATCACTTCAACCTGGGTTTCCCGCTGATGGGTGAGGATACACGTATGCAGTTCCCCTCACGACGCGTGCAGCCGCGCTATCCATCCGTGCCGCTGGAGGGCTATGATCGTTTCCAGTCGCCTACCCCTGGCTATCAGGAGCGCGTCTATTACCACGAGGACCTGATCACACAGGACGGCAAGGCAACCGTGCTGGTAGAGAATCCCAATTTCCCATTGCCCGATGGGACGCGTTCACTCACCTTGGCAGTCACCTTCGACACGCGAACACTGCCACGCTTGGTGGAGTGGAAGATGCCCGGCTGTGAGACATACGTGTTGGGTGTTGAACCAGGCAATTGCTACCCGGATGGACGGGTTGCTGAGCGCGAACGTGGCACGCTGGTCATGCTGCAACCCGGCGAGGCAGTCACATACGATGTGGAGCTCGCGCTGATCCTGGGGTGATCGTCGTCGTTTTGTGAGAAAGTGAGAACATCCATGCGGATTGTGGCACAGGTTCGTTCATCTCGGCCGATCTGTACCACATCCGATCAGCAGTGAGGGAATAGAACGATGAGTAATGCTGAGTTTGTCATTCCCGCTGAGATGCGTGCGTTAACCCTCGAGGGTGCCGGCTTCGATCATCTGCGTGTGCAATATGTGCCGACGCCGCGGCCGGGCGCACACCAGCTGTTGGCGCGTGTGGATGCTGCCGGCATCTGTACCTCGCTGATCAAGCTGATCGAGCAAGGACCCGAGCATCCACTCCTCTATGGCTGGGACATCAGTTGTTATCCCATTATCCTGGGGGATGAGGGTGCTGTCACATTGGTGGAGGTCGGTGAGGCGCTGCGCCATCGCTATCATGTGGGTGAACGCTATGTGATCCAGCCAGCGGTGGAATACGCGCCCATCAACCATATGGAACGTTATCGTAACGGAGGCAAGGGTGTGCAGAAGATCGCAGTGGGCTACACCTTGCCCGGTCATCTGGCCGAGTATATCCTCATTCCTGAGGAGGTGCTGGCAGCTGACTGTCTGGTGCCACTGCCCAACGCCGATATGGCGGCAGCGCACGTGGCCATCAGCGAGCCGATGTCGTGTGTCATCTCGGCGCAGGATCACCACGTGCATCTGGTACAAGAAAAGCCCCTTGCGGAACGCAGCGTCATCAAAGGGCTCAAGCCAGGCGGAGTGACGGTAGTGATCGGCGCCGGTGCCATGGGACGCATGCACGTGGAGCTGGCGATGTACTACCGTCCGCGCGTGATCATCTGCAGCGACCTCATCCAGGAACGGCTGGACATTGTGCAACGTCTGTTTTCTGCGCGTGCGGAACAATTAGGCATCGTGTTGCTCACTGTCAATCCCGGCCAAACCGATCTGAAGAACCTGGTGAATGAGGTCACCGGTTATCGCGGTGCCGACGACGTGATTGTGGCAGTAGGCTCGGCGAAGGCGATCGAAGCGGCGCAAACTTATGTAGGGCGCGGCGCCGTCCTGAATCTGTTCGGCGGGCTGAAACGCGGCCAGGATGTAGTCGGCTTTGATACCAGCATCATCCACTATCAAGAGATCAACGTGACAGGTTCCAGCGGCGGTTCACCGTGGGATATCGCGCGCACTCTGGAGCTGATGGCCGCCGGTGAGGTGGATGCCAGCAACCACATCACGCGCATCGGTGACTTGGAGCATGCCCCTCAGTTTCTGGAGATGATCAAAGCGCAGGCGCTGGATGGCAAGGCAGTGGTTTATCCACACCGTCGCACCGCGGAAATCTTAACGGTAGCCCGCTGGACCGCCGAGGACGAAAGGCATTACCTGCAAGGGTAAGATGGCACGAGCACCGTCGGGCACAACCATATATTCCCGAATTGATGAGTGGCTGCCCTTGGGGCAGCCACTCAATCTATGCCGCCGCTGGGCTCCTTCTTGCGCTCTGGGCCACCTGGTTTGACCCATCGAAAAGTCCCCGGCGCACTTTCTGCCAGGATGATATCATCGGGATCTTAACATTAACCCATAAAGAAGGACAAGTGAGTACTAAGTCCGCGACCGAGAGGCTGGTAAACGATCTATTGGCCCATACACACTGGAAAAAGCAACGAGTCCGCACCGTCGGCGCGAAGATCACCCCATCAGCTGCGCACGGTCGCCGGCAATGCCGAAGTAATCGCGGATGACCCAACAGGTGCGCTCGTAACAGGCGTCCTGCGCCCTGGCAATGCTGCCGGTGGCACGCCAGGCCTGCTCATACGCTTGGCGAATCTCGGTACCGATGTTAACCTTGGCAATGCCTCGCTTGATCGCCTCCAGTACATTATCGCGCTTGATGCCCGAGCCGCCGTGTAGCACCAGCGGCAGGCCGGTCGCCTGATAGAGCTTTTCGAGGTGTTCCAGGTTGAGGCGCGCCTCGACTTTGGGCTGATCGCGCGCGATGCCCGATACAGCGCCGTGGATGTTCCCGGCTGCCACGGAGAGCCAGTCACATCCACTCTCGCGCGCGAAGCGGCGCGCCTCCTCCACATCGGTGAAGCCTCGCCCGCTGGCGAACAGCTCTTCGTAGGGTGGCAAAGGCCCCGCCTCATGCCCCATCACGGCGCCCAGCTCGGCCTCAACCGGCACGCCGCGACGGTGTGCCATCTCCACCACCTGACGCGTCGCCTTGATGTTCTCCTCCAGCGGCAGGCGCGAGCCATCCACCATCACTGACTCATACCCCAGATCGAGCGCCTCGCGGATGATTTCGAGATAGTCGACCCGCTGCCAGTCCTCATCGATGACCGGCACGTGATCCAGGTGGATGCGCATGTAATCGGGCTGCGCCCATTTCTGATACTCTTTCATGACGGCTGCGGCACTGCGCGCCTCGAACTTGATCCATTCCAGGCGCGCCGTCTCTATCAGGGCAAAACAATCCTGGTCCACAATGGCGCGCACGACCGGCTCCATCATGGGCAGATAGGGGATGTTGAAGGCGGGCACGACCAATCCCTTTTGACGGGCAGTGCGGATAACCTGATCGGTAGTAGGAGAAGCGGGCATCGGATATGACTCCTGAATGAGAAATTAGCTCGCCAATGCATCCTGGCGTCGCCTCAATTGTACCACAATCTGGCTTTCGTCCAACTGGACATCATCCCATGTGATGACACTGCCGGCCGCGACCGCGCGCTTCATAACAGCGCCCGGCGCCAGGCCTACCGGCAGCGCGTTGAGGCTGCGCGCCACCTCGGCGCGGTCGTTGCGCCCATAGAAGGTGTAACCGCCGAAATCGTCCAGGCGCTCGCCGGGCTTCAGGTCACGTTTGGCGATGGTCATCACCTCGGCGACGGGGTGGTCGAGCGGTACCAGTGTCACCTGGCGGTAGAGACAGGCCCGCGCCACCGAAATGGGCGCCTCTAAGAACCACAGGTGATAGGGACGGAAGAAAGTGAAGTACTTCCCCTTGCCTACTTTAAGATATTGCAGGTCGTCACGAATGCGCTGGTCGTGGACGCGCACAGTGACGAACACCCCGCCTGTCATCGCGCTGCCCTGCACGAAGTCCACCACGCCCGGGAAGGGGGTGATCCCGCCATCCTCTTGTAGCGCGAAGATCTGCGACACGGTCTCCAGGTTCGCCTCCGGACCCACCATCCCGCGCCGCATAGGAACGCAACCGGTAGCGTTGGCGGCGCAGGTCATTTCGAACATCGTCTTGGTGCCATCCACATACGAAGCCACCTGGAAGGGGTCTTTGTTGGCACGACGCGCCGCCTCGGCCACTGTGTCCGGCGTGGCGGTGGGATCGAGCGGATTGTTCTTACCCTTGCCGATCACGATGACCTCGTAGCCCAACGTGGTGACAAAGTCGACTAGCTCCATCAGACAACCGGGCTCATCGCCGGAAGAGACGGTGTAGAGCACGCCCGCCTCGCGTGCCATCCGGTGCAAAATACGCCCCACAGTCACGTCTGCCTCGATGTTGACCATGACGACATCCTTACCATGCTGGATGCAGGCATACGCCGTCTCCGCCCCGATGGCTGGAGAAGGGGTGGCGTCGGCCACGATGTCCACGTCTTCCAGTTGAGCCGCCAGCCCATAGGATGCGGTCACCACGCGGCGGCCGGCGCGCAGTGCGTCCATCGCGTGGCCGGGTCGGTCCGCCTCGACGATTTGATCCGGTGGCACCCCGATGTTGAGGAACGCCTGACGTGCTGCTGCCACGTCCGCGTCGGCCAGCACGTTCACCGTCATGCCGGCCACGTGGGAAACGGCGGTCACGAAGCCACTACCCAGCCATCCGGCGCCGCTGACGCCGACACGGATAGGGTGACCATGGGTGCGCTGGTATTCTAACAGATCCTGGTGTATCATAGTGTTATGCTCCTTTCGAGGAGAATTGGGCTTTGTTTGATTGGTTGTTGGACGTGATCCATATGACAGGCGAGCTAAGCACCATTACGCCCGAGCAGATGGAAGCCTATCGCCGCACCGCTCGCCGACGTGAGGCACAAGCCGTGCGCGCGGCTGCTGCGCGTCGCGAACGCGCGCTGAGTGTGGCGCGCACGGCTGCTCAACTGCTCAAGGAGCAATATGCCGCCACGCGCGTCGTTCTCTATGGTTCGGCGCTTGACCCGAGACGGTTCGGTCAGCATTCCGACATCGACCTGGCAGCCGAGGGGATCTCGCCGGCTGACTTCTGGCGTGCATGGGGCGCGGTTGAGCAGCTGGCGCCCGAGTTCGAGATCAACCTGATCCCATTGGAGACCGCTTCTCCCAGCCTGCTGGATCACATCAACACTCAAGGCATAGAACTATGATCGCCCGTTATCAGTCCCTCGCCGCGCGGCTGCGTGCTGATCCGAGCCGCGACCACCAGGGAGCAGATATGCCCCCGCACCCCAACCCTCTCCACCCGGGGAGGGAGAGGGAGTCCTGCCTGCTCACGTGCGCGCTTTGGTTGGAGTCATCCCTCTTGTCGATGTCCCGAAAAACCCACCCCTTAAAAGGATCGAGTTCTCCTCACCGCTTCGCTGCCACTGCCTCGCGTGCCGCGGCCGCGATGTGCTCGGCAGTCAGGCCATACTTTCGCAGCAAATCCTCAGGGTCACCCGACTCGGTGTAGGTATCCGCCAGCCCCACAAAACGCATCGGCACCGGATGGGTGGAAGCGACGATGCGCGCGATGTTGCTGCCCATGCCACCGGTGAGCAAGTGCTCCTCGGCGGTCACGATGGCACCGGTCTCACGTGCGGCGGCGACGATCGTCTCCTTGTCCATCGGGCGCAGAGTGTGCATATCCACCACACGTGCCTGGATGCCCTCCTCGGCCAGGATAGCGGCGGCGTCCAGCGCCATCGCCACCATAATGCCGCAGCCAATGATCGTCACATCGCTGCCCTGGCGCACCACGTTGGCCTTGCCGATGGTGAACGGGCAGTCGTCTTCGGGATAGATGTGGGGCATCGCCACACGGCTGGAGCGCAACCATACCGGCCCGACGTGATCCACCGCTGCCTGCACCGCTTTGTGCATTGAGGCAGGGTCGCTGGGCACCAGCATCACAAAAGTGGGCAAGCCCCCCACGAGTGCCAAATCCTCGATGCCCATTTGGGTAGGGCCATCCTTCCCTAACGTGATACCTCCGTGGCTGCCCAAGACCTTGGCGTTGATATTCGACAAGGCGATGGCTAGTCGCAGCTGATCATAGGCATTACATAGCAGAAAGGAGGAGAAGCTAGTGATGAAGGGGATGAACCCACAGGCAGCCAGGCCTGCCCCCACGCATACCAGGTTGCTCTCGGCAATGCCCAGATTGAAAAACCGTTCAGGAAAGGCGTGACGCACCGTCTCCGCTTTGGTGGAATTACCCAGATCTCCGTCGAGCACCACCACGCGCGGATTGCGCCGACATACCTCTAACAGCGCGTCTCCAAAGACATCGCGCATCGGCTTGGCAGGCTTGAGTCCAGCTCTTTCTCCCAATCTCATCGCAACAACTCCTCTCGCGCGCGAGCCGCTTGCTCCGGGGTGAGCGCGCGGCCGTGGAATGTATAGTCCGCCTCAACGAACGAAACGCCCTTGCCCTTAACCGTGTGGGCGATGATCACCGAAGGTTGCCCCTGCACCTGTTGCACCGCTTGCAACACCTCGATCAACGCCGCGATATCGTGTCCGTCCACCTCTTCGACGTGCCAGCCGAAACCCCGCCACTTCTCGATGAAGGGTTCCAGTGCCATCTCACGGCTGATGGGACCGGTCTCCTGGTACTTGTTATAATCCACAATGGCGTGTAGGTTGTCCGCCTTGAAGTGGGCAGCGGCCATGGCCGCCTCCCAAACCTGGCCCGCCTGGCATTCGCCATCGCCCAATAACACGTACACCCGATAGGTGAGACCGTTAAGACGTCCCCCCAGCACGTGGCCCAAGCCGAGCGAAAGCCCCTGGCCCAACGAGCCGGTGGTCGCCTCGACGCCGGGCAACAGACCCTGGATCGGATGTCCCTGAACGGGACTGTCCACCTGGCGCAATGTCCAGAGCAAATCGCGGCTGAAATAGCCGGCCGCTGCCAACACGGCGTACAGGGCTGGCGCGGCGTGCCCCTTACTCATGATGAAACGATCGCGTTCAGGCCACCAGGGATCATCCGGATGGTAGCGCAGGATGCCCCCGAAGTAGAGCGCAGTCAGAATCTCCACACATGACCAACTGCTGGATGGATGGCCCGAGGCCGCTTTGGTGGTCATGTCCAGGATATCTAGTCGAAAGCTGCGCGCTAATTCTTTGAGCGCATTGATGTCCACCGATTGATCTGTCACCGTCATATGGAATGCCTTGCTCCTTTTCTGTCGTGAATAAACGCCAAGTCTCCTCTGTGCTTGCAGCGAGACCGGCTATGCCACCTGGCTGAGAAACTCCTTCACCTGTGCCGCAGTGGGCAAGGCGGGGATGACACCCACCTTCGTGGCGGTCAAGGCACCCACCGCGTTGGCGTAGCGCAAGATGGAGCGCAAACGTTCCGGAGTCAGCTGCGCACGCCAATCTCCGACAGCGATGAGCTGCCACAGCAGACCGGCGATAAAGGCATCACCACATCCGGTCGCATCCACCGCCTCCACCCGGAAGGGGGGCACGTGCTCACCACCTTCAGAGGTTGCAAAGTAGCTGCCCAATGGCCCCAGAGTAACCACGACCAGCTGGGGACCCAGTTCGAGCAAGCGTTGGCTGGCGGCGCTTTCCTGGCTGCCCGTCAAAAGCTCCAGCTCGATCTCGTTCACCTTCACCAGGTCCACATGGGGGATCATCGATTTGACTTGATCCAGCGCCTGTTGGGGGCTTTCCCACAGCGAGGGGCGATAATTGACATCAAAGGAGATCAGTGCACCTCCCTGGCGTGCCAGCTTGAGTGCCTCCCAAGTGGCACTGCGAATGGGTTCTGCGCCCAGACTAAGTGAGCCGAAATGGAGCACCCGCGTTCCCTGCAACAACTCGCGATCCAGCTCATCCGGGCGCAGGCGTGTGTCGGCGCCGGGATTACGGTAAAAGACGAACTCCTGTGTGTTAGCATCCGGCTTAGCAATAAAGGCCAGCGTGGTACGCGCTTCGCGGTCGAAGCGGATGCCACGCGTATCCACACCGTTAGCGCGCATCACCTCAACCAGGTGGTGGCCAAATGCGTCATCCCCCACCTTGCCGATAAAGGCGCTGCGCGCTCCCAGACGGGCAGCAGCCACAGCCGCGTTCGCTGGCGCACCCCCTGGTTTGGGCAGAAATGCCGAGACTTCCGCCAATCGGCGGCCGTACTCGGCAGGAAACATGTCCACCAACAGCTCACCCAGGCATACGATGTCCATTGCAACGCTTCTCCTTGCTTATAGAGATAATATGACCCTGTCTGTCCCGGTTTATCCGGCAGCTCAAGCGGTGCCGGATGGATCAACCTTGCAGTTCAGCATAGAGCACATAACGGTCGCCACGGTGATAGTAACGCAGATACTCCACCGGCACGTCGCCCTGGGTGTAGGAAACGCGTTCCACGTATAGGAGAGGGGCGCGCGCCGGCACTTTTAGCAGGTGTGCGATGGCGTTCGGCGCCGCGATAGCACGGATGGTCTGTCGGGCACGCACCAGGCGGATGCCGTACTCGCGTTCCAGTGTCTCGCGCAGAGGTTGGGCAGCATAATCATAGCGCAGTACACCCGGGCAATAACGGTGCACTAGGTGAGATTCTTCGATGCTCATCGGCTCGTCGTCGGCCAGGCGCAGCCGTTTCAGCAGGGCTAACTCCTCCCCAGGGGATATGTGCAGGTGTGTCGCGATGTCGAGTGGTGCGCTGATGAGCTCGGCTGAGAGCACCTGAGTGCCCGGCCGCAGGCCGCGGCGGCGCATATCCTCGGTGAAGCTAATGATGCGTGTCAACCCCTGCTCCACAGTCGGATGTGCCACGAAGGAGCCGCGACCACGCTGGCGGAAGATAAGCCCTTCCTTGACCAACAGGTCCAGCACCTGACGCACAGTGGTGCGACTTACATGGTATTGCTGCACCAATTCTGATTCAGGTGGGATCATCTCACCAGGTTGCCAAGCACCGCTGAGGATGCGCTCGCGCAGGATCTCATAGAGCTGATGGTACAACGGTAGCTTGCTGTTGCGGTCAATGAGCAGTCCAGACAGGCTAGCAGGAGCAGAAGGCATATTCATCATTCCGATTGACCAAATGTAACAACATTATAACATATACGCGCCCAAAAGTCAAGCTCGTGGGCACTCGAGGGTGTTGAAAAAAGTCTTTAGTTACCCGCTTTATTGACCCATTTTCCTATGAAAATCTGAGCGGTCAAGGGACTTTTTCAACACCCTCTACATACTCAGGGGAAGTAGCGGTAAATATCCTTGCGGGGCAATATCCTGACGAAAATAACCTCGTCTCCGACCACTTCCATCCCAATCCGAATAGTCCTCTATGCACAGGCGATAGAAGGTTGCATATCCTCGCAGTTTGCTCACGTTCCGGATCTCGTGTAACCCGAGACCATTTTGACTTCGCTGATCACTCGCTCAACCTGCTCGAGCACCGCCTGGTCGTGGATCTTTTTTCAGATCGCGCGCAAAGCTCGCCTCAAAGGAGACCTTCACGCCTGCCCTCGCAGGATGGCCAGAACCTGGTCTTCTGGCACAAACGCATCGCGTCGACCTGCGCGGTGGCATTGGCCAAACCGATCTCCTCGATGGCTTCCACCAAGACATCGAGGAACAGGTCGCGTTTTTCTTGCATCAGCTCCACCAGTACTTCCTTGAGCAGCTCTTTCGCTTGCTTTTCGCTAATGGTCAGTTCCATTGGGCATTTCTCCTGCTTGCCATCGCAGCCTGGCCTTATCCAGCTCGATCCGCGTCGCGCTCTCCTCAAGCGTCACTGGCCGCTAAGGACATTAGGCTTGTCGTTCCGATGACAAGCGCGTTGAGGTAGGTGGTCAAATGGGCTGAGGCAGTGGAACACTTCTCAGTGGTCTTTTTAAGGTTCTCGGAAAAGACGTCACGGTTGTTTTGTCGCCGGTGGGGACGTATCAAAAGGAATACGCGCTTCAACCGGTGCCTCAAACTTCAAGGGCACGATGCGCACTTCATAATGAGCCGGTGGTGCCTTGAGGAGGTCAAAATCGGGATGATCGGGTTGTGCTCTGAGCGCCAGTTCAAAACGGCCTTCTTCTTGAACTTCGCCACGCTGTGTCTCCGGAATAGCCCACTCCACCAGCTGCCCCTCGCGCCAGAGCTCTGCCTGGATCAGTTGTCCAGGCGGCAAAGGCAACGTGCCTTCGATGTGGATCAGACCAGGTTTGATGGTCAACCTCAGATCGCGCACCGGGATCGGGATGCGGGTAGGCGTGGGTTCTATCTCGGTTGGACCAATGCTGGGGGCTTCCGCAACGTCTGGCTCGACTGACGTTGGCGTGATCAGTACACCCTCCTCAGCAATCGAGGTCAGAGTCCCCTCGGTTGGTGATACCGTGGGCACTTCGACGGGCACGATTGGGGTCTCGGTTTCGGGAGGCGCAGCCTCCACCTCCGCGGCAGGTGATGGCTCGGCCGATAGCACTTCGCCCGGAGGCGATGTTACGGGCACTTCGGCAGGCATGGCCGGAATTTCGGTTTCGGGAGGCACCGCTTTCGCCTCCGCAGTAGGTGACGGCTCAGCCGATACCTCGGGCACTTCGACCGGGGGCGGTGTGGTGGGAACTTCGACGGGCACGGCCGGGGTCTCGGTTTCGGGAGGTATAACCGCTGCCGCCGCGACGGGCGAGGGTTCAGCTGCTGTCTCCGGCATTTCGGTGGGCTTGACCGGTGTCGTAACGGCAGGTGGAAGATCAGATGGCGCTGCCGCTTTCTCGGCGGACGGTGTGGGTGCTGCAGGTATCGTGGTCGTCGGTGGCACGGCCGCTCCGATGGCAGCAGGTGAAGGCTCGGACGGTATCACAACCTCTTCAGTTGGGGGTTGCGCCACAGGTGCCTCGGTTGCTGCGGACACTACCATCGCCCCTGCCGTGGGTGGGATGGTAAATGACGGCTCAGGGGACGCAGCACCCACATAGCGCTGCGCACGCATGTCCTCTTCAACGGTTGCCTCCCCTGGCACTTCGGCTTGCTGTGGTGATGGCTGCGCTCCCGCAGCGCTTTCGCGTTCCGGTTGCACCACAAGCGGTGTAGGGGAAGGTGTCCCATACTCTTCTCTTGCTTCCGGTGATGGCGTGGGTATTGGCGCGGGAGGTTCACCCGGCTGACCTGGAATAGGTGAGGCCGGCATTGACCCTGGCAGGGATGATTCAGCGGACGGGCTGAGCACATCACGCGCGACTGCAGGACTTGAGACGGTTGGGGTAGCTGTGCTTGTAACACCCGGGATTGATACGACGGTGGGTATGCCGGGTATACTGTGGGTGACCGGCACCCGCGCGAGTGGCATCACAGGCCTGTATGAGACGATCTGGTTGTACAAGAGAACCCCTGCCAGCATGATGATGCACATCAGTGCTGCCAGCCCAGTGGCTAAGCCCGGCACGCCAAAAAGCCAGCGCCATACCGGCGGTCTTGCCGGAGCGACCCATTCCGGGTGCAGGGTGAAGGGATAGGGCGGTGTGACGGGAGGCAACCGGTTCAGCAAACGCACCACCTGACGCAAGGATTCTAGCTCACGCTGACATACTGGACAGGTGGACAGGTGTTGCTCGACCAGGTAGCGCTCCCGATCATCCACCTGACCGTCCAGGTAGGCCGAAAGCAGCTGGGCAACCTTTTGATGGAGCAGATGATCCGAGCTAGGTTGTTTCCTCTTCATCACGTATGAGCTGACGATATTTGTCGGGCAGAAGTTCCGGGTGCGCGGCCAGAAGATAGTCGCGCAGCTTGGCGCGCGCACGACTCAACCTTGATTTAACCGTTCCTAATGGGATACCTGTGATCTCGGCGATTTCCTGATAGGTGAACCCTTGTACATCCGAGAGGACGATAATCGCACGTTGATCGGCCGGCAGACTGGCAATGCCGCTCTGAAGGACATCGGCGAGCTCACGGCTCATAATCTGTTCCTCTGGGCCAGCGCCTTCATGGGTCATCCAGGAGAAATGTTCGGGATTTTCCCCTGCATCCTCGCTTGTGGTCAACTCCTCCAGGGAGTGTGCTGGCCGACGGCGCTGATATCGCAGGTGGTCATAGCACATGTTGGTCACAATGCGCAACAGCCAGCTCTTGAAAGAGCTACCGCGCAGCGCACGGATATGCCTGAAGGCAGAGAGAAACGCTTCCTGGCACACATCAGCGGCAGCATCTGCATCACCCATAATGCGATAGGCCACATTATAAGCGAGATTCTGATATGCCAGAACCAAGCGGTTGAAGGCTCTCAGATCGCCGCGCTGGGCTCGCGCGACCGTCTCCATTTCATCCATAGAGTGATACCCGCGCCCTGCTCAGGGGACAGCCGGCCAGATTTGACGAACTTCCCCAACTCACCTATACTCGGTTGCGGTTGATGCCGGAGTGGCGGAACTGGCAGACGCGCACGACTCAAAATCGTGTGGGCTTGGCCCTTGTGGGTTCGATTCCCACCTCCGGCATTGTCCGTCAATGGAGACCAACCCAAACTATCGGGGTACAATTGCACTCGACTTGAGATCGTCGCATCACTGCGACTATGCGCGATATGATGGCGGGGCTTCGGGAACAGCTCGAGCTCACATCGCGTGAAACGCAATCGATTATAGTTGTGACCAGCGGAGATGCGCAAACTACATCGCAAACTTCTCTTTTTGGTGGCCGGCATCCCAGTTGGCTGCCTGGCGGGGCTTCTCCTCGGCCTGTTCATCGGATGGCAGTTACTCCCCGTCGAATATGTGAATACTGAGATCAGCGACCTCGGTCCAGTCGAGAAAGAGGACTATGTCCTCATGGTGGCAGCCGAATACAGCGTAGATGGCGACGCCAACAAAGCACTGGCACGTCTGGAGGAGCTAAATGTCGCCAATCCAGACCAATTTGTGGCCTACCTGGCGGAGAAATACGTCCAGGAGGGACGTGATCCCAACGATCCGGACACGGTGAACCTGGTGCGGCTGGCCGATGTGCTGGGTGTCAGCAGCCAGATGATGTTGGAGTACGTGGCGACACCCACTCCGACGGCGACCGTCACCCCAACACCGACCCATACTCCGACGCCAACTGCAACGGCAACGCATACACCTGTGCCCACGCCAACCCCAGAGGCTACTCCGACTGAGACGCCCAAACCCACTCGGCCACCCCGGCCGACTCCTACCCCAGGCCCGCCTACCGATACGCCTACTCCAACACCACCACCGGTTGACTTCGTGGTAAAGGAAGCGCGGATGTTGTCCATCTCTGAAAACGGCGGATGTCGCGGCCGTCACGAAGTCTCCATCTCTGTGCTCGATGTCAACGGACAACCCTTATTGGGAGCAGTGGTGACCGACCTGCCGGAGTTCGGCAATTTTCGCGTGGTGACTGGCCAAAAGAACGAACCCTTCTTCGACTGGGGTGTCAAGCTGGCCGAGATCGATTTATACAAGTCTAGCACACGTCTGCTGGTGGCAGAGTATCCAGAAGGAAGGCCTGTGACCAGCGAAGTGTCTCCCACCCTGAGCACCAATGATTGGGAAATCGGTATTCCTCTGCTAATCGAAAAGGGTTACTGCAGCGATGAAGCGCAATGCCGGCGCGATTGGAACAGCGGGGTGCCCGGTGTGGGAGCCAATGCATTGTGTTGGGGACATTATTCCTGGTGGCTTGTCTTCCAGGCAACGCATCCGTTTTAGGATGCCAATACGGCTGATGTGAAGAGCGGCGAGCGGATCTGGTGGATTGCAGGTTTCTTGGTCGGGCTGATGATCGGCATGAGCATGAGCCTGTTCTACACATGGGTACTGGATCCGCCTGCTTTGACCTTAGCACCACCTTCCTCGCTCAACCCGCACGACAAAGAAATCTATATGGTGCTCGTTGCAGCTAGCTATACGGCGGATGGTGATTTAGCACGCGCCGAGCGCCGGCTGGCCGCGTTACGGGATCCCCGTATTGGTGCTACGCTGGTGGCACTGGCCGAGCGGTACATCGCCGAAGAACGCGATGCGCGTGAAGTGCGTGCCCTGGCACGGCTGGCAGATGCCTTTGGTTATACTTCGGCGGCGCTGCGTGCTTTCATCCCTACACCTACTCTCACCCACACCCCAAGTCCGACCGCAACACCTTCGCCGACTCATACCTCTACAGCATCTTCGACACCGACGCATACGGTGCCGGCAACAACGCGTACCGTCACCCCCGTTCGGCAACCGACTTCCACTTCGACCCAGACGGTCACCCCCGCTCCAACGAAGACGTCCACCCTTACCGTGACCCCTACCGTTGAACACGACCGGTTCCGGGTGGTGCAGTCGACACCTTTGTGTGATGTGCAATCCAATGGGATGTTGCGTATCTACGTGCGGGATTCGGATGGCGAAGGGATACGGGGTGTCCAGATCGTTGTAAGATGGCCCGAGGGTGAAGACCGCTTTTACACCGGTCTCAAACCGGATATAGACCCTGGCTACGCCGATTTTGAGATGCAGCCAGGCCAAGTGTACGAAGTGCAGCTGGTGGACAAAAACAGTGATGTGGCCGATAATGTTGGAAACATCGCAAAGCAGACCTGCCCGGATCTCCCGGCGGATAAACGTCCTTCGTGGCAGGTGGTTTTTCAGAGATGATGGGGAACGTGAGCTTGGACGAGAACTTGTTGCGGAATGTACCATTGTTTTCTGGCCTGAATGAAGCAGAATTACGCGCATGGGCGCAATGTGGGCAGTTGGTGCGCTACGATGCCGGTGAGCAGCTGTTTGTCCGAGGTGATGCCAGCAAAGCCTTTTATCTCATTCAAGAGGGATGGGTGCGCCTAACACCTCATCCGGAGGACTCTCCACTGGCGACGCTGGGGCCGGGTAGCCTTCTAGGCGAAACAGAGTTCTTCCAAGGTGCCGATCATTCGCTCTATGCGATTGCCAATACGCCTGTGCAGGCATGGAGCTTCGAACAAGATGCTGTGCAGGCTGTGATTGACCAAAACAAGGCCATAGGCCTCAAACTAGGTCTGGCTTTGGGGATCGGGATCGTGCACTACCGCCAGCATTTGCTGGAGCGGCTGGGGCGTTTGCCCTTCCTGCGCATGCTGGAGAGCGAAGAGCAACGGCGCGCCCTAGTGGAACGGTTGGTGCCTCATTCCTACCAGCCTAATGAAGTGCTCTATCGCAGTGGTGACGCGCCAAGCGGTCTCTACATTGTCGAAAGTGGCACGTTGCGCATCATCGATGACAGCGGTGACAGTGCAGAGGTGCGTCAGGGCGAGACGCTGGGTGTGCTCTCCGTCTTGGCCGGTAAATCCCATCCTGAAACGGCCCAAGCGATCACACCGGTGATCGTCTGGCGTCTCGGCCCGGCGGAGTTCGCGCGCCTGGCTGATACCTACCCGCAACTACGCTCCTTGCTGGGACGTAACCTGCGTGCGTCCCTTAGTGCAGCCGACCGGGTGCGCGCGGTTGAAATGTTGAAGCGTATGCCTCTCTTCGCTGATCTGGAACGTGTCCATCTGGACACGGTAGCTGCAAGTCTGGTGCTGCGCTATGTGCCCGCTGGAGACACCCTCTTTGGGCCAGGCGACCCCGGCGATGCTATGTACTTTATCGAGACGGGCCAGATCGAAATTCTCTCAGGAGACTCGGACGATGTGCCGCACCTCCTGGCACGCCTGATCCCAGGAGACTATTTCGGAGAAATGGCACTCCTGACTGGCAAGTCTCGCACCGTGACAGCACGTGCGACAAGACACACCAGCTTGTGGGCATTGTATCGATCCGACTTCGACGCCTTGCTGGTCAAATTGCCCACGCTGATGACCGCTCTGAGCCGCGCTTTGCGCGAGCGTCTCTCCCAGGCTGCCGAGACCGCACTGCCCGCTTATCTGCGTGTATTGACGTTGTCTGGTGGTTTATCGCGCATCGAGCTGACGGCGCTGAACGAAAAGCTTCAGGCCCAAACTTTCCGCCGTGGTGAGATTGTCTGCACAGAAGGTCACTTCAGCGATGTAATGTATTTCATTGAATCCGGCCAGGTCGAGCTGTCAGTTGGCACTCCGCGCGGAAGGAAGGTGCTACAAGTTCTCAGTGAAGGGGACTTCTTCGGCGAGGCGGTGCTCTTGAACGGGCAGCCCTATGGGGCAACAGCGCGGATGATCGCGGATGGCACGTTGTGGGCACTGCGCAAGTCGGACTTTGACACCCTCCTGTTCAAGTACCCTAACTTGGCTGTGGCATTCAACCGGGTACACGATGAGCGCCAAGGCGATGCTGTGCGCAAGTCAGACAACACTTCGAAAATCTCCGGCATCTCCCTTGAGAGGACAGTGCCACCCGTATCACCATCGCGCTCACCGAAGTCATCTGTGCCTGCTGTGTCGCGCCCGGCACCGTCCGGTCCACCGCGCAGGACGATGACTCCACCATCTCCATCACGTCCTGCACCGGCCAGTCCACCGCGTCAGGTGGCTGTGCAACCACCGACGGCGCAATCTCTCGCGCGTCCATCTCGACCGCCGGTGCCGTCATCGGATGCCCGAGCACAAGAGCGTCCTGGACGGTCGATTCAGCGGTCGCCAGATGCTCCCGACAAGATACCAACGAGCGCACCGGTGCGCGAAGACATAAAGGTAGAACCACGCCCTCAGAAAGCGGGAAAGGTGGTGCCGTCAGCAGCACCACCTGTATCTCGCGCCTTGTCTCCTGATGCAGCAGCGTCATCAGCGCGTCCTGAGGCCGATGAGGCGCTACCTGAGAAGTCTGCAGCAGGAACTCCCCGCCCGGCCAAGCCGGTCGTGTCCTCCAACGCAAAAGATCAACCTGCCACGGCAGCTTCTGGTAAAGCCACGTCGCCGCGCCCAACAACGATGCCCGCATCGCAGAGAAGTGGTGCTGCCAAACCATCGGGCGGCGCGACGGATTCCCTCCAGCGTGCTGAGGTTGGGAAACGCAGTCGCCGTGATAGGATCAAGAGCTCTCGTCTTGGCAGGTTCATTGGGGCGTCGGCGGTCTGGTTTACGACACGCAGCCGTCGGGTGAAGGTGGGATTGCTGCTCCTTCTGCTGCTGTTTGTGTGGCTGTGTATGGTGACTCTTCCCTCTATGCTGATCCACGAACTCTCCGCCAACCTGAATGGTGGGGACGGTGCGATTGGACAGGCCTATGCTCAGAATGGCGGCGAAGGGGGTGGTATCTCCGCTGGTCTGCTGCAGAGTGCGCCGGCACAGGGTATCGCAGCGGTGTTTCCCTTCCTAGAGACCGTTACACCGACGCCGACGCACACGCCCACGCCGACTGACACACCGACCATCACCCCGACACCCACCGGGACACTCTTGCCGACCTGGACGCCGACCCCGACCATCACGCCGACGCCCACTCGCACTCCGTCTCCCACGCCACTACCGGCCACGCCGACACCGCGGCCCAGGGCCCGTGCTACACGTGCTCCCACGGACACTCCGACGCCACTGCCAACGCCGACACCGGATGTCGACTACATCATTGCCAGCGTGCGCCAGCTGACACCCTGTGAAAACGAGGGCAAGCACCACATCTTCGTGCGTGTGATCGATCAGTTTGGTAACGGCATAGACGGAGTGCCGATCAAGATCTGTTGGGGGCCAAGCGATAATGACTGTGCACGTCCGCTAACGGAGACCAAATCGCGCGGCAAGGGATGGGTGGAGTTTGCGATGTTCAAGGGCACCTACAATGTGCGTGTGGATGGTGCCAAGAGCATGGTGGCAAGTGGCATCACTCCTGATTTCCAGCTGGACGAGATGTGTCCTGAGACTGGCAATCCAGTTGCCAACTCGCGCTATCACGCTTCATTCGAGGTGATCATCCAGAAAGTGCGTTGAGCGCTGTGCGGTCAGTCATAAAATCAACATAGCGTCTCCGAAGGAATAGAATCGGTATCCCTCGACGATAGCAACCTGGTAAGCGCGGCGTGTCAGCTCATATCCGGCGAAAGCGCTCACCAACATGAGCAAGCTGGAGCGCGGGAGATGGAAATTGGTGATCAAGGCATCCACAGCACGGAACCGGAAACCAGGGTAGATGAACAAGTCCGTAGGGCCTTCGAACGCTGTAATCGGATGCCAGCTGATACCTGGATGAGCCTCAGAAAGCCCCTCATTCTGAGCACCGACGTTTTGCAGCGGAGCGGTGATCCCGGCAGCATGTAGTGCAGCGGTCTCTAACGTGCGCACAGCCGTGGTGCCCACCGCAATGACCCGCCCCCCTTCGAGGCGCGCCTGGTTGATCAGCTGAGCTGTCTCGGGGGATATACTTGCCCACTCGGAATGAAGGGTGTGCTCGGCCACGTATTCGGTAGTCACCGGTTTAAACGTGTCAATCCCGATATGCAAGGTGACGCGTGCTAGGAGCACTCCCTGGGCACGAAGCGTCGCGAGTAATTCAGGTGTGAAGTGCAAACCAGCAGTGGGCGCTGCTGCAGATCCCTCGACGCGGGCGTACACCGTTTGATAGCGCTCGGGATCCTGGAGTGGTTGCTGGATATAAGGTGGCAATGGTGTATGGCCTAGATCTCGCAGCAATGGCCCTATCGGTGTGTCAAACTCCAGGACGCGCCGCGGACCTTCTAGCTCCTCTGCGACCTGTGCTTCCAGGTGGATGTTCCCTCTTTGGATCAGCAGACGTCCACCCTTCCGAATGCGCTTGCCACCCACAAGCGCTTCCCAACGTGTCCCGTCCAGCTGTCGTAGCAGCAGAATCTCCACCTGTCCACCGCTCGGCTTGTGTGCGAAAAGGCGTGCCGGGATCACACGGCTGTCATTGATCACCAACACATCCCCTGGCCTCAAATAGTGCGGCAGGTCGCGAAAGATGCGATGCTCGAATCGCCCACCCTTGCGATGCACGACCATGAGCCGGGCGGCATCGCGCGGCTCAATCGGGGTTTGCGCGATGCGCTCGGGTGGCAGCTCATAGTCGAAATCGCTGGTCTTCCACATCTTTCTCTCCATCTTGTACAGACCTCTAAACCACCTCATAGAAAGATCTTACCATAAAATAACTTACGCTACCAATTCGCTTCGACCTACTACTAAATATACCCTTCAGAATGGTGTTAAAATACACCTAAGGGGTATTTACAGGGTTGACATGGAATGATATGATAGACTTATGAAAGGTGTGCCAATGAGCAAACCACAAAGAGGCGCATTGGCGCAAGCACCTCGCCCGGGGCTGAGCCAGTTGGGTCTCCAATTTGGACTCGGCACCCGCGTGTTGAGCCCGGCTGGTTATCTCGTAGCTCGCTATTTTCGTTCGTTCATTGCTCTCTTTATTGTGCTCATTCTGTGGTTCTCTCTTGCTCCATATTGGCCTCATGCGCTCGTCTTGACGCCGATCAGCCTGTATGTGATGTATTTTATCCTGCGCCAGGTGGTGTTCTCACGCCGGGAGAAGCGTTTTTATCATCCTTGGGTCCAGTTCGCGCGCGCACAGCTTAGCATCCTGGGCGTATTTGTGTTGTCATTGATCTTAGCGCGCCAGGGCATCCGTAATGAGCTATGGCTGCTCTACATCCCCAGTCTGTTGATCATCAGCCGCCATAATCCCACCTGGACCTATGTGGCCAGTGTGTTAGAGTGTTGCGCCTTTTTATTGGTTTTGGAAGGACAGTGGGATGCGGTGGGCGTAGAGGCGGGTGCTCTTCAGCTCACAGGCGTGCCTCCCTGGCTGGTAGCGCGTTCCTTGGGTCTTGTGCTCATCGCTTTTATTTTGCATTACTTGATGCGCTTGTTCGACACCCGTGATTCCCTGGTGCAGATGGCACAGGCGGCCGAGCGTTTGATGGGCAGCTGCGACGTCAGAGGACAGCATTTGGATACAGACTGCCAGGCAGCTTTTCAAGAGTTTATGAGCATATTGCGGGCGTTGCGCTGTGGGATCATTGCCTATGATAGTAGTGCCCAACGTTTGATCACCCTGGGTGAGTTTCATAATGCCCAGCATGCGCTGGACTCAGAGGATGAAACTCTGCGGAAGGAAACATATTCAATAGAGCACCCTATGGGCGAGGTAGTGCGCTCGCGTCGTCCTCGGGTTTTGCAGTCCGATCGCTACCCGTTTGCCAGACATTGGGGGTTTGCAGAACGCTTCAGGCAGGAACCCGTGATCTTATGTCCTCTGCCCAGTGATACCTTTCAGCGCTTGGCTGTGCCGATCCTGGACTCCGGAGCGCAGGAAGCGAAGGTGCTCGGCATTCTCTATTTCGATTTCGCCCAGCGCGCTGCTCCACCCGTCTATCAGCTGCGTGGCTACTTCGAGGGCATCCAGGCCATTGCCGGCCGACTCGTACCTGTTTTGCGGCAACATCGCACCCAATGTGAGCTGGAGAGGCAGTTGAGCATCATCAGCAACCAAGTGGCCATCGATCCCGCTCTGGATGTCGTTCTGGACTTTGCCCTGGACGCGGTCGTGGACAAGCTGGGGTTCGACTTCGGCTTGATCTCTTTGGTGGACCTAGACCGCCGCGTCATCCGCGGGGCCAGGGGACGTAATATCCCCCCAGGATGGATTGAGATGGTGGTGCACTCGCTGGACAGTCACGATATCCAGGCTGATATCGTGCGTTCCGGGAAACAGGAGGTGTTGCGCGGCTGGGATCCGCGCTTCCATCCAGAGATCTGGGAGCGATATGAGCACAGTCGCATGATCCGCGTGTTCACACCGATTGCCGGGCAGGGACTTGCCGGAGAACGGCTGGTTGTCGGCACGATTGAGGCGGGCTATCGCGATGCCAGTCGACGTACCATCGAGCCTGAGCAATGTCACATGCTGAGCATATTAGCACAGCGCATATTTACCCCTATTTACCATGCTCAGCTGCTCGAGCGTGCTCGGCACCGGGAAGAGAGCTTGCGCACACTGCAGGAATGGGGCACTGCATTGGCATTGGTGCGTCGACACCAGAAAGAGGCGATCGATGTAGTGGGCAATGCACTGCTGGACAAGCTCGGCGCCGACCTGGTGATCCTGTATCGTTACGCTCGCCGCACGCATAAGCTCTATTTTCAGGGGATCTATGGGGAGGTCAGAGGCAATCGGGATGCGCTCAACCCTCCTTCACCAGATTATGGCATCATCGCACACATCATGTCCACAAGACGAGCTTACTATCAATCCGAGGTAGCGTCGGACCCGTTACTGGTTAGCAGTGCCCGATCCGCTGCGGGTGCACACCCCGGAAGTTATCACACGTTCAGCGAACGTCAGGGAATTGTCTCATTCGCCGGCTTACCCATGTGTACAGAAGAGAACGGGAATATCGTGGGTGTTCTGTGTGCCAATTACCGACAGCCCAAGACATTCACCGAGGAGGACAAGCTGGCTTTGGAACTTGCGGCGCGCTTCGGGGCAGTGGCATTGCACAATGCCGGCTTGATTGAGCTGGCCGAAGAAGAAATCCGCGACCGGGAACGGCGCGACCTTGCCCTGCGCTTGCACGACACATTGAGCTCCACTTTGCCTGCCATCCGCAACTTCTCTGAAGCAGCGCGCGACTATCTGGCCCAAGGCAACCATGACAAGGCAAACGAATTGTTACAACGGCTGGAGCAGGAAGTGCTGCAAGCGCAACAAGAGATAGACTTGGTGGTCTTTTCCTGCCGCGCCGGCCCTCACTCCGGAGGTGACCTGCGCGAGGGAATGTGCCAGATTACTAAGGAAGCGCAAGGGCGCTTTGGCTTGCAAATCTCTCTCGAAGTCCAGTTGTTGCCCGCTCAGTCAATCTCAGTCTCTACCACCGAGACGCTGTTGCGCGTTTATCGGGAGGCGGTCGCGAACATTGTCGAGCATGCGAACACCCGCGATGTGGAGGTACACGTAGTTGGAGCCACGGACCGCATTGCGATGTGTATCAAAGATAATGGGTGCGGTTTCGATCCACAGGAAGCGCACCCCAGGTACAGTGGACTGAACATGATCCGTGAACAGGTGGAACAGCAAGGAGGTCGTCTGCGCGTTGACAGTCACCCTGGTCGGGGGACCACTTTGGTGGTTGAGATCCCGCTTTGCTCTTAGTCGGACAATGCTCATCTGCTGGATGATAACAGCCATAAGTTTCTTGGAAAGGAGAGGTAGGTGGTGGGGAGAAGTGGGCGACAAAGCACGTGGGGAGAGGACGAACGCATTTCAGTGCTTTTAGTGGATGACCATCAGAGCTTCTTGGATGGGATGGTAGCGCGCCTAGAGGCACAGTCTGGTGAATTCCGCGTGGTCGGAGCGGTAAAATCTGTCAGGGAGGCATTACAGATTGTGGCTGAATCCCCTCCTGATGTTGCATTGCTGGATTTGAAAGTGTTCTCAGGGCAAAGGCTTGTTGAGGAGCCAAGGATCGAGGCGGGGTTGGAAGCGGTTCGAGCCATGCGCCAGCTGAGCCCGTCCACCAAGATTGTGGTGCTCAGTGCCTATCACCGACCCGAGTATGTGGCGCGAGCGATGGAGTACGGTGCAATAGGATATGTGTTGAAGAGCCGCTCTAGCGACGAGGTGCTGGAAAGTGTCCGGCAAGCTCATGCCGGTCAGGTTTCGCTTCATCCCGAGATTGCTCAGGAGCTGCTCAAGTATTTGCAAGGAGCGGAGGAAACTGAAGATAAGGTAGACCCCCTCACCCCACGCGAACGTGAAGTGTTGCAGCTCATTGCGGATGGCAAGACCAACCAGGAAATCGCTAATGAACTGCAAATCTCCCTGGGCACAGTGAAGAAACATATCACCAACATATTTGACAAGCTGCATCTGCGCAGTCGTGTCGAGGCAGCCCTCTATTGGCGCTCCCATAAGCATATCGAGCTTCCTGAGTAAGCTCCACCTCAGTAGTAGTGTTCCCTTGGTACAAATACATCTTTGGGTTGAGACACCTCTCTATCCTTTTGCGCTGCCGAAATACAACCCGGGTGCGTTACCCGGACCCGAGAACTCTGTTATCATAATTGAGGAAACTATTACAGGAGGATAAGATGCCTGAACTCGCTGGGCTCAGTCATGTTAGTTGGATGGATTATTGTCGGACAAAAATCAGGGTTGGCAAGAAGAAACAGGAGGCCTGTCATGACCCCCAATGCAACATTTGGGTCAAGTGCCGAATGGCAATGTATCATATTTCTGGTCGGGATCATTATAGGCATTCTGATCGGTTCCAGCATTTTGCGTCCCCCTATGTTCTTCCGCTAAAGCTCAGAAGGTGAAATCAGAGGTGTTATGATGAACCCATCTTGGAGTGGTGATTCCACTCCAAAACGGCACACCGTACAGGGCATTGGTAGGATAGCGTTAGTCTGCAGCTGTCCTGTGGATCAGCTGCGCGGTTGCTACACCCAGCCCCATCGTGACCCAGAACAGGGCGACCAGGTGGATAAAATTGATGTTGAAGAAGAAATGATCAAAAATCCCACTGACCAGCGCTCCGGCCAGCGCTGCGATACAGGCCAGCAGATACCCCTCGCTTTCCCCACCGCGCGGCGCACGCCTTAGCGCCTGCAATGTCACAACAAAATAAACAAACACGACGAGCAGAAAGAGGAACAAGCCCACCAAACCTATCTGCTCAGCAATGAGCAGATACAGGCTGGATACCCCCAGATAAAGGTCAATGTCGGGCGTGCCGGTGAAGCCTACTCCCATTAGGGGATAGCGGCTGATCAAGATGAGGGCATCTTTGTACTCGCCAAAGCGCATCTGGGTAGCCAGGTCTTCTCCGCGCAGCCCCTCCCACAGGCGGGTGACGTATATCTGGGTGAACGGCAGGATCAGGAACAGGATGGCCAGTGCGACCAATAAGACCATGAGCTTGCGATAACGCAGGATACTCACCAGGGTAAGTGCCAGCACCAATCCCACCATGGAACCCCGAGAGAAGGTCAACAGGAGGCAAAGCGCGCTCAGTCCAGCGCACGGCACCAGCCACAGACGAGACAGTACGGGCCGGGCAGCAAACAGCTGCACCACCGCTACGGCGGTCACGATAACGAGCAACCCACCCAGCGCGTTGGGGTCGATCGAGGTGCCGATCGCGCGCATAGGCTGGCTGGGGTCGTCTTCCACATAACGCAGGATGCCCGGGCCGGATGGATAGTTAAATACGGCCAGCTTGGAAAGGATGTCCACCGTCCACGTTTCGGGCAACACATAGAATAACACGCCTAATGCACCGCCGAGGCCACCGGCGATGATGAGCGTAGCTATAACGCGGCGCAGCGCACCCAAGTCGCGCACTTGATACACCACGACAAAGAAAAGCAGAATAGACAGTAGAACCTCGACAAAACGGCGCAATACGGTCACACTAAGCGGTGCATGGGCCAAACCGGCCACGAAGGTGACCAGATTCCACAGGAGAAAAGCGAGGATAGGGATACCTAAACTGGAAGGCTCAAAAGCGGTACGCGGTTCCCAAGCCCGCGTGCGCAGCAAAGAAGTGATAAACACAGCCAGCAATGCTAGGTCGATAAAGGTTGGGCGGAAGCCGATCTCCAGTGGCAGAGCCGCATAAGGCAAGAGGCAGATCAGCGCTAATAGCAGGGGTAATCCCCAACGGTCGGAGCGCAGCAAAATTGCTGCGACACTCAGCACACCCAACAGTCCTAACGCCGGCAGGGCACCCAGCCCACCGATCAGCGCGCCCACGACGGCGCCAGCCAGCAATGCGACACCTAATGCGCTGCCGAGGGCAAGGCGCGGATCGCCGGAAGCAAGCCATGTGCGCAGCCGGTCTATGGTGGTATCGTGAATCATGCTCTCCCTTTTACTCCGACACCGCGCTACCGCAAAAGCGGAGCTTCACTCCTCAGCAGGTCAGCATTATTGTAAATCCTCTAGACGAGGAGAAAGGCGACCATTTGACCGTTGTAATACTACTTCAATATAGTCCTTCTCTTGATCCACCAGGTGCAATCGTCTCCCCGTGGATAAGTCGTACAAGCCGATACGCAGCCGATAGCGTCCGTCCTGCATTGAGGGCAGCGGACCAAGCGAATAGTGGTCGAGCACAACTTCGCCTGGGCTCCACAAAGAAGTCGGATAACGGCCCTGCTGGGGCATGTTGTCTTGTTGCGCCACCAGACTGCCTCGTTCATCCAGCAGGTGTGTAAAGACAGTATAATCGTGTGGGATGATATCGACCGCCTGCCAGTGTAGTACCACCCCAACCATATCTGCGTTTTTGCCGTACACGTCTAAGCCGCGTAACAAGATATTGTCCTCGAATCGGATGTTCAGCGCAAATGCCGGCGCGGGCGGAGGCCGCTTGCGCACTACTAGCTTGCCTAGCGTAATGCTGTCACTTCGTATGGCATTGCCATCAGCTGTCTGTACCATAAGGCGCTGTCCTGAGGCACGATGGTACAGCCCGACCTCGAACTGATAGACGCCCTCAGGGGCATCCTGTGGCAGCTGGAAGGCGTGGATCTCCTGAACGGTGAGGCCAGGTGACCAGAAATGGCTGTGGAGCAAGATGGAGCTCCCCAAGGACTGATTAACCTGAGCGATACGTTGCCCTGTCTGCAAGTTGAAGAGATGGATGAACAGATCATAGTCGCCATCAATCGAGCGCATACTTTTCCATTGCAACCGGAGGGAAAAGGATTGCCCCGGCTCGGCTTGCTCTGGTCGCACAAGAGCTCCTACTAAGAGCAAGTCATCAGCGAAATTGACCTTGATCGGCTGGACTGTCTCCGTCCTGTCGGGCAGGATCGGTGTGTTGGGATCGAGAGGATACACATCTGCTACAACTTCTCCACAGTTGTCGTTGAGAGAGAGCAGGGGCATGTTGGTGCGCACCGCCTTAGCTAGAGTGATGGCTTGCGTCTGGTCCAGCTGAGGGAGGAGATGGGCGACGCCAGTGCCATCAACAAGCGGTTCAAGCAGCGTCCAAGCGGATGGAGTACTCCCATCGTGTGGTATAATACCCACTGCTCTTGTTCTGTCAGCGGTGTGAAAATAGTCGTGAGCGATCAAGGCAGTCGCTGCTTCGTAGGAGATGCTGTCCAACGTCGGGTAACGTGCTTGGAGCAAAAAGCGGGTAGGCGCATCCGTGTAGAAACGGTTGGGGAGCAGGACAAGCTGTCTGGGGCGTTTGGTCAAGTAATCGGCCAAGACATGCGCATGATGACATGATGGAGCAAAACTGTTCGCCCAGACGAAAAAGTAATCACGCACACCTGTTGCACCACCTATACAGAGGAGAGCCAGTGTCGGGAGCATCACACTCCACAGATGATGCGACTGCGCGTACCACCGGGGACGCCTGCTGAAGTGCTGGATACAAAAGCTGGTTGTCACTGCTAACCCAATCGCTGCGATGAGGCACAATGCTGGCCAGGCGACAATGCCCCGTAAGGGTGTGGTCACCGCTTCCCAATCCTGCCGTGAAAGCAACGGGGGGAGAAATCCCACCACCCACCAGCTCAGAAGCCACCAGCATGTCGAGCGACGAAAATGGCGCATACAGGCCAGCATGCCGACGAAGAGCCCCAGCCCGCTCAAGACATTCAAGCTCGGCCAGTGACCCACCCAATTACCCCCGCCAAACTGGATCATCAGCAAGCGGATGGCGTTCATTCCCAGTGCAAGTGGGAAGGCGCTGTCCATAGGCAGGCTGATAGCTGCTGCGCGACTGCTGAAGGCATGGGGATTGCGCACGAAGTAGAGCAGTAATGGGCCGCTGACAAAAGCTGCCATACCCAGAAAAACCACCAGCCCACGTCCGATCCATCCGCGTTTGTTCGACCCCTGTGTCAGCCACACCCAAGCCAATAGGATAAACAGGGGAAGCAGGAGACGCGCCGCCGTGTAGGTGTAAAATGTTACGCCAAGCAAAAAACCTGCAGCGCTCCACCAGGGTAAGCTTGCACTGAAAGGGAGCGTCACGAGGCGGCGCGCGCGCCATAGGCACCATACACAGGCGAGCAGTACTGGTGGCAGCACAATGGCGCGCAGCGCCAGACGGCTGAAGTAGATGTGCCAGTAGCATACTGCCATACCGGTTGCAGCTAATAATCCGACGCGCACTGGCAGAAGTGCATCTCCTTGTGCCATCTCTTTAGGCGCCAGCTGGCGGCCAACGGCATACAAAAGGGGAATGGTCAACGTGCCTACCACCATCGAGCAGAAGCGCAAGGCAAAAACGGAAATGCCGAGAATCTGTAAGGTGATACCTTGAATGTATAGGAACAATGTCTCCCGCCCGAAGTTGTTCTGCAGGAACGGGGTCAACCATCTCTCACGCACCAACCGCAGCGCATCCAGTCCATTGATGCTCTCATCCAGGCTGAGTTCCAAAGGCAGATCGTTCAGTCGGATGACCCGCAGTGCAAAGGTCACCCATACCAGAAACACCATGAACCAGAATGGCAGCCTACGGAGACCCATCTCGTCAAACCAGCTCCGCATCTGACTTTATCATTCTTCTTCCACCACGTAAGACGATTTGGTCGGGAGGTACAGCGTGCTCAAACGAATCGCATCCTGCAGTGATCCCGATGTGGCTGCGCCTACTGCAGCCAGTCGCTGGCCGGTAGTGATGTCGTACAACCCGGCCAGGATGTCATACTCACCAGGTGGCAGATCAGCCGGCAGTGGCATTGTAACGACGTCGCGGATCACTTCGCCAACATCCCACAACGAGGCAGGATAAGCACCATTGGCTGGCGGACGGTCCATTTGGGTCACGATCTCAGAAGTCCCCGCCTTTGTCAGATGGACGAACGTAGTATAGTCAAGCGGCATTGGTGCATCGCAACGCCAGTACAGCACGATCTCTATCTCGGTCGGTCGTACAGAGAGATCATAGCCGATGAGGGTGACCAGCTCACCCAGACTGTCAGCACGTGGGTGCTCAGGGGCAAGTGTACCACTGACGATCACATCTGGCGGTGCACCGCCCACCTTAATGGTGGTCAGGGTGACACTGTTGGCATTCAACGGATTGCCCGCTGCGTCAGTTCGCCACACAGGGTGAATTTGCCCTTGCATCACCTGGTAGAGCCCCACATCGAGATGGTAGACTCCGGGGGGTGCCGCTACATCCACCGGCAGCGCATACTCGTCCCGCACCACCTCACCGGCTGCCCATAAAGCCGTGCTGTAATAGTCTCGTGGGATGCGGTCGCGACCGCCCCATTGTCGTAGATCAGCCCCCAATAGGTGATTGAAAACGATATAGTGTCTCTGCACGTCTCGTTCGGCCCGCCAGTAAAGAGTGATAGGCAGCACACCGCCCGGTTGTACCTTGCGCTCCGGAAGGTCATAGCCCAGCAGGGTGATCTCGCCGCCGAAGAGAGCGTTCACCACGTGCTGCATAGGCGGCACGGCAAAGTCGCGTTGTCGCAGGCGCACTTCCAGCACTGGTTCGCTGATGAACGCTTGATCCCCGCTGCGCAGTTGTACTCGATAGCGACCAGGTGACCAACGGGCACCGACCAGAAACGTGTAAACGTCATCCGTCTGGTACAACGCTGCCTGTTCGATCCCGTCAGGCCCCAGCAAAGTCACAACGTATGGTTGTCCCTCCGATGGTTGCGCATGGAGGCTTATCTGAATAGTGGCACGATAGCGAAAAATGGGCAGAGGATCATCCGTCCGTCCTGATTGCCAGATGTCGAGTGTGCCACTGCGCCCATCGGGCAGCTGCCAGACATGCCTGCCCGTGACGATCGAGACGTTTGGCAGTGCCAGAGTGGTCAGACATTGGCCGCCATCCGGGGCTCGTTCCGGGTGATTGGTAGCGGTGACGGGCACTAGTCGTAGACATAAGCGGTACGCGCCTGCGCGCAGGCCAACCACTACCAGCCATGTCTCATCGCGTACCACATCGCCTGACTGCCAGGCACGCGTGGGATACCGCCCTCCTGCGGGATGTCCGAGCCAACGTGCGTAGATATGCCCATCCTCGCCGACTAAGAACAGATCGGTCAGGAAATCCTCGGACGAATCACCTGTGCTGCGCCAGGTGAGCGTCACTGGCAGAGCGCCAGACGCATTGAGTGGCTGCACCTCATAACCGAGCAGCTCGACTGCATCGTTCAACGGGAGATGCACCGGGTTAGTCACCTGCTCTGTGGCATCAGCAGTGGTGCGCACCGGGAGCGGTTCAGGAAAGGCGGATGTTATGACGCCATAGAAATTGAGCAACCCTATGCCCAATAATATACCAGAGACACCGAGCAACGCTGGTTGGCGATTCGACGGTTTAAACCACGAGGCCAAACCGGTGGCGAGCAGCAGTCCAATGGATACTGTCGCAGGAAACAGGATGTGTCGTCCCTGTGCTGTCTCAATCACATTGCCAGTGAGAATGTAACGCAGCACGGGAAACGGCAGCAGCAGGAATACTTGGAGAACCAATAGGATGTATGGGTATGGGTGCTCAGCCGTTGTCGATACCCATGCTGTTTGCACCGTACGACTGCTGCCGCGGCACACTGCATTGCACAGCAGTCCGGCCAACGCCAGGACAGTCAGGCAAGCAACACCGCCGCACAAAGCGGTACCGAAGGGATGATCAAGCGGACTTCCGGGCAGCCAGAACGAAACAAACATCTGGCCCAACCATCTGGGCCAATCGATTGATGGGCGGACCAATGCGGCGGATCCGGACAGCATTCCACCGCTGAGAAATGACGCCATCTGCTGCAAGCTGGCATCTGCGCGCGCGCCGCCTATAAACGGCTTGATCAAGCCGATCAGCCATCCTAGCCGGCGCACCTCATTGAAGTGCCACAGTATAAAAACAAACCACCACGCCGCTGCGACGCTGAAGGTACCAGCGAACACGGCGAGGCGGCTCCAGGCTGCCTGCTTGTTCAATCTTCCACTTCGTATCGCTAGGATGAGCAATATGACCACCAACAGAGGGAACAATACTACGCTGTACTTGGTGGTGACCGCCATTCCCAGGCAAATCCCGGCCATGGCATAAGGTTTTATCTCCATCGACCGTTGCCACGCGCGTGTCAGACACCAGGTGAAAAGAGCAGAGAGCAAGCCGAGCAGGTTGTCGTCGTTCACTGCGGCTGCAATAAAGGTGAATTGGGCACTTGCGGCAACCAGAGCAGCAGCACCAAGAGCGCACGATTTACATTCGGGCCGCGCTGCACGCGCAGCCAGATAGACCGTCACGACAGTGGCAGCACTGAACAGCAACGAGATCAGCCGTGCCAGGTGCCATGCCAAGACAATACCTTGAAACGGGAACAACTCATCTTCGGTATGCACTATGGAGAACGGTGGTAATCCGTCAGCAATCAACAGGCGGCGCGGATCAGTGCTGTATTCTTTCAGGCGCGGCAATGTGGTGTAGTCCACCCAGCGCAATGCTATTCCGATCAATAGGTGGTAGAGCATCGGCGTATCGGACTTGTAGCCGGCCAATTCACGCTCTGAATAGCTGCGCGGCGGATGACCATGCTCGCTGATAAAGCGGATCAGGTGCATATGGGCGGTTTCATCCGGCGCTTCGCCCAATAGATTGAACCAGCTGATGCTACCTGCTGTCACAATGAAAGCAACCAGCACAAAGACCAAAGCAGGAGGACGAGCCATCCGAGATTCTCACTCCACCTTGAGCTCAGTCAAAAGGATGGCATCATCGGGCAAGCGAATCCCGTCGCTCATGACAACCGGTAGCCGCTGACCGGATGCCAGGAGATACATGCCCACCAGCAAACGATATGGGCCCTGTGGCGCATCCGGTCGTACAATGATAAGATAGCGATCCACCACCGTCTGGCCGATTTCCCATTGTGAGGTCGGATAGCGCCCTTCTTGAGGTTGGTTGTCTTGTTGCCCCCATACTTGCCCATCCGGTCCGAGCAATTGGGTGAAGACCGTATAATCACCCTCAGGTGGTCGAAGAGCTTGCCAGTAAAGTGCCAGATGGAGCGTTTGACCCGGTGATAGGGGCACATCAGGCGAAGGTGACAGGTCGTAGCCGAGCAGCTGTATCTGATCACCCAAGGTAGCCTGGAGCGAGTAGGAAGGCATACCGTCCTCGGCCACATCCCTCACGCGTATTTGCCCCAGATAAAAGCGATCGGTGGGCTTCTGTAGAGAACCGTTTGTGACCGGCAACCAGCTGTAGGAGCTACCTCCACTACCATCTCGATATTCATAGAGGCCCAGCTGAATGGTGTATAGGCCAGGTGGAGTCTGCAAATATACAGGGAGCAGGTAGGTCTCTGAGACATATTCGCCCGGCGCCCACAGCACATTAGGATAGTGGCCTCCCAGCGACCAGTTCAGCTGACCTCCGACGCGTGCCATATGGTCAAGCAGATAGAACACAATCGTATAAGGCTGGCTCATCATACGATGGGAACGCCAATACGCTGTGATGGGTATGCTTTCCCCAGGCCAGCGCGGCGAATGGTCCAGCTCATAGTGCACCAGCTCGATACACGGCTCAGCGACGCCCGCACCGCAGCTGATAATAGTGGTTTCCCGGTGCGCTGCCAGATGGGCAGGAAAGTCAAAGTCACGCCAGCGCGTCGCAACTTGTATGAGCACGTTTGTTTCCACTCCTTCGGATGTTCGCAGCATGTATTCGCCCGGCCATACGGATGCGTCCACAATGAAGCTGTGAGCGGTGATCTCCTCACCCCCTTGGAGTTGGCACACCCTTTGTGAAGCCACTGGCCACCATCTCCGCGCTGGGTTCTCTTGAACGGCCAGCCACACCGATGGGCCTCCTCCCGCGTTCGCACTTGCTTGTCGTACGAACACAGTAAATCCCTGGCGTAGCTGCTGCACTCGGAGTATTTCCTGGCGCAGCAGTCCTTGAGCTGTCCACACTTGTACGCGCGGTGGAACCATGTTCTCGCGTGCCGCTCTCTTTAAGCGGACATGGCCAAGTGCAACCGGCTCATGGCGCGGTGAGTTTGTATCTATCGCTGTAGCTGCCGAGTCCATCTGCAAAGGGAGGGGCTCCAGCTTCAACGTGTAGATCCCCTCCGGCAAGCAAGTCGATGTAGGTATGGTTATCTCATCGCGAATCCAATAGCCCGCTTCCCAGGCGCGCATAGGATAACGTCCGTCTAAAGGGTGAGCGTTGGTGCAAAGTGCCTCTCTCTGCCATGCGTCCTGCAAACAGAGGCGCACAAGGTAGTCGCGAGCTTGAGATGTACCAGCATACCAGTGCAGAGCGATTGGAATGCCTGTCCCTGCCTCAAAAGAAGGTATCTCTGCATCCGAAGATACAGGCAGATCATAGCCCAGAAATCTCAGACCCGAGGCGAAGGAAACCTCGAGACGGTGCCCAACAGGGGCTTCCTTTGGATTCAGTGAGCGAATGGGCAAATAGGGTAGATAGTTGGGGAGAATGATGCTTGGGAGTGTGACCACACTGAGCAACAGTAGCGCGGATGGCAGTGACAAGAGCCACAACGTGCTCCACGGGTGAACATGGGGGCTTCCTGCGATTCTCTGTCCACCATGACGAGACAGAAGAAGTGAGCGTGCTGAGTGTACGAGATTGCGGGCGACATTTGGCAGGACGTTCAGTCCATATATGACGAAAAAGGCGAGTGCGGTTAGGGCTGGATAAAGGTGTCTCCCTTGGGCCGTCTCGCGTGCCGGCCGTGATGCCTGACGCATGACCACAATACTCAGATAGAATAGTAGATGCAGAGCCAGCACGATGATATCCCAACGCCATGTAGAAGGATGCAATGTCACAACACGTTTGGCACGCTGTCCTCTGCCAGCGATCATAAGTTTTACCAGCCATCCTCCCAGGCCAGCTGCGGCCAGCAGACACCAAACACCGAATGCCCAGTAAACCCACATCGGCGCGAAGATGTGCAACCATCCATAGGTAAGCCAGAAAGAACGGAAAAGCAGATCTGCCCAGTCACTCCAGTCGAATGTGCCGCCGAGCGTTGCACTGACAGGAGTCTCAAGCAAGTGGCTTAATCCCGTGGTCAGCACCGGGTCGCCGAACGGTGCGATCAGGCCACGCACCCAGCCCAACTCTGCCACCTGATTAAAGTGGAGGAGGAGAAAAGCAAACCACCATCCGGCCGTCAGCGCGAAAGCGAGCATCATCCACGCCCAGTGACGCAGCCAGGTCAACCATGCCTGACGTGCAGATGAAGAATTTGCCGCAGCACGCCAGGCTAACACGATGCACAACAATGTTGCCTCGGGCAGCAAGACCAAGCCATGGTATTTGGTAACCGCTGCTAGCCCTATTAACAAGCCCAAAAGCAGGAAGTCACCCCGCTTTTCGGAACCTTGCGCGACGCGCACCATTCCATATACCGCCCATGCCACCAACGGCACAACCAGAGCATCATCGCTCACCACAGCGCTGTTGATGAGGAAACGCGGTAGGAAGGCCACGAACGCCGCCATCGCCGCAGCAAGATCGCGACGATGTGGGACGAGACGCAGTGCAGTGAGGTAGGCCGCTATGACCGTGATAGCCCCCAACGGTACTGAGACGAGGCGCGCTAGATGCCATGCCAGCGCCACACCGCGCCAGGGGAAAAGCTCATCCTCAGTATGAAAGACGCGATTGGCTTTGAAGCCATCGGTGGGGATCAGGCGCTTAGGATTCGCCTGCGTTTCCGGCAGTGCTAACAGGGGTGTGAGATCAACATGCTGGCTGAGCAATGCCACCAGGCCGTGATAGACAGGCGAGGCATCGCCTTTGGGTCCAATGGCGTTGCGTTCTGAAATCGTGAGCGGAGGACGCCCGTGCTCGGCGATAAAGCGCACCAGGGCGAAGTGGTCAGTTTCGTCAGCCGCCTCGCCGAGGGGCAATAGACAGCTGAAAGCTGTCGCCAAGCAGAGGAACAATCCCAGAATAACGATCAGTGGCCAATGACGGCGCAACACCCACAGTTCCTTCAGACCGCCCATCGTGGCATTATTTGGCGCCTTCGCTCAGGGTATCGTGACCGGCTGGTTGAGCCGTACGGCATCTCCTTCGACCTGACCACTTTCACCCAGCACCACCAGTCTCCTACCTGAGGTTGGTTCGTACAGCCCGACCAGTACATAATAGTCCCCTCTTGGCGCCTGCGCATCGACAGGAATAGCGTACTGATCGAACACACGTTCACCCGCCGCCCACCGACTGGTGGGATAGGTGCCCCGTACCGGCGGATTGTCCCACTGTCCCCATATCTGGTCATCGGGACCTATCAGATGGGTGAAGACAGTATAATCGGTGGTCAGCGGTGTATAGGCTTTCCAGACCAACGTGAGCACCAGCTTTTTGCCCGGTACAGTTGTGGGGAGAGCCTTGTCTCCCTTGCCAAAGCGAAAGCCCTCTAGCCGGATGAGACGATCCTGCGGAGCATCTACCTCGGCAAAATCTACCGATTGGGAGATCATCGTTCTAAGGAAACGTTCGGGCGACTCATAAAGGCCGATGTGGACGGCGCGGAAGAAGACCGCATCCAGTCGCGCGCTGTAGCGTTCCAACCACGGTTCCACCAATCGCGACACCGGTGCGTCCGGAGCTGGAATCGGGACCAGCCAGGCGCGAGGATGCTGCGCAAAAGTAGCCTGCAGAGCATCACGCGCACCCTGCTCGGTGGTGTTCACATCATAGGGGATCAAATAGGCAGGCAATTGAGCTGCACGCTCATTGTAATAGATGATCTCAGGCAGGGCAGCAGTGTAGATGAGCGCATCGCCCGGTTGGGATTTGCGCTGAATGTAGTTCATCACATCACGCCACGGAGGGCTCTTGGCAAAGGTGGGATTATGGTAATAATTGTGCGCCGCATAGACTGTGCATCCCAGAAAAACCAGGATCAACAATGCCACGGGTGTGCGTAAGCGGGTATTATGGTGACGGAATGCGCGTTCTATGCCTACGGCGAGCAACAACAGAAACCCCGGGCTGGCCAGCACCAGATACCGTTCGCTGAAAATCTCTTTGAAACGGGAGACAAGAAAAACGATCCATATCGGAACAAACAGGTAGAGGAGTGTCAGATACAGCGCGCGACGATTGACGTGCCACGCGGCGATCCCCCCCCACACCAACAGAAACGCTATTGCACCTGCATTCACCCAGGTCAATGGTGGGATCAGGAACTGGCCTCCGCCGAAAGCCAGCAGCGGACGCACTATCGCAGAGATGAAATCCGGGGAGTCAATGTTGCCACGGTACCACATGAGAAATCCCCAAGCGTAGATCAGCCAGGGCAAATACGCAAGCCCTGCCGCGGTGCCGACGGCGAGGTAGTGCCATGGCATCCGTCGTCGTTGCCAGGCGTTCCATAACACAAACACGGCCTGGAAGAACACGATCAGGAAGAAATAGTAATGTGTGTAGGCGAGCACGAGAATGAGCACACCGTAGATCGCCCAGGTGCGCCAACTGCTATGTTTTAGCGCCTGCCACAAGGCCAGGGTGGAAGCAACGCCCAGCCAAGTTGCCAGAGTGTATGAACGAGCATCCTGGGCAAAGTAGATTTGATACGGGCTGATGGTCGCCAAGAGTCCCACCACCGCTGCAGCGCGCCAGCCGAACCAGCGCGCGCCCAGTGCCATCAGAAGAGCCACCAATATTGTGCCGTTGACCAACGGCGGGAAGCGCAATGCGTACTCACTCGTACCAGCGAGCGGAAACCAGAGATGCATCAGCGGATAATACAGCGGTGGATGGGCATGGGTCTTGTAGAATTGGAGCATCTCAGCGAATGAGCGGATGCTGTAGACCCACGTAGCGGCTTCGTCGCCGCGCAGTTCCTGATGGTCCAGGCGGTAGGCGCGCAGCCCGAAAGCGAGCAGCACAATAGCTACCATAAGCGTGAACGCCAGGTGACGCGTTATGGCCCGTTTGCTTTTAGTGATCCCCGTTACGGCGTTCATTCAGGCGTGCCCTTCGTTAACCCGAGGAGATGAAGAAGCAGCGTCAAGGCACAACGCGTATCGGTCTGGGCAGCAACCACGCGTCTGTCTCTCCGCTCTTTACATCGGGTTGATACACTGGCAAGCGTTTGCCGGTGACCAGGTCGTACATACCGATGGCTATGTGATAATCACCTGTTGGCAGGGGATGTCCCGTGTGATCCGCAAGACGAATGGAGCGCACATCGGTGATCATCTCGCCGGGCGACCAGATACTGGTGGGATAGGTGTTGGCAACCGGCTGTGAATCACTACCTGCGACAAGAGTACCCTGTGCATCCAACAAATGCACAAAAATGGTATAGTCAAGCTTCGGTGTATTGATTGCCTGCCAGATCAGAGTGAATCGCAGCTCTTCCCCACTGCGTCTGCCCCATTGATCCATCACGAAACCGACTAACTGGGCCACATCTCCGAAGCGCACGTCCGGCTTGAGGGCATGCTGCCACAGGGCTTTGTCGGGGGCTGGCATAGGCATTTTGAGCGGACCCACCAGATAAGTGTCTGAAGTGTCATCCCCTTCACCGCTCAGCGGCAGGCGTCGCCCGGTGGCAGGATCATACACGGCGATGGCCAGCCAGTAGCGCCCTGGCGGCGGCAGCGTCTCCGCCTGTAACGTCACGCGGTGCTGTGCTGCTACTGTGTCCAAGCCCGGTCGCCAGAAAGTAGTGGGATACACCCAATCGGTAGGACGAGCATCGCCATTGCCCCAGGCGCGCCGGTTGTCATCCACCAAGTGGAGCAGTACTTCGTACTCATCGCGCATCGGCATGTCCGCCTGCCAGTAACCGATAACCGGCAACCCTTGCTCGGCGCCGGATAGATCCATCGTAGATGGATAGGTGATACCTGTCAAACGCATCGGCCCGAAAGAGACATTCATCTGTTGCGCAGGCAGCAGCACGAACGATCCCGGATCAGTTTCTAGCGAAGTCACCCACGCTGCCGTGTCACCGTCCAATGTGCACAAGGGTCTTGCTGATGCACCGCCCAGGGCGGCACGGATGCGTTGCAGACCAACCTCGCTCAGCGGCGGCAGAATGGTGATCCGTCTTCCCGCTATGCGCGCCCAGGTCGTATCGGTTGGCGCCCTATCCGGCGCGATGACCGCGATCTCACCTTCAGCAAGAGGAGGCTGTAGCATCGCCTCGCGATCATAGACGCCGCCCAGATAGTAAAGCAGCGGTGCATCCTTGAGGCGTGACATAGGCAGGTAGACCGTCGCTCCGGCAGCGGTGTGGTTCAGCACGGCCTCGCGAATGCTCAGTGCGGCGATGTCATTGGCGCGGCGTGTGTTCGGTGCAGCGGCCCATTTCACAAAATGAGCGTGCCACGTGACGGGCAGGGAAGCCAACGCCAGGAGCGCGACGAACCCGGGGAACCAGTGTAACCATTTCGTGATGGGGTGCAAGCGCTCCAACCGCCCGAGGAGATACATCGGTGCCAGCGCGATCATGATCGCCGTCGGGGTGATGGCCACGAGCATTCGCAGTGGGTGGGGTGCTTCAATGGTCAGTATGGAAGGTGCCAGCCCAATAAACCACCACAAGCCAACCAACCGATGGAACAGATCATAGCAATGCCACACGACACCGAGAAGTCCCACTGCAAGGAAAGGTGCCAACAGGGGTGTAATGCCCGGGTAGTCGGGTAGACCGCTTGACACCGAGGTGCCGCCCAGGCAGCAAAAGTATCCCAGCACCCGCGACACGTTTTGCAAGATCTCGACTGCGATCTGAAGCGGCTCATGGACATAGTGCCAGATCGTGACGCTGCTGGCGCGTGCACTGAACTGTCCGGGATGGGTGACGAAGTACCATATCATCGGGAATGCCACCAAGAGAGCGCTGAGCACCAACCAACCCAAGCTGCGGTAACGTGTGCGTGAACAGGCCATCTGATCGTCCGCACGACCGGGCAGGGCCGCGCGAGCCAACTCCGGTAAAATGGCCAGGACGAGGATGAGGGGCAACAGGCGTGCTGCGCCATATGTATAGGCGCCCAGGCCCAGCGTCACACCTGATAAGACGAACCATCTGTGTCTTCCAGTATACCATCCCTTGAGGAAGAACCAGTATACCAGCACGGACAGCAGCGGCACCATAAGGGGACGTTGTGCGCGTTGACTGACGGTCAAATGCCAGTAAGAAACGGCCAGGGCCAAGCTGCCATTCACCGCCAACCAGAGGCGCAATCGGCGCATGGGCTGGACGAGGGGGGTGGTCTTCGGTAGCCAGGACGGCAAGTCATAGAGGAAACCGAAGAGCAATGCCACGTGAAGCACTCCCATCAACGCCGTCACGAGCCGCATGGCGAAGGGCGTCGCACCAAAGATCCAGATGGAAGGGATGAGCAAGTAAATAAAGAGGGACTCACGCCCTCCGTTAGTAGGGAAGAAGAGCGTGTGGCCGCCGCGTTGCATAAGGCGCAACGCGTCCAGACCGTTATAAGCCGGGTCGAACCAGATGCCTGGTGGGTGGTCTGCCAGACCGTAAAAGCGCACCAGCCAGGCAATGCACAGCACCCCCCACGCAGCTACCCAACGCCATGCACATGGAGTGCCGAAATAGCGTGAGCGTGTCTCCACGCTATCTCGCCCTGCTGGCAGCATCTAACGCCTCCGCAGCCAGGAAGACACCCCCATTCCCATCAGTGCCAATAGGGTCAGCACACTGATGGCCGCTCCTGCCATAAAGCTGAGCGGACGGAATACCATCTCCACCCGATGTTGGCCGGCCGGCACCACGACTCCCCGTAAAATGTAATCTACAGGCAGGATGTCCACCGGTTCTCCGTCTAGATAAGCCTGCCAACCCGGATAGTAGATTTCGCTCACTACCAGTAACCCATCGACAGGGGTTCGCACGTCCAGGGTTATGCTTTCCGGGGTGCGTGCATAGATCGAGACCTCGCCTAATTGTCCGTCTGCAGGGGGATGCAGCGCGGGCGCGCTGCCAGGCGGCAACAGTGCCACCTGCATCGGATCCAATGCCCTATCATCCAGGCGGGCGAGCGTCTCCTCATCGGGAACTTCTTCCACGTGGTACACCAGCCAGGCGCGCGGTGTCGGGGATTCTAACCGGTGTACATAGGTGGTGTCTTTGCCGGCCGTTTCCTGGTAGATGATCTGCGATGGGGCATACAATTCTTGGCGCCAGGTGATCACATAGTGCACGTTGAGCAGCTGCCAAACGCGTTCCATGCGCAAGGTGCGATACAGGGCATCATAACGCGTCAGGCGCAATGGACTGGCGCCCCAGGTGTCTTCCATCTCAAAAGGCACCCCATAATTCTCATAGAGGCGATACTCGTTGTACACGCGGAACACTGTGCCGGGTTGTGCGTCGGCGCGGATGGCCTCTACAACGGTTGGCGTCGCCGTCTGTGCCTCAGGTGGTGCTGGGTGCACGTTGATCTGCCAGTTAGCGGTGAAGAGGTCCAGCGCGACCAGCGCTCCCAGGCCGATCTCCCCCAGCACGACACATGAGGGCCGCGACGCAGTATATAAGTACAACAGCCCTGATCCCAGACCGAGCAAGATGACCAACCAGACGCTCTTGGCCAACAGGCCTCGAAACGGATGCGCGTCCTGCCAGCCGGTGGCATTGTGTCCGATGAAGAACATAAACACCAGGGCGATGCCACCCATAAGCAGCCAGCGCATCATAGCTGCAAACCAGGCACGGCTTGCCTGTTCGCGCTCACCGCATCGCGTATATTGGGCAAATCCGTAGCCGGCCAGCACCACAAGTGCCCAACTGAAGACAAACGCGAGCCGCTCCTGACCGCGAAAGATCCCAAATCCTGGGACAAACAGGTAGAACGGTATGTACAGGAAAGTTTCACCGCCGAAGGAGAGCAACAATGCTCCCAAGGCCATGACCCCCCAGAACACGGTCTCGCGCCGATGGGTATGGGCGCTCAGCGCACCCCATATGGCGAACAAAAGTGGCAGGATGCCCACGTAAAGCGGCGAGTAGTAGCTTACAGAGCCAGGAAGTATCATCTGAAGCACATCGTAAAGAGGGAAGCCGCCGGCCATCTTGTCATAAACGCCCGCTGCTCGCACCGACAGGCGCATGTATTCCCACGCTGGCAGCCAAGCCACCGCTGCTAGCCCCAGACCAGCGATCATGACAAACGCCCAGGCCGCGGCAACGCGCAACCTATCACGCCAGAGAGCGCGATTGCTGCCCCTATAACGTGAGTAAGCCAGCGCAATAAAGGCCAGGTAGAACGTAAATGTATAGCCGACCAGCATCGCACTCTGAGGATGACCGGCTAACAAAGCGATTCCCCATGCTGTGCCAGCCAGCAGGAGAGGAATCCGACGCGATCCATCGCGCAATGCCGGTAGACCACCAACACGGTCGACCAGAGCTACATCACACAGATACAGGATGAGTGGCAACCATACATCGGTCTCGAGCACAGCCAGCTGCTGACTTGGGTAACCGGTCAGGTAGCCGCCGAAGGTGAAGACAAGCGCGCTCAGCAGAGCGGCATCACGCTGACCGGTCATTCGCCGCATGAGCAAATATGTGAAAATCCCCGCCAACCAGAAATGGACGATCGCTTCTAACTCCAGTGCAAAGAGGGGGAAGCGGGGCATACCCGCTAGCACCAGGGTGAGCAAGCTCAGCGGGTAAAGCACAGCGCTCTGCACATCGGCCCAAAAGGGAGCACCTGCATAGGTGTAAGGATTCCACAGGGGCAACCGTCCGGCAGCCAGCTCACGGGCCTCGAAAGTGGCGAAAGCCCAGAATTGTTGGGCGAAGTCACCCGGAGGGAAGCTGGCACGGTCGGCCGGATTGGGAGTTAGAATGCGCCAGAAGAACAACAGCACTAGAACAGCCAACACAAACGTGCTGACACCATCACGCCATGACCAACATCCTTCATCATTGTCGCCGTGGCGCGCAGGCGCTGTCCCTGTGACAGTCGGCGCTCTGCATGGGAAGTTCACCATATGCGTACCATACCCAGATCGATGAAATCGCCGCCTGTGGAGGTCGGCAAGCGTTGGCCGCCGGAAGCGTGATACATACCCGTGATGAGGCGATACGGGCCAGGGGTCAGATCAGTGGGCAGGTACAAATGATAGGGGTCGCTCAGGAACTCACCTTGCAGCCAGGTGCTGGTCGGTGCGAGTCCCGCGAGCGGCTGCATATCCTGCTGCGCTACCACACGCCAATCTGGATTCAGCAATTGAACGAAGACAGTGTAATTCTCATCCACTTCAGCTAAAGCGTGCCAATGCAACGTCACATCCAGTGTATCACCCGGCCGCGCTTCTCTCTTTGCCACCTCGTACCCTACTAGCTGGAACACAGGTGGCTCGCCCAGCGCGACCTGGACAGCCTCGGCGATGCGCGGTGGTTCGAAGTGGCGTGGCCGTTGCTGCAGCGCGATGGGAGGCAAGGAGATACGGTCTCCAAGACGTTCCCCGCGCCACAGCAAATCGAGGTGTAATGTAGCGTGTAAGGCAGAGAGGCGTGGACTGGTGGGCAGGCGATAGAGTGCACGGCGCACCTGTCCAGGCTGCCACCCCCTTGGGTCACCCACCAGCTCGGCGAGCGTCAATGTCGTTCCCATCTGCTCGGAGGCTTCGCCCTCTTCTAATGTCAATCGAACGGTGGCTTCGGTCAAGCGGGTCACCCTGGCATCTGGAGCGAGCTGCCAATATAACGATATCCAGATATCCTCACCTGGCTGCACCTGGCTTGGCAGCGCATAGCCCACCAAGATCAGATCACCCATCGCCCGGTAGACAGGATTGGACAGCTGAAGGGAGCGCGCCGGCACCACGATGGACGCTGGTGCCACATCGAGCGCGGCAACAGTCTGTGGCATACCCAACTGTTGGCCGCTCCCCGGTTCATACATTGCCAACTGTACCTGGTAATGTCCCGGCGGCGTGTCCGCAGGCAACCACAGCGCGCGCCGGTCGGCGATCGCTTGGCCAGGGCGCCAGATGGACGTTCCGCCTTCTGCAGCCAAGGGTGGCCAATCCGCCTGGGCATAGCGCTCGCCGAGGGAGCTGATCAATCGCATCGACACCTGGTAATTATACGCGAGTTGGGCGCTGGTCTGCCAGGTCAGCGCAAAAGGTGCTGTATCGCCGGCGGCTACCGGTTGCGCTGGGGTCGCTATGCGCAGCAACTCCAAGCGTTTACCCGGTGACTCCTCGAAAGCGATGTCGAGAGCTCGTTCCACCATCCCGAATGCTGTCTCTGTGACGTAGAGCGCCATCCGCTGACGCCCCAACCAGCTCTGCCAGGCGGGATAAGCATGCGATGCCAGCCATCCCTCCAGAACCTGGTCGATTGGCAGGCCATAAGGCATATACCAGATGCGGCGGTGTTGTGCTGCGATGTCAGCCAACCGCTGGAGTGCGCTTTCCGCCGACAAAGATGGGTTGTTGAACTCTGCATAGACGGGCGAGTGACCATCATAGTAGTAGTCAAAAACCATTTCGCTGCCGGCGCCCGTAATGAGGATGGCATCTTGGGGTAAGGCATAGTCTTCGACCGTATGCGCGATGGTGCGCCAATCTGGCTTGGCATATGTCGGATCGAAATAGTGATGGAATAGTACCCAGCCGCTGATTCCGAGCAACGCCAAAAGGGGCAACGCTCCTGACAAGCTAGCGACGTGACCGCTCCATCTCAGTCGGGCGCGCACGAGAATGGTGCGCATACCATCGCTTATGGCCAGCACTCCCATCGCAACGGCTAATAGATAACCAGCCTGCACGGGGATCAGGTAGCGTTCCAGATACACCGGCGTGCGCACTTCACCATACAGCCAGGCGGCCAAGTTGGGCGCCAACGTGTAGGTCGCGATCAGTACGAACGTGTGACGGCCATGCCAGTTACCCCAACGACGTCGAGCAGCATAAGTGCAGCCGCAGAGGAACAACACGACGAATGCCAAGCTCAGCCAGACGGACAACGGCATCGGCACCAGCTCGCCCACGCTGTAGGCGAGCGCACTGCGCACGTAGGTTTCCCATAACGTCGGCTGCGGAATCCAGTTGTAATAGTCCTTCAAGGCGCCCATGCCGAAGTAGAGCCACAGGCCGAACAGACCGAGGATGATGAGTAACAGGACACCCCAGCGTAGATAAAGCTGTCGACGGACAAATGTTCCCCTGGGTTGGAGAAACCAGGTCACCAACAGGAAAAGGCCTTGCACACCGATCACGATCAAAGCATGGTAGTGGGTGAGCAAAGCCCATTCAGTGCCCAAGATGTAGAGCAGCTGCTGCCGCCATTTCCACTGTCCTTGCCATAGGGCCACGAAGCCCCACATGCTCACCAACACGGCAGCAGTGAGCATCGTGTAGTTACGGGCATCCTGCGAGTGCCAGATCTGATAAGGCGACACTGCCATCAGCAACGCTGCAACGAAGCCCAAACGCACATCGCCGAGCGCTTTTCCGAAGCGCATCGTCAATGGCACACTCAGCGTGCCGCAGATGACGGAGAGGAAACGCATGGGATATTCACCGTTACCCACCAACGCGCTCCAGTATAAGGTCAGAAAGTGGTATAACGGCGGTACTACGCGGGTGGTCTGCAGAGTATGCCACAATTGCGTCGGCGTGAGAGCGGCATAGTGAAGTGTCCAGCCCTCATCGATCCAGTAGCTCTGCGCGTCGAGACGATAAACCCGCAGAGCAAAGGCCAGCAATGTGACGATCGAGGTTGCGATGGTTATCGCAAGGCGCTGCGAGCAAAGTGCACGCCTCATCGCACACTTCATGGGGAAACTACCTCAACTGTGACGTTTCCCAGCACAAGCACATTCTCATTCGATCCAGCGAGCTTTAATCGCTGCCCGCTGATCGGATCGACCATACCAACGATGAACCGGTAGCTACCCGCCGCATCGGGTGGCAGGATCAGCGCCCGGCGGTCGTGCACTTCTTCGCCTATTTTCCATGTACGTGTAGGGGCGTATCCCCCCACAGGTGGCCCATCGTGCTGCGCTATGGGCCGCCCCTCTTTATCGAGCAACTGAGTGAAGATGTTGTAATCGGCATCCGGAGCGGCGATCGCGCGCCAGCGCATTTCGATCGGCATCGCGCCACCCGCGGCAATGGAGACCGGGACATGCACTGCTTCCAGCCGGAACATGTCTCCTAGGGTAGCTTGCACGGTGATGGTCAACGGTGGAGTGGGAGTGACATAGCGCACCAGACGTGCGTCTTCGATCCATTCGTCGCTCGCCTTGAATGCGTGATGCGCCAACCACCACTCCACTGGATTGTCCGCTGCCGCCGGTGGACATCCCACCGTCACCAGCCACACATTGCGCCCTGCCATGGCGTGCTCCAGCAAAGGCATAGCGGTCTCAGCCAGCGGTGTGGTCTGTCGGGCGAAACCGATCAGCGGGATGCGCGCCTTGAAACGGTTCATCGGCAGATGATAGTGATAGGGTGCCACGGTGATGATGGACTCACGGGCACCAACCTGTGCCGCAGCACGTTCCAGTGCCACGAGATACGCTGGCGTTTGAGTTTCGCCGAACTGTCGGTCTGTCCCATAATAGCGTCCCAACAACATCAGTGGGATGACCAGCGTAGCGATCCCAGCTACGACCGAGCTGCCGCGCATCCAACGTCCGAACCAGACACTCAGCGTGTACCCCAATGTAATGACCAACAGCAGGAGACCCAGTCCCAGCGCAAACCAGTCTAGTCCCCCGGGCTGCCACCACGCTACATCCGAGTTTTCCAGCGACCACATACGCAGCTGGCCCAACGGCTGCGCATAGTGGAAATCCACCAGGGCCGCGGTGCGTTCTAGAAAAAACTCTCCACCGAACTTGGCTTGGAGCGCACTCAAGTATACCCATGGATTGATCGCCACACCCAGCAGCTGTACGGCCAGCGAAGCGCATCCGAATATGCCCAGGAGCACGATCATAATCAGGTCGCGCCGGGATGCACGCTCAACCAGCGGCGCTAGGCAAACGCTTAATAAAGGCACGAGTGGCACCAGGAAGCGCGATCCCCAGCTCAGTCCCTCTCCGGAGCTCCAGGTCGCGAAGAGCAGCAAAGTGATCCCACTGATGCCTATCACCAATAACACGGCATCTCGACGCCGTCGCCATAGCGCGATCATGCCGGGCAAGCTGAGAAGCAGCACCGGCGAATAGACAAAGAGTCCGCGCAACGGGCTCAACAACAGTTTATAAAGACCTGTCAGGATCTCCGGGGAAAAGATGGTGAGATCGTAGCCGGTCTGTAGGGGATTGCCGCTGCGCAGCGCGTTGTAGAGCAGCAACAGCAGCAGCGGTGGCAATATGCCTGCCAGGAAGCACAGCAATGGAAGCAAACAGCAGAACAGTCGGCCTGTATCGCGCTCAGCGTTCTGTGCAGCAGCCGGATCCCGTTGGACGCTTATTCCCAACAGGTATAGCACCCAGACAGGCACCACGAACAGGTTGTTGGCACGTGTGGCCACCGCCAGCCCGGCCAGGAAGCCGGCCAGTCCGGCCGACCAACGCTCTGCGCTGCCGCGCACCCGAAGCACCAGAAAGGTGGCGCCGAGCAGCAGCAACCCGCTCAGCGGCTCGCTGAAGAGATACTTGCTGTACACCCAGGCGATAGTGGCAATGCCATAGATACCTGCCGTAGCCAGTGCTGCGAAACGGTCGAACCCAAGCCCCCGAACCGTCCCATATATCAGACCAGCTGTCGCTGCGGTCACCAGGGCATTGGTCAGAGAGGCAGCTTGGAGCATCCCGATGCCGGGTATGAGCAAGCCCAGGCCATACAGAGGGGCCATGACCAGAGAGAACATAGGGCCCTTTTTAGAGTACACGTGTCCGTCAACACCGAAGAACCCTTGTGCCTCGCGTTGCGTTGTCGTCCATTGGGTCCAGGCGACCTGGTCTGTATGAGGTGAGCCGAACTTGACCAAGCTCTCCGTCACGGCAAACATCGAGACCTCATCTACTGAGTGGAATCCGCCGCGATAGGAGAGCAAATATAGGGAGAAAAGACAGAGACTGAGACTGATGGCAAGGACAAAGTCACGACCGGCAAGGCTTTCCGGCCGCCCATTTGCCGGAGGTGCATCAGAACAATATACAATCATCGTAGGGCATCATACTGGTGAGCCCATGTTTTGTCAAAGCGCCTGCACCGTGAGGATTGTTTGACATAGCCATTTGACCTATAATGGGAAGGTATCATTTCGTGAGAAGGAAAGTGTTTCACCATGTGGAATGGGTTGAGTGCCTGGCGTGAGATCCTTGCGCGTGTTCTAGAGGGCTTCGCTGTCCAGCACGATGTCATGCCCGGATGGCTGGTCAATCCAGAGACCAACCGTCGCCTCAAGCTGGACATGGTCTATCCGGAGATCGGCCTGGCAATCCGTTTCCAAGGTTTACAGGTAGGGGCGCGTCCTCGTCGCTTGAGTTTGGAAGAGGAGCATCAGCAGCAGCAACGTGATCAGGCGCGTGTGCTGCTATGTCGCGAGCATGGCATCCGCCTGGTCCAGATCGATGTGTTGGGCAATGAGCCAGCATCCGTGTTTCAAGAACTGCGCGCGGCGCTTAGCGACGTCACGCGGCGCATCGCACAAAGCCATAGTGCCCAGCCACGCAAGGCCGCTTTGATCGAGCGCGTCAGTGCGGCGCGCAGCCGCCTCGAGGAGATCAGCCGTCGCGTACGTCGTCCGCAGGATCTGCGGGTGTACGCAGACCTGTGGCACGATCGCCAATTTATCGCCGACGCAGCAGCGTCTGAATCTCAGCCTGCCGACACGATCGAGCATGCATATACAACGGGCATGGCAGTACGGCACGCTGACTTCGGAGATGGCTATGTGGTGAGTATTCGAGAGGACGCGACCGGTCGCCTGGTGACCGTGATGTTCGAGGATGGCGTCCAGCGCACTTTCGCAGCTCACCTGGTGGGCAAGAAAATGATCCCGCGTCTTTAGGTACCCGTGCAGGTGTGGTAGGAAGTCTGGTCTCGGCCATACACATTGTGGCTCTGTAACGTGGCCTCCTACAATATCTTCTGCGAGAAGATCGCTTGATCGTTCCTGATACGCTCACCGCCGAGCAGCGGTGCGGGTACGGTATACTTCGTCCATCGCCGAACTCAATTCCTGCAGCTGGTGCACCTGCTCACTGATCTCCGCCCGCAGCTCCTCATCACGACCGCGTTCCGTGGCTTGCAGGTCCACTGCTTGTAGTTGCGCATAGATGGTGCCGAGCATCGCGAGTGTGCTCTCCATGTGTAATCGCGCTTTCTCCATCGTTTCACGCAAGCGGGTGAGTTGTTCCCATTGTCTTTGCTTGTCGGCGATGGTCTTCTCCATAGTGGCACGCACGGTGGGATTGCGCTCCCGAGCCAATCTGTTCTGGAGCTCCTCGAGAGCTTCCGGGACGCTTTCCATATCGCGCTGGATCACGCGGTCCTGCTCGTACGCGTCGAGCTTGGAGCTGAGTTGATAGATCGCCTCGACCCATTCATCCACCGGTTCGATGGCACGCGCCAGACGTTCGCGCAGAATTCCGGCACGCGCGTTGAACACTGCTTGCACGAGCAGGTCGCGGTATTCGAGTGCCTTGTCCATCTGGGCGCGCAACTTGGGCGAGCGCAGCCGTCCCGGGTTGCAGCTCTCGCGCAACACCGCGGCCACCGCACGCGCATTGTCCTGGGCATCGGTCAGGCTGCTGACGAAAAGCGTTGCCCACGCAGCGACCCCCAATCCTAACCCCACCCAGACCCAAAACCACGCTAATATCTCTAACCATGCCGCCAGGGCCAGGCCAGCGGTGGTCATCAGGATAAGCGCGACTAATACGGCACTTTCCCAACGCATCACGGCGTTGAGCAAGATGGCACGTTGCGCACGCCGCCGTAGATCTGTCTTGAAGTCCTGTCCGCTGCTATTCATCTGAGGTTGTCATATGTAGGATGTGCTGCCACGCCAGTCGCGACGGCCGAATCTCCGTGATATGCTAGAAATAACTCAAGTTGCCACCTTTGACTGGGTGCATTTCATTCTGAGACAAGGTTTGTCGCAATCCGAGCCGCGCGCGTGGTAGGGGGCGATCGGCTGGTCGCCCCCTACCACTCCCTCACGGTCGCGGCTTGGATTATGCTGTTGCCATTTCGCGTCACTCGCCCTCCGCGGTGACCACCCAACGGTTGGAGCGAAAAGTCACACTTCTTATGCCGGCCTGTAGTCTCAACTTCCCTGGGTAGCAACTCGGGTTAGAAATAAGTGGCTATGATTTTGTAGAGCTGGCGGATCGTTTTAAGGTCTCCGACGCGCACCATACCACCGCTTGCCTCGGCGATGCGTCGCAGCGTCTCCATATCGGCATCCTCACCGTATGCGATGCAAAAGATCACAATCGGCACACCCTGAGCATTCCCGCGCCGAATATCAGCTTCCAGCTCGCCCAGCGATTTCCACGAGTTGTTCTCCTGACCATCGGTCATCACCACAATAGCGTTGATGCGCTCGCGGTCGGCCAAGCGCTGCAGCCGTTCGTACGCTTCCCATACAGCATCCAATAGAGCGGTATTGCCCTCTGCCTCAAGCCCACCGATGGTGGCGAGCAATTGCGAGCGGTTGTCACGGATCCGCTCCAGCTCGTCCACATAATAGACCGCAGACGCGAAGGCTATCAGCCCAATGCGTTCCTGTTCACCCTTGATCTGGTCAATGAAGGTCACCAGCGCCTCTTTCACGCGCGCCAGCTTGTCGCCTTGCATGCTGCCAGACGTGTCCACGACCAGGTAGACGTTAGCGTGCCGCTTGGTGAGCCACCATACGTCGCGCACAATGTCCACCACGGATGGAGAAGGCATTTGCAAGGTGGTCTGAGGCTGGCTGGGATCGACACCGTTCGTCAGGTTGATGGGCGACCCAGTCCCCTGGATCGGGATCGAGAGGTCGGCGGGACGATAGCCTGCTTGCAGCACCTGTTGCTGGGTTGCCGTCGAAGTGAGGTGATCACGAAAAGCGCGGTAGGTCTCGCGGTGAAAACTCGACAGGCCAGATGTCTCAACCAGCGCCAAAGGATGGTCCTCCCACAAAGTGCCTTCGGCCGGGTAGATCGCCACCAGACGAGCAGGACGTTGCGGCTGTCGGTTGAAATAAATGACCAATTGTTCTTGTACCACAAAAGCGTCCAGGTAGCGCGGGCCCTCTTGCAGGGCACGTTGGATGACGGCCCATTCACCCTCACCGTAAAAACGCACCGTCTTTTGGATGGCGCTGACATAGCTGAGGACCGCCTCGCTGCGTGCCAGTTCCGGAGTGAGGGCACGCGTGACCCCGGCGGCAGCGTAGAATTGTGCCAGCGTCGCCAACAGTCCACTGGCCGAGCTGGTAGAAGGGTGGCTCCAGCGGAACGAAGGATCGCGTTGTGCCCGTTCTAACAGATCCCGCCAGCCAATCGGCTTATCCGGCCAACCCAGAGCACGGGCCGTATCTTCCCACATTGCGATGACCACCGGGCTAATGGCCCAACGCGTCACACCCGATGTCGGCGAGCGCGGTGCGCCGAGCGAATCCTGAACCGTCGCCTGCTCAGCATAGCGCCGATCCAAGACGTCCAGCCAGAGGGACGAATCGGGCAAGATGGCATGCACCTCACCGGCCAGTGCGGCGTCCACCATGCTCTCGCCATCCATTTCCACCAGGTGAATGCGCATAGGGCGCCCATCACTGGTCGTCTGGCCGAGGGTGTGGAATTGGGTGATCAGCTCCTCGACCAGGGTGCGTTTTTCGGGAGAGCATGCCAGAAGCAACACGTTCGGCTCGGGTTGCGCAGCTGGTGTGACTTGAGCGACCTCAGGTAGCAGGGCCGAGAACACCGACCAACAGGCAGCACACGCCGCCAAAAAGACGCCCCCTGTCACCAACACTGAGACCAACACACGTCCTGGGCTGAGAGTACGTCGACGTCGCGGGCTCATAGCGATACCCTTCGATCAGCTGGAGACCACAAAATACCCGTCATGTCATCACGGTCCTGAGAGCACATAACTGGCGCATCAGGTGTCATCCTGGTAAGCATTCCACCATCCCGGGCTGATGAGACCGGAACGTCGTATGCCTCAACGTGCGATGTTGAGATCAAACCAGCGCAGCAACGCCAACAGCACTTCGCGGTCCGGATTGCGCATGGCGGTAGAGCGTTCGACGATGGGGGTCACCCCGTTCTCGCGCCAGGCCACGAAGGGGCTATCCGGTTGTTCCACCGAAATCTGTCCGAGCACAGGTCGCAGGCCGAATTTGACCGCTTCTGTTTGCATAGCGGGTGAGAGCAGATATTTCTCGAATTCCAGCGCGGCATTTTTCTCGGCGGCACTCGTCTCTGGCCCGATCCACACCGTGAAGGGAAAATCGAACCATGTGACATATTTAGGATAAAGGATGCGCAGCGGCTCCCAACGGTTCATACTGCCTGCCATATTGATGAGCAGGTCGCTTTCCAGCAGCTGCCCACCATCACCCGCCGAATAGCCGAACAGGGCCAGATTCTCGCCCGGATAGGCGCCCAGACTCGCGTAGTCGCTCACCGATCCCATCAGCTCCTTCAGCCACTTTTGGAACTCTGGTTGGGTGACGTCCTCCACGCTGATGTTCGGCCGGTCGTAGTATTCTCCCGCTGCGCTGACCATCGCGGCCAGTCCGCCGATGTTCTTGCGCGGATGCGGCACGATCAGCTTGAAATAACCCCACTCCCCTTTGCCGCCGATGTCCCGCCAACCTCCGGGGGCGATGGCTGCGTCGTGGATGGTGCGCCAATTGATCTCGCCGAAGGTTTTCTCCAGGACGTCCGCCCGGCTCTTATAGATGCCCCAGGCAAACAGCGAGATCACAATCGGCCGTGCGCGGTATTCTCCATCGGTCAAGAAGACATCGCGTCCCAGCTTGGTCTTAAAAGTGGCGTTGACCAGCTCCACCAGGTAGCGGCTGTCTGGAATCCATGCTGTGGGAAAGGGATCCATCTCCTCGCGTTCATAACGTCCCATCGCAGCCAAGCCATCGATGCCGATGACGGACACGCGGATCACACGCCCTTCCAGTCGGTGCTCTTCCGCGTTGAATTTCTTAGCAGCTTCGCTGACCCAAGGCTCTACAGACAGCGCCGAGGCGATGAGCACCTGGATGGGTTCCGAGCTCTGACGGGTCGGCACCAACACACCACTAGAGGGTGTAGCACGCCAGAGCAGTACATACGTCACCCCTACCAGAGTGGCAATTAACGCGAGACCAACGATGACCAGAAAGATGGTGCGCGTTCGGCTCATAGTCTTACGGGAGGCTCGTGGGGCGCTCCCCCAGCCCTTCTAGGTGATCCATTGTTTATTGTGCAATTATTGTGCAAGCCCCAGGCGACGTTTGCGCTCTGCCAGTTGCTGCTCCAGGCGATCTTTGCCGAGCACCTCGTCCATCTGGACTTCCAGACGTGCTGCCTTGATCTCCATTTCGGCATCGGCACGATCCAGCCGCTCGCGAATCTGTTCGGTAACGCGTGCGATGTCGGCATCGCCCAAGCCTTGCAGGTCATCCAGCGAGCGAATGCTCCTGGCGGCGATCTCCTTGCTGCGTGCCAGCTCCATAAGGGCCACCACCTGCTCGCGTTCTTGCTTGACCATGTTGAGCTTTGCTTCCAGCTTGAGGCGAGCGCTGGCCAGCTTGTCCGCCTCCGCCTGCTGTTTCTCCAGTTGTTCTTTGTATTCCTGCGCCAGCTCCATCTTGGAGTTATATTGCGCTTGGGCAGCTGCAGCCAGGTCTTCCTTCCCCAGTTTGAGTAAACGGTCGATGTCGGCGTCAAGCTGTTCCGCCTCAGCCTGGAGCATTTCGTACTTGCGCTGCAGCGTCTTCAGCTGACCGCGCACCGTCACCAGCGCATCTTCTAGCTCGTCCAGATTGTTCTGCGCCTGACGAATGTACTCATCAAAGACCGCCACCGAGTTGGCCTTGAGGGCGCTATCCACCAGGGCGTGCAAGCTGGCGGAGATGAGGGTTTGCACTTTGCTGAGCAACGAGGCCATCGCTTTCTCCTCCTTAAGTAACTACGCGGTTGGTAAAAAACTCACCTCATCTTACCACGCTGTGGGAAAAAAGCCAATCGCCCGAGGCAAACTGAGAGTGAAAAAATCCAGATTGACATCACATCGGCAGTGTATATAATTCTCCTTACATGAAGGGGAGTGAGTCTATGAGCATCGAGGATATCCCGCCTGCCTCCGAAGACATCCAGCCTGATCCCCACCCAATGGAAGACCTCCTGTCCCAAGCGTATCGCTATCAAGAACCGAAACGTGGCGAGATCCGTACCGGCACCGTTGTCTGGATTGGGCCAAATGAAATTGTGGTGGATATCGGTGTCAAGCGAGAGGCCATCGTCAATTCGCGCGACTTGGAACGTCTGAGAGCCGCAGGCATCGAGTCCATCGAAATCGGGAGCGAAGTGCCAGTTTACATCCTCAACCCTGAGGACCAGGATGGCAACATCATCGTGTCGATCTACCTGGCGCGGCGTGAACTGGCATGGCAGAAGGCGCAGCAGTATCAGCAGGCCGGCACGATTTATAAGGGCAAAGTGAGCGAACACAATAAGGGTGGCCTTGTTGTGCCCTTTGAAGGATTGTCCGGCTTTGTCCCCGCCTCTCAGGTGGTTGGGTTTCCCCGCGACGCCTCGGAGCAGGACAAAGAGAGCTGGTTAGCCGGGCAGATCGGACGCGATATCGTTGTGCGTATCATAGAGGTCGACCGCAAACGCAAGCGATTGGTCATGTCCGAGCAGGCTGCCCAGCGCGCCTGGCAGGAGCAACAACGCAGAGAGTTTATCGAGCGTCTAGAAGTTGGCCAAGTGTTGCATGGTGTAGTGCGCAGCGTGACCAATTTTGGCGTTTTTGTGGATTTGGGAGGCGTGGATGGTTTGGTTCATCTTTCCGAGTTGAGCTGGCAGCCGGTCAAACATCCCAGCCAGGTGCTCCAGGTGGGAGATGAGGTGGACGTTCGCGTCATCCATCTGGACAAAGAACAGGGCAAGATCGGCTTGAGCTTGCGCCAGATGCAACCGGATCCGTGGAGCCTCATCGAATCGGGCTATGTCGTGGGGCAACGCGTCCGCGGGACGGTCACCAATCTCTCAGACTTCGGCGCTTTCGTGCGCCTTGAGATTGGAGTTGAAGCGTTGGCGCACCTTTCCGAGCTCTCCGACACTGAAATCCGTCATCCCAGCGAGGCGGTCACGCCGGGCAAAACTTATCTCTTTGAGATCATCCGCATCGACCCGGAGCGGCGACGCATCGGGCTGAGTCTCCGTCGCATCCCAGCCCATGAGCGCGAGGTAGTGACCGGGTGAAGGTGGGAAGGAACTGAACATAGTGATGAGCCAGGACACGATGTTATGTCCTGGCTTTTTGATCGCTCAAATCGCTGCTGCGAGGAGACCACTTTGCAGTTCGTTCTGAGCGGTATGAACCCTGCTCTGAATCTCCTTCGCGCATTCGTTGAAGTGAAGGAACAAATCTGACCTCTCAGACGTCGCCGCTCATGAGCCCAATCGCCCGGCGAGGCAGCTGACGCTCTGGCCAGATAGGCAGGGATAATGATCTTTTTACACCATGTGCTTGTGGAAAGAGTGGGTACATTTCGTTTTAGGGAGAGGTGGGGGTTCAAACCGAGCCGCACGCGTAAGCAAGCAGCTCTAATTGCTCCCTGATGATCGCGGCCTAGATAACTTTCGTAACTCTGGGTTGCCGGTTCAACTCGCCCCCAAATCTGAAACACATCCGGAAAGAGTTCGCATCTTTTTGGGAAACTCGTATAATGGAAAGAGATAAAAGGTCAAGTATGTGCTGGACTATGAGGTGTTTCATCGCTTCATCGGTGGCCAGCCAAGATAGAGGAGGGAGGAAATGAGCACTCATGTGCCGCTCTCACCAATGGTGTATCTCACCATCCGGCATGGGAAGCGTGCCGGCCAGACCTTCTCGGCACCTGGACCTGCTGTGACGATTGGTCGTGTGTCCGACAACAGTATTGTGATCGATGATCCCCAGGTGTCACGTCACCATGCGAGCCTCACGTTTGAGGGTGGGCAGTGGGTGCTGCGTGACCTGGGCAGCACAAACGGCACCACCTTGAATGGGAAACCGGTCACAGCACCGGTGGTCGTGCGCGATGGCGATGTCATTGGCCTGGGTGAGGTGATGGTGGGTGTTCAGCTGGTGGGGGCGGCGGGAAACGAGGCAACGGCAATGGGGATGCATGCCCCGGCAGCAAGACCGGCGCCTGCGCCGGCTCAACCTATCGCTGGGGCAGGTGCGCGTTCGTCCTGGGTGCTGCCGGTGGTCATCTTTGTGCTGCTGATCGCCGCCCTGGCTGTCACCGCCGCCCTGGCCTTTTTGTTACTGCGCGGATCGGCCGCACCGCCTCAGGTCGTGATCACGTCACCGGCGAACGGCACAGTTATCAGCCCGGGCAAAGAGGTCGAGGTCCAAGTGGTAGCGCAGGATGCGCGCGGCGTCACGCGCATCGATTTATGGGTGGACAACGTGTTATACGCGTCGCAAAGCGCCCCGGATGCGCGAGGACAGGCCTCGTTCGCAGTGGTGCACCGTTGGATGCCGAGCACACTCGGTTCGCATGCATTGTTGGCGAAAGCGTACAACGTCAATGGGCAGGAGACCCTATCTCCGATCGTGTTGGTGACCGTGATGCAGCCCACCGGCGAGATCTCTCAGCTCCCCTCGCCTCAGGCGACGGAAGGACAGCCTCCTCCGGCGCCGGTTGATACGCCTACGCCCCCTCCACCGCCGACTGACACGCCTTTGCCGGCGACGCCAACTTCCGTGCCATCTCCGACTCCAACCACGTGCGTGGATGATATGGCCTTTGTCGCCGACGTGACGGTGCCCGACGGCACCGTGGTGACACCAGGACAGCGGATCGACAAGGTGTGGCGGTTGCGCAACATCGGATCGTGCACCTGGGGGCCAGGTTACACCGCTGTTTTCGTGTCGGGCAATCCGATGTCCGCTCCCCCTGCGGTGAGCCTGCCCAACACACCTCCCGGTGCCGTGGTGGACGTCGCAGTGACTATGTATGCACCTGCTGCGCCGGGCTCCCACGTGAGCTACTGGCAGCTGCGTAATGCGGCCGGTGTGCTGTTCGGGCGGCGCTTCTTGGTCCAGGTCGTGGTGCCGGCGCCGGTCACACCGACCCCGATACCCTCACCCACCCCCGAGGCGTCCATTTCTTTTGTCGCTGACCGTACCGAGGTGGCGCCGGGCGAATGCGTGACGCTGCGTTGGGATGTGGAAAACGTCGCCGCCGTCTATCTGAATGACAGCGGCGTGGTAGGGCACGGCAGCCAGTCGGTCTGCCCCACTACCACCACGACCTACGTGTTGCGCGTGCAGCTGCGTGATGGTGGCATTACCGAACGCAGCATTACCATCACGGTCAACTTGCCAGAAGTGCCCAAGCCTACCCAGATCGGGCCGCCGGACGGTTCGGTCTTCGAGCACTATCCGCGTACTGCTGACTTCTATTGGTCCGAAGTGAGCTATCCAGGCGGCGTGACCTATACCATCGAGATTCAGTATGGCACCCCTGATGGCACCGACTGGCAACCGTACCAAAAGGTTGAAGGGCTGACAGAGACCCACTATCGTATGGAGAACTTTATCGGTGCCTACAATATGGGTCGCTGGCGCGTGTGGGCCGTCTCCAACGTCACCGGGCAGCGCAGCGATAAGACGGGCTGGTGGAAATTTCAGTTCACTATGTAGCGGCGTGGCCACTTCCGCAATTGGAGACCGCAAGGTTGATCACAAGGTCTTCGCAGATCGCTGCCAGGTATGTCGGCAGCATGGTCACAGGAACTTATTGCGCAGATACTCCAGCGCCACCTTGTCGATCAGGCGCTCGTGCCAGCGGTCCTCCAGGTTTTCCATATTGTAGAGGTCCAATAGCGCCTGCCGCGTAGCCCCGTCAAACTGACCGGTGACCTGAATATCCTGTCGGCCAGCATTGCGCAAGATCATCTGCAATTCCCGACAGATTGCTTCGCTACGCTCGATCAAATCCTCGGGTGCGGACTGGCTGTAGAGGTGGTGGAGTTTCAGCAACCTTTGTAGTTCCACGATCGGTTGCGGATGGTCATCCACGCGCAAGTCCACGTAGCGGTCGGTGCGCGCGGCATAGCCACCGGCTGTGCGCACGACCAGGACCGCAGCCGACTGTTGGCCACGTCGGTCGCCACCTGCTGCCTGACCGGCAGCTAAAGCTGCCACCAGACGATGGGCTAAAGGACCGTCGGTCGTCTCAAATGTGCGCGCCATCGCCTCCACGGTGTCCCGGCTGACCAAGATGTTGCCGGCACACGCATACCCTTCGCCGACGATATGACCAGCCCACTCGTAACATTTCGCGCCGGTGAAAGCAGCAGCACGGCCGGCAGCGTCCACGATCAGCACCTGGCGCAGATCCGCGTCGCTGTCCATCGAGACCATGTGGTTCAACGCCTCAGCGGCGCTCCACCCATTGGCGAGCAAGCGTAGGCCCTCGATACCGTATGCAGCGTTGAGCGCCGACTGAGTCGCGATGGCGCCGACCCCTGCCTTGGCCCAGGGCACGAGGCTGCCCACCGCCAGAAACTTGGATTGCACCGCAACGCCTAAGTCGCCGTTGTGCGCATCGCGTGCCACAATGGAAAAGGTGGATAGTCGGATAGGTCGGTTTGCAGACATAGCACTCTCCTTGATGAACGTCATTGCCGTAACCGCGGATCCATCGCGTCCCGTACACCATCTCCCAGGAAATTGAGCGCCAGCACTACCAGGAAGATCATCAAGCCGGGCAGGATCGAGATGTGAGGCGCATTGCGGATCTGCTGCCGGCCTGCACTGAGCATCACACCCCACTCCGCCGTGGGGGGCTGGGCGCCCAGACCCAAAAAGCTCAGCCCTGCTGCTGCCATGATCATCCAGCCGACGTCCAGGGTCGCCGCCACAATCAACGGAGCTAAGCTGTTCGCCAGGATGTGATACACAATGATGCGCAGGTCGCTGGCCCCGATCACCCGCGCCGCCTGGACAAATTCCTGATTGCGCAGTGATAGCACACTCCCTCGCACGATGCGGGCATAATAGGGAATGCCCACGATGCTCACCGCCAGCATCGCGTTGGTCAGGCCAGGACCCAACGAGGCAACCACGGCGATGGCCAGCAGCAAGGACGGAAATGCCATCAGGATGTCGATCAGCCGCATGATCACACTATCCACCCATCCGCCGAAGTACCCGGCCAGCAATCCCACCACCACACCGGCGGACATTGCGACCAGCACCGCGATGAACCCTACCAGCAGCGACACACGTCCACCCCAAATCAGGCGACTGAGCATGTCCCGCCCCAGTTCGTCGGTGCCGAGCAGGTGTCCAGGGCTGCCGATGGGTAATAAACGATTGGGCAGGTCGGTCACTGTGGGATCCATAGGGGCGATGAGTGGTGCCGACAAGGAGATGATGATCATGAACAAGAGAAACGCTGCACTCACCACGGCGGCGCGATCGCGCCACAGACGGCGCAGGGCATCATGCGTCAGACTGCGAGGACGTCCCGCCAGCTTCGACTCGACGGGACGTGCGTCGGATGTTTTGCCAGGGCGAAGCTCGATCTCACGTTCCATAGTGGATGCGCGGGTCAATGTAGGCGTAGGCTAGATCGGTGATGAGGTTGACCAATACATAAGAAGAAGCCACCATCAAAATCGCCCCTTGCACAATGGGAAAGTCACGCGCCAGGATGCCCGTCACCATAGCGAGTCCGATCCCAGGGTAGGAGAAGACCATTTCAACTAGGATATCTCCCCCCAGCAGGTATCCGGCCTGCAGCCCGATCACGGTCACCACCGGGATGAGCGCATTACGCACCCCATGGCGGCTGATCACCAAGCGTTCCCGTAGCCCTTTGGCGCGCGCGGTGCGTATGTAGTCCTGGCGGATCACCTCCAACATGCTGGAGCGCGTCATACGCGCGATGATCGCCATCGGCCCCGTGGCAAGGGTGGCAGAGGGCAGGATCAAGTGGAGAATCAAATCCAGGGTGCCCGTCTGCCCAGGAGATTGGATGCCCGAGACAGGCAAGATCCCGAGCATCAACCCAAAAACGATCTGGAGGATAATACCCAACCAGAACACAGGGGTGGAGAACCCCACCAATACCAACACCATTGCCACGCGGTCGCCCAACGAATACTGTCGTATTGCCGATACGATCCCTGCTGGCACGCCCACCAGACAAGCAGCGCTGAGCGCCAGCACCATCAGATAGGCTGAATTTTGAAAGCGGCCCGCGAGATAAGGTAACACTTCGCGCTTGAGCTGGATGGAACGTCCCCAGTCACCACGAAGGACACCTCCCAGCCAGCGCAAATATTGGATGTGCATAGGTTGGTCCAGACCCATATCACGCCGCAGTTGGTTCACGGCTTCCTCGCTGGCGCGCGGACCCAGCATGATCTTGACCGGATCGCCCGGGGCCAGCTGCATAATCAGAAATACCAGCAGGGTTACGCCGATCAAAACCGGTATCAAGCTCAACACGCGCTGGACGACATAACGCGTCATATGCACCCGCTCATCAATGTCTGTGTTTCACTGTTGCTGCGGGTCACGCACGACCACGTGACCCGCAGCACTGCATCTTCATAAATTGGGGTGGAAACGCCGTACCACTATTGTTCTATCCACACATCGGCGAAGCGGAATGGACCGGTGGGATGCAGCTTGAAGTTCTGAATGCGCTTATCCATCACCACGATCTGCGTCTCGTGGTCAATCCAGATCCAAGGGGCGTCCGCCACGATCAGCTTCTGCGCTTGTTGGTAAATCTCTGTGCGCTTGGCGCGATCCAGCGTAGTGCGTCCCAAGCGCAGCAGCTCATCCACTTTCTCGTTCTTGTAGTATCCACAGTTGAAGCCGTTCGGCGGCCACTGATCGCCGCTGAGCAGGATGTACAGGTGATTGTCCGGGTCGCCATTGTCACCAATCCAGGAGAAGGCCATCAAATCCCACTCCGGATTCTTGTCCGGAGGTACCACGCCTTGCTCGAGGAAAGAGCCCCACTCGAAGGTTTTGATCTGGCAGTCCACTCCAACCGCCTTGAGGTCGGCCTGGATGGCGGTGGACATCAGCACAGGTTGCTGCATACCGGAGCCGGATTCGGGGGTCCAGAAAATGCACGAGAAACCATTCGGATAACCTGCCTCGGCCAGCAATTGCTTGGCCTTCTCCGGGTTGTAGTCATACCGCTCCACCTCATCGGTATAACTCCAGACCACAGGCGGCAATGGGTTAATAGCCAACACCCCAGTGCCTTTCAGAATGTTGTCCACGATGGCTTGCTTGTTCACCGCATAGTTGAGCGCTTGGCGCACCCGCACATCGTCGAACGGTTTCTTCAGTGTGTTGAAGTACACCCACCAGGTGTGCATACCGGTCTGTTCAACCACTTTGAAATTGGGATCGTTGCGCAGTCGCTCCAGATCGTCGGGTGGGATGTTCACCATAAAGTTGATCCCCCCTGCCAGGAGCTCGGTCAACCGTGCCTGATCCTCGATGATGGGGCGGAAGATCAATTTGTCCACATAGGCCGGCTTGCCCCAATAGTCCGGGTTCCTCTCCAACACGATCTCGGCGCCGGGTGTCCAGCTGACGAAGCGGTAAGGCCCCGTGCCCACCGGATTGATGGAGATGTCACGCCCATACGTCTTGATAGCCTGAGGGCTCACCATAAAAGCAGGGTGCATCGCCAGGTGGCTGATGAAGGGCGCCAACACGTATTCGAGCGTGATCTTGACCGTGTACTCATCCACCACATCCACCTGTTTGACCGCGCCCCAGGTAAATTCGGCATAAGCGAAGTCACCCGTGTCATGGTAAGGATGATTGGGATCGATCTGGCGCTCGATGTTAAACTTGACTGCCTCGGCGTTGAACTCGGTGCCATCGTGGAACTTGACCCCTTTGCGTAAGTGCAGCGTGTACTCCAGACCATCCTCAGAGATTTCCCACGACTCTGCTAATCCGGGTTCCACCTCGGTGCTCTCGTCCTTGAAGCGCAGCAAACCATCGTATAGATTATAAGCGGCTCGGATGGTGTTGTAGTCGGTCACCTGAGGGGCATCCAAGGTGACGGGCTCTGCCTGCAGGCCGACGATGATCGTGCCCCCTGCCTTTGGTTCTTGCGCATAGGCCAATGGCACAGCAACCGACGCACTGACCAGAGCAAGACATAACGCTACCACCCAGGCGAGAAAGGTTCTCTTCGGGAACATGCTCTCCTCCTAAGTAATGCTCAATTGCACTTGTGAATCAAGCTTGAGAGAATGCTCTCAGAACTCCTGTTCGGATGAAAGTCTTTGCGGCTTGTTCCATCACCCCCTTGTCACAGGATTTGCGGCAGATAGCCTGTTTCCATCTGCTAAGCAGGATCACCTTAGCCCCTTGCGGGGTTGCCTGGCAAGTATACTGCGGGTAACCTTCGCTGTCAACAGATTCGCAGCGAGGATGTTGAAAAACCTTTAAGATGTCCTCGTTATCATCATTTTTCCTTCTAGAAAATCTAAGTGACCCAGAGGCTTTTTCAGCACTCCCTCGCGAGAGGCATCACAAGACATCTGAGTTGTTTTCTTCATCGCCCCCGCCAAAATCCGAGCGACCAGAACACCTTGTTGAACACCCCTTTGCAGAGACGCGGAACCCGTCACCGTTCGGATTGACTTTCTGGGAGTGGTTCGGTCAACACTCTCAGCGCTGCGGTCAGTGTGTTCCCTTCGATCCCGCGTTGCCGGATCACCCATTCCACCTGCTGAGCTATGGCTGTGATCGTCTGCAGCGCGGGCAACTCTGTGTCCTCGATCTTCCATGGGCTTTTTCTTTCCCTATGCCATGCTTCCTCCATGCCCCAATCGTCCATCCAGGCATGAACGGCTCGCTCGAGCGCCCGCACATCCAGCCGCTGCAACAAGTTCCACAGCGTTGTCAACGTGGGCAGCCGCCCTGTTGCCCAGAGGTCCAGCGGCCTGAGCAAAGGTCTCTGATGCACCTGTGCCCAGCGCCACATCCCGTGTAAGCTGTTCTTGCCATGCAATGCGGCCAAGATCAAGAACGCCAACAGCCCGGCCAGGGGATAGCGTCGTCCTTGTCGCCGTCGAGGATCCGGCACTGTGCGCAAGTACTCCAACAGGCTCTTACTGCCCTGTGGTGTGTGCATTGCGTCTCACCTCTTTCGCTCTGTGCATGGTACGGGAAAAGACTGAGCGCTGCCCAGACCTCTTGCTCCCTCAGTAGAGGGGAAGAGGCACTTTTGACAGGCACGTCACATAATAGCACGCACTACCACTTAAGAAAAGGGTGCAGCCCGATTAGTTGATCGGGCTGCACTTTGTTTTCGTTACTCTTGGCGCGAAGGGTGTGTCAGACCTTCACCACTTTGACCATTGTATCATAGAAGACGGCGCTGCCCCCGACCGGATCCACCAACGGTGTGTTGCCCAGGTATGGATCCACGCGCATCGCCGCATTGGCGTGGAACCCTCGGGTGCGGCGCGGGTCGCCCTGGATCAACACTCCATCTATCTGAAAGTCCACCCCACCATAGGCAAAGTGGCCGAAGCCCAGCGCAAAGGAAATCACTCCTGGCCGGATGCCCTCAGTCACCTTCACCTTGCCAATCATCGGTACACGGACGCCATTGTGGAGATCCCAGACACCGTCCGGATTGCTGGCACAAATGATCTTCACCTGGTCGCCTGTCTTCAGACCACGGGCAGCGGCATCCGCGCTGTTCATCAACACGACGTTTTCGGGCATGATCGCAGTCAGCCAATAGTTGCCAGAGGTGCGGCTCTTGGTCATCACCTGTTCGCGATGGGTGATCAGCCGCAGATCATATTCGGCGCCGTCTTCGACAGGACGTCCCAACACATCCACAGGCGCGGGGAAATAGCGGGCGTAGCCGACGAGATGCTCACCTGTCATGGCGCTTTTGGTGCTGTAGGTCTTCTCTTGGTAGATGTTGATCAACCGACCATACTGATTGGCTACTTGGTTGCCTTTGTAACCCTTGGCGAAGTTCTGGAACCGCCCACCCCGGTTAAGCACATAGACCACCTTTGGCCACAGCGCCTCCCCGACGATGCGCTTCCAGCGTTCGGGGTCAAACACCGACTTGGGCAGGTGACGTCGTGCCTGCTCGAACAGCCGTAGTTCCTCGGCGTCTGCATCTGGCACAGCGTCGGAACCATCCTCTTTCTCGCCGAAGGCCACATTCGCCACCATGCGCAGATACAAATCATCCTGGTGGCTCAGATCGCCGGCTTCACCCAGCCCGCCAGGACCGAAGTTCTTGAGACCGAGGCGTTCAGCCAACCCCAACAGCACCGCCTCCATATTGAGTGGCATCGTCTGCCCAAAGACGGTCACCTCACCAGTGAGCGGCGCAATCGCCGGCTGACGGATACCCTGCACTTTAAAGGGCACCGATGGGTGCGAACCATTGAACTCCCAGCGTTCCAGATAGCTCGTGTCCGGAAAGATGTAATCCGCGTACATCGAGGTCTCCCCAATAGTGATGTCGAAAGCGATAAACAAGGGGAGCTTCTTCGGGTCGGATAGAATCTCGATCAGCTTATGACCGGCCGGCAGAGCATAGACCGGCGAGCCCATATACATGAAGAGCGCCTTGACCGGGTAGGGATAGGCGTCCCCGATGGATGGGATCACTTCCTGATAGACATCGCTCGACAGCGGGTACCAGTTGCGCTTGGCCGGGTAGCGTTGATCTTCGGGCAAGCGTGCATAGAGCACTGATTCCTGGTATTTAGCGTCGTGGCGAATGATCGAAGTGCCGAAGGGGATCATAGCGCTGGGATTGAGCTTGGACAAGGGGAATGGCTGACCAGGTTTGCCCCCCGCGGCGTCATACGTGCTCAGCTTGATCATCCCACCTGCAAAGTCATAGTTGCCGATCAACGCGTTCAGTGTGTACCAGGCCAGCACGTTATAGAAACCATTGGTGTGCTGGCTCACGCCGCGATGGATGTCGGCACAGGCGCGCTTGCCGTGGCTGGTGAACTCGCGCGCCACCTCCACCAGGTCGGTGACACGCAGCCCACAGATCTCCGCCCATTCTTCCAACGTGTGTTCGTGAGCGGCATCAGAGATGATCTGCAACACAGATTTGACGGTGAACGCGCCCAACTGTATGCCATTGACGAACAGGTCGCCGCTGACGGCGTCTTCAGGTTTATCGGCGTATGGGTCGAAAGCGACCGGCTCGCCGTTCACTAGAGTCACAAAATAATCGAACTCATACGTCTTCTCCGGGTCAGTGGAGAGAGGACGTGGCTCTTTCTCCTTCAGACCGATCTCGCTCGCGCGCAAGAAGGTGGTCGGCGTGCCGTTCTCATCTAGCTTAACCAGCCAGGCTGCCTCGGTCCAGGTGGGATTGCCGGCAGCCACTGCAGCCGCCTTGTTCACAGCCGCCAGATAGACTTTGTCATAGCGTTCGTTGTCCAGAACCCATTGGATGAGCGCCAACGCCATAGCACCCTCTGTGCCAGGGCGGATGGGCAACCACTTCCATGCCTTGGCCGCGACCTTGGACAGGCGTGGGTCGACCACTACATATTTGAGCCCTTTGTCGGTAGCACCGACCGTCAGCGCTGGCACACGCAGCGGTGGGCCGTAGTTGCCTTCGAAAGGCGACGCACCGACGAAGATGACAAACTCACTGTTGCGCACGTCACCTTGCCAGTAGAATTTGTCACCACCTGTCCATTTACCGTCGACCAGCTTCTCCGACATCGCCTTGCCGGCAAAATAGAGCGAGCCCTGGCAGACCGTCGTATGTCCGTGGGTATTGGTGCTGCCGAAGCCATCACGCATGAAACGATTGATGAAGTCGCTGCGACCGCCTTTGAGACGACCCCAATTGAAGACTACCTGATTGTTCTTGGGACCCCAGTCGGGATGATCGGGATCAATCAGGGTATCAAGGTAGTCCTTGAACTTCACCTTGAAGTCTTCCACCAAGGCCAGCTTCTTGGCTGTGTCCTTCTCGGTCAGGATCGCCTTGACAGCAGCAGCCATTTCTTTCGCCACAGCCGGATCCTTGAGGGCATAAGATTCCTTCAATCCTGGTACAGGCCCTTCACCGAAAAGGTCACCGCCGTTGACGATTTCATCCAACGCGGTGTCGAAGTCGATCGTGATCCACTGGTTCTCGCCACGCTTGGTGCCGGGCTTGCGCTTGAGCACCTTGACAATGCGATATGGGTCGTAGACGGTTTGCAGTCCTGCTTGGCCCTTGGGACAGATGGCGCCTTCCACTGTTCCGGTTTGCGCAAAAGGTGTTTCATAGTCCAGATGGGGCGCCATCGTCCACGGGCTGTAGGGATTGCCGTCGATCTTGGCTGCCACGCCGTCCAGGAGCTTCACTTTGATGCCACATACCGTGTTGCACTGAAGACACACGGTGTAAATCTGGTTCTCCAGGGAGTGCAGCGGGATCTCCGTGGCAGCCGCCTGAGAAGCCACCAGCTGAGGGAAATCAGGACGCCATCCTAGAAAGGCAGCGGTACCGTACATGATACCGGCCATTTTGATGAAGTCACGCCGAGAAAACATGCTCACTTTGTTCCGCTCATAGCTGTGGGTCTGGGAAACGCGCTCCTGGACTGCCATGTTATGCCACCTCCATCTTGGCACGCAACGGCAATACGTCGTTGCCGATCAGAAAAGCCAATATCGCCATACCGGTAATCCCTGCTGTCACCGCCCACTCCATCGGGCTGGGGAAGTAGTCGAACGTCAAATGCGGTCCGGTAAATGCGGTGGTCAACGCCTCCAGCTCCGGCACCGTGAGCGCTGGGAAGACGATGTTGGCACGCGCGGCAGCGAAGCCGACCAGCACCAACACTCCCATCCAGCCTGCCCATTGACCATTGCGGCTCGGACCGGGCAGCGCCAAGACCACCATGGGAACCAACGAGCCGAGCAAAAGCTGCAGAATCCAAAAGGCCCACCAATATTGCCCATATAGCACCGCTTCAACTGCTTTTACGTTCTGCGGCACATTGCCGTACATACTCTGTGAGAAGTCAGCCCATAAGAAGTAGAGCTTCACAATGGTCAACACCACCGTAGCCAGAGAAAACAAACGCAGTTGCTCACTGCGCAGCGGATCCTGGCGCGAACCAAACAGCCCAATGGCCACCAGCATCGCAGCCGTGCCGGACGCTAAGGAGAAAACCGGGAACTGCACCGGGAACAGGCCCACATGCCAGAACATGCGGCTGGCCTGTACCCCCAATAGGGCACCCACCGCGCCGCTGATGAACAGGGAAAGCGGCAATCCCACGATCATCAAGGTGCGCAACAATCGGCTGGCCGGCCGTGTAAGCGCGAGGATCAGACAGACAAGGGCCAAAAAGCCAAACGCGGTATAACCCCATACCATCTGAGCCATCACCGAACTAGGCGAACCTTGCAGATAGACCTTCCAGATGCGATCCATATGCCCTAGATCAAGCCAGATGGAGAGCAACGCAGCCGCCAAGCTGACCAGCGCTACCCAAAGTGCCAGACGCCCGATGCCGCGCAGCACCGGGATGCCAAACAGCAGATCGAGGGTGGCGATCATAAAGGCACCGGCGGCTATCCCGGCGAAGAACAAGTACATAGCCACCCACAGACCCCATACCACATAAGAGCCATAGGCAGCGTGCTGGTGTCCATAGACCAGACGATCATACAACCCCCACGCACCTGCCAACAGGGCCAGCACACACACGGCATATGCAATGCGTTTGAGCACCATCGTTCTCACTCCTTAGACCAGATAGTAGACGCGAGGCTCAGTGCCCAGTTCTTCCTTGAGGCGTATCACGTTCGTACGCGCGATCATCTCCGTCACCAAGCTATCCGGGTCGTTGGCGTCTCCGAACATAGTGGCGCGTCCGATACAAGTGGTAGTACATGCCGGCAACATGCCGGCTGCGAGACGATGTAAGCAAAAGTGACACTTGCGCACATTCCCGATCGGGGATTCTTCCCCTCTGAGGCGCTCGTACGGCCGCCCATACTCAAAATTGGCCACCCTTTCATAATCATCCGCCCGACTGCGCCCCAGGATCAATCCCTCTGCTTCCGCTGTGCCATCCGTGTAGACGCGGCCGAAGTCGAACGTACGCGCTGCATATGGACAGGCAGTGATGCAATAACGGCAACCGATACATTGCGCATAGTCCACAACCACCACTCCATTTTCATCGCGGTAGGTGGCATGGACCGGACAGACCGGCGTGCACGGCGGGTTGTCGCACTGCATACATGGACGCGGCAAGAAACGCCGGGTGGCATTCGGATAGCTGCCGAATTCCTCCTCTAATACAGGACGATACACCACACCGGGGGGCAGCTTGTTCTCCGCGACACAGGCCACTGTACAGGCGTGACAGCCGATACAGCGCCGCAAGTCGATGACCATCACCCAGCGACGCTGGTGCGGGGGCTTTTCGAGCGCACGCCGCAAGTCGTCTTGCATCCGCAATAAAATGTCTTGCTCTTGGGACGTAACGACCATGACTTCCTCCCTTCTTTCACTCGCAACCGAAACTCGAACTTCTATATCGCGTCACTAACACCTAAGCTTCCACCCTTTCTGGGGGCACACATCCATACGCCTACGCAGGCACCGGGCCAATGTGCCAGGAAGGGCAATCTTCGTAGATCGACCATGCAGAGACCGACAACGCAACCCAAGCTGGGAGAAGGGGAAGCCGATCGAACGACCAGCAGCACAAGAGAGGTTCATACGAGCAGGGGGATGCATCGGAACCATCACAAGGATCAATCACGCATCGGATGTGAAGACGCATATAGAAACCACCGTTATGATGTAAGTCATCATGGATCATGTCGCGGGTGAAAAGCTTATAGATAAATTATACCCCGAAATCCTATCGAGCGCAAGCTCGTTTCCGCCGGGTCCAGGGCACAAACCTTTCACTATGAGGCACGTCGAGGGCACAAAGCTATGAAAAACCTTTGCGGTGCGATATAACGCTTGCGACTGCACAGGTGCATCAGGTGTGCACAATGGCATCGTAGGGACATTCCACGGCACATAACAGGCATCCACGGCACCGGTGCATATCTACCACGGGGGCTTCGTCCTCGTCGATGCGCATCAGGGCGCGGATGCGACATGCACGTTGTGCCAGACAGCGGCGACAGAGATGGCAGCGTTCCTCTACCACCCGCGCAACCCGCTTCTCCTGCCCGATCGGCTCCACCGCATCTGACGTTGTCATACCTCACCCTGGACAGCTTCAACGGCAGAAGCCTCCTGTGACAGGTCGCCATGCGCATGCGCATCGGCGTTCGATGGGGCATCTGGCCGGCGGGAGATGACAATCTCTCCAAACGGCACGTCCTGCTGCACGTCCACGAAGTTTTGCTTGATCAGCTCGAGCACGGCCATAAACGTCACAATGATCTCGAGTCGCCACGTGCACATGCGCATCAAAGCACCGAACGTCACCTGGGGAAGGCGTTCCAACAGCTGACGAATCAATGTAATGCGTTCACCAATGGTGACCACGATGGGCGACACCATCTGATCCACCGCCGGCGCAGAGGGATGGACGGCCAAAACCCGGCGTGCGGCAGTGACCAGGTCTTCCAGAGTGATCTCGCCCGGTGCCAGATGCGGCTCCAGAACCCTGGGAGTGGCCACACGCACATAACTGCGCAGGTGGGACGCTTCACGCGTCGCCAACACGTGCACTGCGTGCTTGAACTGTCGATAAATCCGCAGCTGGCGCACCAGCTGATCGCCGACATCTTCCTCTTCTTCGCGCGAAACATCCACTCGGGGTTGGGGCAGCAACGCTTGCGATTTGATGAACAGCAGCTTCGCCGCAATCACCAGGAAGTCGCTGAGCAGGTCGGCATCGACTTCTTGCAAAGTGCTGATATATTGCAGATATTGATCGGTCACCTGGGCGAGCGCAACCTTGGTGATATCCAGCTGCTCCCGCTCGATCAGATACAGCAGCAGGTCGAGCGGACCCTGGAACAGGGGGAGAGTCACCTGGTAGGTGCGACTTGCCTCTCGCTCCGGGAGATGCAGCCCTTTGTCCTGATGGATTTGCCAGCTGTTCACAGGCTCATTATAGTATGAGGAAGACAACCGTCAATCCATTTTCTGTGAGGGTGTTGAAAAAGTCCCTTGACCGCTCAGATTTTCATAGGAAAATGGGTCAATAAAGCGGGTAACTAAAGAGTTTTTCAACACCCTCTTTCTGTGAAAGCGAGCGGTTGTGGAACAACACGTCTTAGAGGACATACCCTGGCAGATCGACCTTGACCGGCTGGCGCAGCAGCTCCATCTAGCTGAGCGCCAGGATGACCTGCAGGAGCTCGAGCAGCTGGTCGCCCAGGCATTGGCGGTCGGCCGGCCGAAAGCGTCCTATGCCCTGGCACCCATTGACTTGCGTGGTGAACAAAGCGTGGTTGTCCAAGGCGTTGAACTGCGCAGCCGGGTGTTGCGCGTCAACCTGGAGCACACGCATCGTGTCTTCCCTTTTGTGGCAACGTGCGGCACCGAGCTGGAGGATTGGAGCCAAACCATCTCGGATCGCATCCTGCATCGTTTCTGGGCTGATCAAATCAAAGAGTCCGCCCTGCGTAGCGCCATCGCCTATATGCGCGACCACTTGGTGAGTCATTATCAGCCCGGTCGTATTGCCCAGATGAACCCCGGCTCGCTGGCGGACTGGCCGCTGGGGCAGCAGAAGCCTCTGTTTCGCATCCTGGGCACTGCCCCGCAGCGCATCGGGGTGCAGCTGACCGAACGGATGCTCATGATACCCACCAAGTCCGTATCGGGTATCATCTTTCCTACCGAGAGCACTTTTGAAAGCTGCCAGCTCTGTCCATTAGAGGAATGTCCTAACCGCAGGGCAGCGTACGACCCAACCCTCTATTCCCGACGCTACCAACAGCCGGTGCACGCCATGCTGACGCCGCACGAAAAGACCTAGCGCTTCCGTCTCTATCGCTGAGAATGGCACACCCGTTTATGGCCACAACACCCGATCCCTCTGCCAGTCCGTCGCACATGCCACCTCCAGGGCATATACCCTCCGAGATGGTCGAGCGTCCGGGTGCCACAGCACACACGATGCCGATCAGCCAGGTGGAGCTGCTCCTCTGGGCTGCGCTTGCTCTGCTGGCATTCATCACGCGGCTGGCTGGTCTGGGTCTGCGTCCCCTCTCGGATGCCGAGGCCGCGCAGGCGCTGGTCAGCTGGCGGCTGTACCAGGGGCTCACAGTCACCCACGATGCCCCCTACAGTCCACTGTTGGCGACCGCCAACCTCGTCACCTTTGCGCTATGGGGCGCCACCGAATTTACCGCCCGGCTTGTGCCGGCCCTGTCGGGCGCACTCGTGGTGCTCGCGCCGCTGGCATTGCGCCGCTATCTGGGCCGTGCAGGCGCCATCGGCGCAGGTCTGCTGATGTGTCTCTCGCCTGCCGCGCTCTATCTGTCGCGCAGCGTAGACGGAGATATCCTCGCCCTCACCGGCGCGGCATTGCTCTTCATTGGGATTGCACAGCTGCAGAACGGAGCGAGTGCGCGCCATAGCTCAGGAGCAATCGCTGCAGTGGCTGGCTTGGCAGTTATGGTGACTGCCGCGCCGTTGGTGTATTCGATGGTGGCCTTGCTCTTGACATTCGGCGCAGCGCTCTGGCTGGCCCAGCGTGGCACACATCGCCCACGTTGGGGGGAGCTCATCACGGCGCTGCGTTTTGGCATCCAAGCGCAGCGGGGCAGGCTGGTCGCCATCTTGATCGCCACCTCTGCCGCAGCCAGCGGACTCTTCCTTAACCGCGGTGGCCTGGCGATGATGGTGGATCAGATCGAGGTATGGGCACGCGGTTTCGTCCCTGCAGCAGGAGTGACTGCTCTAGACTCCTATGCTGGCAGCTCGGTCTATCCTGCTTTGTGGTTGTTGGGTCTCTACGAGCCGCTCACCCTCCTGGCTGCCTTGTTCGGGCTGGGGATTGCTCTGGGGCGCCGCCGGCCACTCGACTTGCTGCTGGTGTGGTGGTTCTGTGGTGGTGTGTTGCTGGATGCCTTGCGCCCTGGCCGTTCCACGGGTGAGGTGCTGCTGACCCTGTGGCCGGCGACGTTGCTGGCCGGTCTGGTGCTCGAAAAGTTGGCAGAGATGATACGACAGCAGGGTGATTGGAAACGCGAAGGGATCGTGGTGGCTGCGTGCTGGACTGTCTTCGCTTTTGGCTACACCGTGTTCACGATATATACGAATAATTACAGCGCCATCTGGCAGCCGCTGACTGCCTTCGGGATGTTGATCGTGTTGCTCCTTGTTTTCTGGCAATGGCATGGTGCCGCCTCGACCTTGCGCGGCGCCGTCCTCGCAGCAGTGACCGCTCTGGCGTTGCTCCACGTCGCTGTCAGTGTGCGCCTCAATTACACACCGCTGGCCGACGCTTCCCAACCACTGGTGCGCGCGTCCGCAGGTGAGGGATTGCGTGATTTGGTCGCCGTGCTGCAATTTGTCTCTGCCGAGAAGGTCAACGATCCGTATCTGGTCGAGATTCTGGCCAGTCGCAACCTTGGCCCGGCTGTGGAATGGCAACTGCGCGCCTTTCCCAACGTGCGCTGGGTCCGCAAAGTTGAGCAGCTGCCGGTAGAGAGGGGATTGATGGACACCGCGTCCCGCTTTCCTGAGGTCGTCCTGACGCCGGGGGGCACCCTGCTGACGGATGAGCCTTATGCCGGTCAGGATTTCGTCGTGCGCAGCTCCAGACAACCAGCTTCGATGACGGCCAGCGCTTTCATCCGCTGGTACCTGTTGCGCGAGCCGCAGCCGCAGCAGCTCGACAAGGTGGTGTTGTGGGTGAAACAATCTCCCACTGCGCATGCGTCGAAAAAATGAGCATTTACGTTTGATCAAAGCGCCCAGAATGACGAGGTAGTGATGAGTTCCCAAACGACTCGCGACGCTCAGAATGCAGTGCCTTTGGAGAACGACCCATCCCGTGCATTATGGCACTGGATCAGCAGCCATGGCGAAGCGATTGCCTATGGACTGTTGTTCGTCCTGGCGGTGTTCACGCGTTTCTATGATCTGGAGTCCCGTGCCATCAGCCATGATGAGAGCTTGCACATGTTGTATTCCTATAAGCTCTACAACGGCGAGGGATATCGTCACGACCCGATGATGCACGGCCCATTCTTGTTCGAGCTCCATGCCCTGCTCTTTTTCCTGTTTGGACACAACAACTATGTGGGGCGCGTCGGGGTAGCACTGTTTGGGGTGGCACTGGTGATGTTGCCCTATTGGTTTCGGCCCTGGCTGGGGCGTCTGGGCGCGTTGATCGCGTCCACCATGATCCTCATCTCGCCGGTGATCACCCATTACAGTCGTCACCTGCGCCACGACATTTTCAACGAAGTCTTCACCCTGATCATGTACTTCACCCTGTTCCACTATCTGACTGCTTGGCAACGGGGTGACTTCGTGCGCATGCGGCGCTGGTTGTATATCGGCGCTGCCGCGGTCACATTATCCTTGACGGTGATGGAGATCGCCTACATTCACGGGTTCATCGGCCTCACCTTCATCCTGGCCATCACATGGATCGAAAACCTCTCGCTGGCGCAGCGCCGCCGTCTCTTCTGGATCGGCAGTGCCATCCTGATGGGAGTCGGCGTCATTGTGCTCTGGCTCACCTTCGACAATGCCGGTCCACTCCCGCTGGAGCAACCCCCCAACCTGGCGCGCCAGGTGGTCGGTGCTCTGCAGCAGCTGGTAGGAGGGTTTGGTGGCGCTGCCAGCACGCTGCCCCAGGACAACATGCGCGCCGCCTGGAAGGTGATCCATGTGTTCGTGCTGGCGATCGGCCTCTTCTTCGCCGCCACGACGCTGGCACTGAGTGTCACCGACCGCGCCGTGGTGTCGGAGAAACAGCGCGTGCAGCTCCTCCCCGTTCGCCTGATGAGCGAAGCGTTGCGTTCCCTCCCCCTGCGCGAGGTGGGGATCGCCGTGCTGGTCGGTGTGATCATCTTCGTGACGCTCTACACCACATTCTTCACCAACCCCTATGGTCTGGTCTCCGGCACATGGGGAGCGATCTACTACTGGTTGAGCCAGCAAGACGTACAGCGCGGCGGCCAGCCCTGGTATTACTACCTGATGTTGCTCCCGCTGTATGAGTTCCTGCCATTTTTCATCGGAGTGGCAGGCGGCATCTGGTATCTGATCCACCGGCTGCGCATCACCCGCCCATCTGAGCTGGAACGTACGGGCAGTGTCGAGGTGAAGCCCTCTGCCCAGGCGCTCTCCCAACCGGCGGAGCATGTGCTGGAGGTTTACTTCCCCGCCTTCGTCCTGTATTGGGTGATCGACGCCATCTTTATCTACAGCTGGGCAGGCGAGAAGATGCCCTGGTTGACCACCCACATGAGCTTGCCGCTCATCTTCATGGCTGCATGGACGTGCGGGCGCGTGCTGGCAGGATTACAGGGGCGCTGGCGGACGCTCTGGGAACGCGGTGGCGTGCTTTTCGCCCTGTTGCTGCCTTTGACGGTGCTCGCCCTGGTCGCGCTGTTGAGCGTACAACCCTTCCGCAGCTATTCTCTCTTCGATCTGCGCGACACCGGTCAATGGCTGGGCAGCCTGGTGGTGGTCGGCCTGCTGGTGTATGGGTTGATCCACTACGGGCGTCGGCTGGGGCGATTCCTGGCAACGCGCATCGCCTTTCTCGTTGTGCTGATCGTGCTGGCAATCTTCACGGCCCGTTCGTCTTGGCTGGTGTCGTTCATCAACTATGACGATGTGAGCGAGTACCTCTTCTATGCGCACGGTGCGCCTGATGTCACCCTGGCGATGCGCCAGATCGAGGACATATCACGGCGTACCGTGGGTGACAAGCTGATCAAGGTGGCCTACGACAACGAGTCCACCTGGCCGTTGGAGTGGTACTTCCGCGAATATCCCAATCGCGCCTACTACGGCGAATCACCCTCACGCCAACAGCTGGAAGCGCCGATCGTGATCGTCGGGCCGTCCAACGAGAGCAAGGTGACCCCCTATCTCGGCGACAACTATGTGCGCTTCAACTATCGGCTGGTGTGGTGGCCGCTGGAAACCTACAAAGGGCAAACACCGAAGAAGATCTGGCACACCTACTTTGTGCCTGCCAACTTGCCAGATGACCCAGCAGGACGCCAGACCGCCTGGAACGAGGTGTTCGAGAACCGTAAAGAGCTCTGGGAAGTCTTCTTCTATCATCGCCACAAAACGCCCAAGAACCAATGGCCTTATGTCCATCGGTTCTATATGTATGTGCGCAAAGACGTGCTCAACCAGCTATGGGACTATCACACTGGGCCGGCGCCGGCTGAGATGCCCACTGAGCCGTATGCCGTGAAGCATCGCGAGATCCGCGCCAAGCGCTCCATCGGCGGCCAGGGCAACGGCCCCGGCCGCTTCATGACGCCGCGCGCCATCACCGTGGGAGCAGATGGTCTCTGGTATGTGGCAGACAGCGGCAACAACCGCATCCAGGTGCTGGACGCCCAGGGCAACGTAGTGCGCAGCTGGGGAAGTAGCGGCAACCAACCCGCTCAGTTCCAGGAGCCGTGGGGAATCGCCGTCAACACGGAGCTGGGGCGGGTGTACGTCTCGGACACGTGGAACCATCGCATCCAGGTCTTCGACCTGGAGGGCACGTTCCTCTTTGCCTGGGGATACTTCGTCGACACTGGTGGGCAGATCGACCGCGACCCCGGCGGTTTCTGGGGACCGCGCGACATTGCCATTGACGAAACGGGCAACGTCTACGTGGCCGATACCGGCAACAAGCGCATTCAGAAGTTCACCGCGGATGGAGAATTTGTCGCCCAGTGGGGCGGCGCCGGCATCCTGCCCGGACGCTTCGATGAACCGACCAGCCTGGCCTTCGCTCCCGACGGCACGATCTACGTGGCAGATACCTGGAACCGCCGCATCCAGGCCTTCTCTGCCGATATGAACCCGCTGCGCCAATGGGCCATCGAGAGCTGGGAGAGCACCTCGGTGGTCAACAAGCCCTATGTGCGGGTGGACCGCGCAGGGAATGTGTACGCCAGCGATCCAGAACGCTACCGCATCCTCGTCTTCGACGCGCAGGGCGCCTTCCTGCTGAGCTTCGGGCAGTACGGCGCGGATATGGCTTCCTTCGCCCTGCCGCTGGGGATGGCGTTTGAGGCGGATGGCGACCTGTTGGTGGTGGATTCGGACAATCATCGACTACTCGAGTTCCCACCGCCGCTGGAAGCCGCCGGCAGCAAGGAACAGGGCGAGAAGTAGCGCGGTCACGCTTGCGCCGCCTCTGTCGTTGTGCCGCGATCCAGGGATGCGTGTGATCCGAATGGATGCGACGGATGTGCGAGGAATCCTCATCAGAATGGCAGCAGCTGGTCGCGGAAATCGTGCAGTGTCACCGCTGCCCACGGCTGGTGAACTGGCGCGAACGGGTGGCGCGCGAGAAGCGGCCCGCCTACAAAGATTGGGCCTATTGGGGCAGGCCGGTGCCGGGATTCGGCGACCGTCAGGCGCGCCTGCTAATTGTTGGGCTGGCGCCGGGCGCACATGGGTCGAACCGCACCGGTCGTATGTTCACCGGCGATAGCTCCGGGGACACGCTCTACGCCGCCCTCTACCGCGCCGGCTTCACCAACCAGCCCTATGCCACCCATCGGGATGACGGCCTCACGCTTCACGACACCTTCATCACGGCGATCGTGCGCTGTGCTCCGCCCGCTAACCGTCCCATGCGGGATGAAATCGTCGCGTGTGTCCCATTCCTGGCGCGCGAATGGCAATTGCTGGCCAGGATACGGGTCGTGCTGGCGCTGGGCCAGCTCGCCTTTGTGGCATGCTGTCGGCTGCTCCAACAAGAGGGCTACGCACTCCCGCGGTTGTCCTTCCGCCACGCATTGCACCATTCTGCGCGCCATAACCACACGGACCGAACTATCCACCTGCTCGCGTCCTATCACCCCAGCCGGCAGAATACCCAGACCGGACGGCTCAGCCCTCAGATGTTGGATGCAGTGCTCCACCAGGCGCGCGCCGTGTTGGATAATGGCCAGGCAGTGGGGGAGACGCAGGGATCGGATATGGGACAATGAAGGAGACGGAGTACTACCTCGCCTTGTGCGGCCGGGCGCTCGATTGGCTGCTGGAAGAAGAGAATCCCTCGGCGCGTTACCTGGCATTGTGGCTGTTGTTGGATCGCCCCCCCGATGCCCTGGAAGTGCAAGCTGCCCAGCGTGCGATTCCCGACGCACCGCCTGCCCGGCACATCCTGGAAGCGCAATATCCGATGGGTGGTTACTGGATCAGCCCAGATGCCATGTACAGCCCGCGCTATCGTGCCACCATGTGGCAGGTTGTCTTCCTCGCCCAATTGGGCATGCCGCCCACCCTGCCGGTGCAGCGCGCCTGTGAGCACATCCTGGTGAGGGGGCGAGGGGCTCGCGATGGGCGCTTCACCGCCGGCCAGTCACCGCGCACGGCGTGGCACTGCCTCAACGGTCTCCTCATATGGGCGTTTCAGCGGCTTGGTTATGCGGACGATCCTCGTGTCGTCCAGGCGCGCGACGCCATGGCAGCCGAGATCCTGCGTCACGGCTTCGCCTGTGCCAACAACCGCGGGCTGCCTTGTGCGTGGGGGGCGGTGAAGGTGCTGGGTGCTTTCCTGGATTTGCGAGTTGAGGCACGCACGCCGGAAATCGCCGTGGCGATTGAGCAGGGCGTCGCGCTGCTCCTATCGACTCCGCTGCGCCAGGCAGCCTACCCAATGGCGGATGGCGCCGTGAGTCCGTTGTGGTTTGCCCTGGCGTTCCCGCTGACAGAGCATGCTGACCTGCTGGAAGCGATAACTGTGTTGGCACGCGCAGGCTGTGCACACCACCCCAATGTGCAAGACTGCATTCCCTGGTTGCTAGACAAGCAGGTCGCAGAGGGTCGGTGGGCGCTGGAGCACACGCCCGGCAAGGCCTGGGCACACTTCGGCGCGGTCAATTGTGCCAACAAGTGGGTCACGCTGCGCGCCCTGGATGCGCTCAAACGGCTGAATCTGACGAGCGCGGACGACTAGGGAACGAGAGTCCTCGCATTGCAGAGCCTGCAGAGTTTTTTCCCCCTTTCTCTGCGTACTCTGCATTGAGGGGTATTTTCCGCGTGGATGGGGATGCTATAACCTTCCCCTTGCGGCCAAGTGCGGCCAGGTTTTCCGTATTTTTCTCGCGCCAATCGAATTCACGCAATGATACGGAATCCTTGTCCGCATCTGGCCGCACATGCGCGGTGGTCTGTGTGCGGCCAAGTGCGGCCAGGTTTTCCGTATTTTTCTCGCGCCAATCGAATTCACGCAATGATAC
>QEXY01000044.1 GCA_003130875.1 Ardenticatenia bacterium
AGGGGAGAAACCTCGGCGGGCTTGGCGTTCTCTGAGGTGCGCTTTGTGCCGCTCCCTGACGGTCGCGGCTCGGATAGGTGGTCGCGGCGTGGATGCTGCCCAACTTGTGATATGTACATACTAACTGCTCCCTTGCCTTCACCGAGTGCATCGCGTATCCTTCCCGATAGGCCCGTTCGGTCATAGGCGGTGCTCCTAGTATAGGTGTTGCCGCAACCTATGGATGTGAGGAGCGCCGCCTTTTGTCAAAATCCTCTCGATCACCGGGTAACGATCTCCTAGCGCAAGCACTAAAAGTACTTGACGTAATATTGACCAACTGCTATAATAAAAGCGGTGTTGTTGCGAGAGACGAGAACGATGCGGAGAGTTGACCTGCTCATCCACCATGCCGATCAACTGGTCACCTGCGCTGCACCGCAAGGGGCGAAGCGCGGAAGCGCTATGGCGGATGTAGGGATAATCCCAGACGGCGCCGTAGCTGTGGACGATGGACAAATCGTAGCAGTAGGTCCTTCAAAGCAGATATGCGCCGAATACACGGCACGCCGGCAAATCGACGTGTATGGACATGCCGTTTGTCCTGGTTTGGTGGACGCCCACACGCACGTGGTGTATGCGGGAGATCGGGTTGAAGAATTCGAACAACGTCTGCGCGGTCAGACCTATCTGGAGATTTTGGAAGCTGGCGGTGGCATCTTGACCACGGTTCGCGCCACGCGCGCCGCCTCTTTGGACGAGCTGGTTATCTCAGCCAAGATGCGCCTAGACACAATGCTGGCGCTTGGCACGACCACCGCCGAAGTGAAAACCGGCTATGCACTGGATGTCGCCGGGGAACTGAAGATGCTGGCAGCTATCGCGACACTGGCAGGTGCTGGGGACGATCACGCGCATCCGGTAGATTTGGTGCCCACCTTCTTGGGCGCACATGCGATTCCACCCGAATATCGTCACTGCCCTGATGATTATCTTGATGAAGTGATCGAGCACATGTTGCCGGCAGTCAGGACGTGGTATCACGCTTCCCCTTTCATCTGCCGTAAAGTGCCACTCTTCTGCGACGTCTTTTGCGAGAAAGGCGCTTTCGATTTGCGGCAATCGGAGCGTGTGCTCCAGGCAGCTTTGGCGCTGGGCATGCCGGTCAAAATCCACGCCGACGAATTCAACTCGCTAGGAGGAGTTGCTCTGGCCGTCCAGCTGGGTGCTGTCTCGGCTGATCATCTGGACGTGACGTCGTCCGAGGAGATTGCCCAGCTGGCTGCCTCTACGACGGTGGGGGTATTGCTTCCGGCGGTTAATTTCCACCTGGGCAATGCACACTTTGCCCCTGCCCGTGCAATGATCGACGCCGGGGTAGCAATCGCATTGGCGACCGATCTGAACCCCGGTTCTGCACCGTGTCCTTCCTTGCCGCTGGTGATGGCCATCGCGTGCCGATACCAGAAGCTGCAGCCCGCCGAAGCGCTCAACGCCTGCACGATCAACGCTGCCCAGGCACTGGGAATGGGCGACCGCATCGGTTCAATTGAGGTCGGGAAGCAGGCAGATCTACTTATCCTCAAGCAACCCGATTATCGCCACCTTATGTATCAGTTCGGCGTTAATCCGGTGGCAGAGGTGATCAAGCGCGGACAAACGGTCTTGTGACCGATGTTCTTTCCCAAACGTAACATCCAATTAGTGGTTTCGCTCCTCTGGAGCCGTATCTCACCAGCTTCAGGGAAAGAAGGGATAGCCGGTTCATGTTTCTGGGGCTGGGGCACTGAGACATCGTACATGGTGGTGCAGTAACGTTCTCGACGTTTTGTGCTGCCGGACAGGGGTTCCCCTTAGAGGTGAAGTATGGTCGCGAGCGGCGAATCGATATATCTGTTTGGCATCCACGATCGCGGCGGTGAGGCTTTAATGGCGAGTGCCGGGCGACGTGGGTGGGTACTCATCCCTGAGGTGATCGGGCACGAGCCAGGTGATACGGAAGCTGCCTCCTACGAAGACCTTTCTAAGCAGGGTTTCGGGGTGATCGTGCTATTGGAGAACGGGTTCCGTGGCGCCGGCACATTGCCCGCTTCTAGCCTATATGACGACTTTGCGGCGCGGTGCGCCGGTTTCGTGCGTCATTCATCGGGATGTCACATCTGGGTGATTGGCAATCATCCCAATGCAGCGGAAGCGCGACCCGGATATGGCTCGCCCCAGGAAGAGATTATCACCCCGCATCTCTACGCACGGTGTTATAAACGCTGCCGTGAGGCAATCCGCACACAGCCAGGTCATCAGGATGATCTTGTGCTGCTCGCTGCTACGGCACCGTTTTGCGCGGACACGACATATCCGGGCAATCGACGTGGTGACTGGGTGCGCTATCAACAGGATGTTATGTTATTACTTGGTCCGGGCAATTATGATGGGGTGGCGATTCACGCTTACACACATGGTCATGATCCCGCCCATATTGTCTCGGAGCAGAAGATGGATCCCCCATTTTCAGATCGTCACGCTGAGTTTAGGACATATCAAGACAGCATGGCGATCATCCCTCCGCGAGTGCCCGTCTTTATCACCGATGCGCGCCCGTTGCCTGATGCGGTGGGCAGGTCAACAGGTTGGCCAGACGGTGAGACACCCAGTGAATGGGTGCAGACGGCATATGGTGAGATCGACCGTTGGAATCAACAATATCCCGAACGCCAGATCCGCAGCCTGATCCTCTATCGTTGGGACGGGCCAGAGGACGAGGCAGAGCAGTGGAGCATCCAACGTCACCCGGCTGTGATTGAGGATTTCTGTCGTGCGTTGGCCCATAACTATCGTTGGCAGATGCCAGCGCGACCGGAATACCGCGTCGCCTTCCTCACCCAGAACACACCGGCCAGAATGGTCGCTGGCGAGACGATCTACGTGCCTACCAGGTTACGCAACGAAGGCTCTCGTACCTGGGTGCACAGGGGCTCTAACCCCTTCTGTCTGGCTTCACGCTGGTATGATGAAGACAACCGCGAGGTATTGGTGCCCGTTGCTTACCATAATCATCTGCCTCACGATGTGCCGAGCGGTGAAGAAGTGGAGCTGTTGGCGCGGGTGATGTCGCCAGCAACGGCAGGACACTATCGTCTGCGCTGGGAAATGGTGCATGAGGGGGTTACCTGGTTCGGTCGCCAGGGTGATCCGGGTCAGGTGGTATCGGTAGAAGTTCTGCCTGCTCCTCTGCCACGCAAGCCACCCATCGAAGAAATTATGGAAACATTGGCCCAACACCCCACACGGCGTTACGCCAGGCGCCCACGCGAAGCGATCAAAAGCTTAGTCGTCCACCACAGTGTTGTGCCCCCTTCCGTGGATGCGCGTCAGATCGCTCAATATCACGTCGAACGTCAGGGATGGCCTGGTATCGGTTACCATTTCTTCATCACCCCTGAAGGGCACATTCAACAAACACAACCGTTGGAAGTGATCTCCTATCACGCTGGCGAGCGGGGCAATCAAGAAGGCGTCGGGATCTGTCTTTCAGGCAACTTCAGTGATCAACCCCCTCCCGAATCCCAACTCGATGCGACCGCCCAGCTGCTCGCCTGGTTGTTGAGCACTTTACATCTCCCTTTAGAAGCAGTGCGTGGTCACTGCGATTACCGCAATACCCAGTGCCCTGGCCAGACGTGGAAGGCCATCTGGCGCGATCGACTGCTCAAAGCGACCCAGCGAATCTTGGAGGATGCTCATCCTCCTGAGCCAACGGCCAAGGTATTGTACCACTACCTGCTGTTCTGGCAGACAGAAAATCAATGGGCCGTTGAAGAGTGGCGTGCCGCAGAACGCTATGTGGGTCAATTCCGTGTCACGATGGGATTTTCGGTTGACGATGCGATGTATGCCGAGTATGTGACGCTCGTTGGGAATCTCAACCGCATCCCAAGAGAGATAGAGGCGCGATTGCGCGCTGCTGGCTGCAAGGTAGAACGCATCCCAGCCGAGAATCCTGTCCAGCTCAAAGCGATTCTGGACGAAATGGCTGCCCGTCGGCAACGCTTTCTCACGCTGGAATAGGCCCAGCGCTTAAGGCACAGGTGTGGGGGTGGGGGTCGCTGTTGGAGGCGGCTGTGTCAGTGCTACCAGTTGTTTGATCAGGCGCTCGACCGCAGCTATCTCCTCACCATAGCGTGCCCAATCACCCCGCTGTAGGGCGGCCTGAGCTGCGCTGTAATGGGCATCCGCCTGGCGTGCCAGCTCATAGACCTGTTGGGTCAGTGTGTCCGTCCCCTCCCGACTTTCTGCGAGTCGCGTCTCCGCTTCTGCCGGGCCGCGTTCAGCCACGCTCGGTCCCTTGCCTACCAATTGGACTAGCGCACGCTCCAGCGTCTCGCTCATCACAATGCGATCGCCCGAGGCGACGATCACACGTTTCAGCTCCGGGATCTGTCCCTGCTCCGCCTGTAGATAAAGCGGTTCCACATACAGCAATGAATATCCCAACGGGATGACCAACAAGTTGCCGCGAATGACACGTGAACCGCGCTGGCCCCATAAGGTCATCTGGGCAGAGATTTCCGGAACCTGGTCGATGCGCGCTTCGATTTGGCGCGGACCGAAGATCAATTCTTGCTTGGGAAAACGATAAGCGACTAGCTGGCCATAATAGGGATCATCACAACGCCCGGCAATCCAGGCAATCAAATTGTCCTTGTTGGCCGGCGTGTAAGGTAGGATGAGCATGAACTCCTCCTGCTTCCCCTCTGGAAGCTGGAGGGTCACATAATAAGGTTCCACCTGTTGCTCGCGCTCGGCAAAGAGCTCGCGAGGGATGTTCCACAGGTCTTCCTTATTGTAAAAGACATTCACATCGCGCATATGGTAAGTACGGTACATAGCAGTTTGCACATTGAAGAGCCCCTCGGGGTAGCGCAAATGGGCGCGCAGTCCCTCCGGCATTGCATCGCCCGGAGTGAAAAGACCCGGGAAGATAGCTGCATATGTGCGTACCAGCGGATCCTCGGCATCCACAACGTAAAAGGTCATCGCACCGTTGTAGGCATCCGTGATCACCTTAACCGAGTTGCGGATGTAATTGATCCCCTCTGACACTGGCTCAGAGTAGGGATAGCGGTCTGTGGTCGTATAAGCATCGTGGATCCAATACAGCCGTCCATTCCAGATCACAATATAGGGGTCCGCGTCATAACGCAGAAACGGCGCTACTAGTTTGACGCGCTCGTGGATCTGGCGGTTGATCAGCAGCCGGCTTTGCGGGGTGATGTAATTGCTGAGCAAGATATTGACGTCGGCCAGACGAAGTGACCAGGCAAGGCGCTTGAAATAGGAATCTAGGAGGATCCCGCTCTCTTCTTGATAAGTGGTGTAGACGTTCTCTTCGCCACGCGGATAGTCGAATTCCTCGATATCTGAGTTGACGAAGACGTAATTGTCGGTCAGCTCGCCGAAATAGATTTCAGGCCGCGTCAAGGTGATCGGCACCGTGATGGTGGGAGGCAAATCCTTAATCCACAAGGGGGGTAGTCCCTCCGGAAGCACCTCATTGACCGGATTCATCACCACGCCATAACCATGGGTGAACTGTAAGTGCTGATTTACCCAGGTCGGCGATTGGAGACGCGACTGATCGAGTTCGCGAGCTGCGATGATCACCTGGCGATAATCGCCGTTGATGTGGTAACGATCCACATCCAAGTCCTTGAACCGGTAGTAGGGGCGGATTTCCTGAATCTGGCGGTAGGTCTCTCCGAGAGGACGATAATCCCACAGACGCACATTCTGCAAAGTGGTCCGGTGCTCCGAGAGAAGCGCGGCGGTCAGCGGGATGATGCGGTCGAAGCTGCGTTCTTCGATGCGGTCCAGCCCATAGGCTTGGCGTGTGCTGGCGATATTGTATGCGATATAAGGTGTCTCCAAGGCGAGCTCGCTTGGTTCCACCACGTAACGCTGTACGACGCCCGGCAGTATCGTAAGGGCAAAGAGTGCGATGATCATCCAGGCAGCTGCACTGATGATCGGCCACCACAGACGGCGCAGGTACACATTGGCTAGCAACATGAGGGCGATAAGAATTGCAATCCAAAACATCACCCGCAAAGCGACCAGTTCCACATGCACATCGGTGTAGCTCGCCCCGAAGGCCACTCCACGCGGCGAATAAACCAGGTCATATGTTGCCAGGTTGTGTCCCCATGCGATGGTGGCGAAGAGTGCCGCACCCAGTGCAGAGACATGCAAGCGCACGTGAGGCAGTATGCTGGCAGTGCCATCGCGTAGATGGGGCAGCTGGGCCACAAAATAAAGGAGGCCCACACCGAGAAGCGTAAGCAACAGTACAGTGAGCAACCACCCTTGCAGGAATTGATAGACCGGCAGGCTGAAGACGAAAAAGCCGACATCCAGACCGAAGAGAGGATCGACAACCCCAAACGGCACCTGGTGAAAGAAACGTTGAAAGTCCAACCAACGTGGCGCAGCAGCCAGACCCACAAGCACTCCGAGGAACAGTGCCCCGATTCCAATCAGCCAGCCCCAAATGGGTGCATCGAGCGCGCGAGTTTGACCGCGATAGAGAGGCTGACGTGTGGACAGGTAACGTGCCAGGAGCATGTTGCCCAGAAAGATGGCCACGAATGGGATAGCAGTGCCAAAGAAGACACCCAGCCGCGTGGTCAACGAGATGAGAAAAACGGTGGAAAACCCGACACTGCGATACCAGAGATAATCAGTGTAAAAGGTGACCCCGTTGCTCAGGATAAGCAGTGCTGCCAGCAATAGGATCAGCACGACCCATACAGGCATGCGTCGGACAGGTCTGGGACGCTCCGAGACATGCGCTCTTCTGGAATAACCTGTAGGAAACGGTCCGGGTTGTCTCTGCGACGGGATTGACATCGCTGATATTTCTCGCTTAACTATTATCGGTTATGATGCAGAATACCTATTGGTCAGAGATCGCGCAACTTGATCAACCGCGGTAGCGCTTCCTCCTCCAGGAATAGCATCATTGGCACCGACGATCAACTTGATATGCAAAGGGCGCCATTGTGAGAGCCATTTGTCATCTTCCTGCGAAGGTCGTGTCCGTTGCCAGTGGCAGCTCAGTTTGCTCGGCATAAGGCCCCCTTTTCCTCCATATAATAGACGCTAGCACAGGCTGAGTTACGGGTTCGGCGACGTCTCCGGGCTGATCGCGGTGAAGACAGTGGGGGGCTCACCACCCCGGATGATCACGAAAGTAGTCGCCTGATCCTGCACTGTGATAGGGCAGCTATATACCCGTCCATCCAGGCGCGTTTTTACCAAATACGCTCCTATTGGCACATCGCCAAAGGCGAACAGCTCACCCCATGCCGGGTCGGATCGGAATAGATTGTCCGGATAGGTGAACGTCTCACGCCAGTAGTGATCGGGTTCCTCAGCGCGGTACAATAACACTAACTGTTGCGGAACTACGTAACCTTGTGCGTCAATTATCCGTCCTGCTACGACACCATAACCGGGGTCGGGTTTGATCCACAAGGTGGGATTGCGTGCATCACGATACTCTGGACTGCCCACTCGCACTTCCAGGTGCAAATGCGGCCCCAATGCCACCCCTCCCTGCCCCACTTCGGCGATAACCTGTCCCGCCCGCACACGCTCACCCTCGCGAACGAGCACTTTGGAAACATGTCCGTAAAGCGTGAAAATCGGCAGCCCGTTCCAGGCGATATCATGCTGGACCAGCACTGCTTGTCCGAAGAAGTTGAGGCGTGGGCCGTACAGCTGCCGGTCATCCGGACCTGCGCGCACCACCATCCCATCACCGACCGCCAAGATGGGAGTGCCAAAGGGGTTCTGGATGTCCATGCCGTAATGCCATAGATACTGTCCGCGCGCATTCGTGCCAAAGGGATAATAGGCACTGCCCCAAGTGGCAAACTGTCCATCGAAGGGCCGTCCAAACCAGAAATGATCCTGCGCTTGGGACACATCTGGTAAGTTGAGAGTGTCGATCAGAACGGTGCGTGGCACCGGCGTGGGAGTTGGTGTGGGCGTACCCGGAGTGGGTGTGGGGCGCGGTGGACGGGTGGCACGCTTGGTCACCCGGAAAGTACGGACGACGGTAGGAGTCGGGGTGGGAGTAGCAGTCGAAGTTGCCGTCGGGGTCGGGGACGGAGTAGCTGTAGGGGTATTCGTGGCCGTGGGCGTGGATGTCATAGTGGGAGTGGGTGTGGATGTCCCCAAGAGCGGTGCGGTTGCCGCCTGATGACGCATTGTGAACGCCATACCCCCGATCAAAAGAGTCCCCGCCACGGCGAAGATGAAGAGGCGCAGATGATCAATGGTTCGATTGGAAAGTGTAGGCGTGGCCACTTCAATCTCCTCCCCCGCTATGGCCCCCAGGCAATGCGTTCCTCGAGCCAGCCACGCGAGTTGCGCACATCAATGGCCACCACACCGTCAATCGAGCCTCCCAGGGCAAAGAGAGGGCGCTGATCATCTCCATCGGCGTCCATCACCCACAGTTCCCAGACACCATCACGGTTGGAGACAAAGGCGACCATCTTGCCATCTGGAGACCAGACAGGGAGACCGTCGTCTGCCTCATCAGTGGTGAGTTGCATCAAGTTAGTTCCGTCGATTCCCACTCGATAGATATCCCAATTTCCCTTATGACGCGACATGAAAACAACCTGCTGTCCATCTGGAGAGACATCAGGGTTGGTATCGCCCGGGTCTTGCGTGATTTGCTGAGGAGAGCTTCCGTCCAAGTTGCTGACGATCAATCCACACGCATTTCCCACGCACCCTTGGTAGACAAAACGCTTTCCATCTACCCAGGCGGGTGATTGTCCTTGGATCGGCGCACCCTCACGACGCAACACCTCATAGCGATCGCCGACGGTGCGATAGATAGCGGCCGGTTCTCCTGCCTCGCGCGAATGGAACAGGAACATCTGACCGTCGGGAGCGAATGTGGGACGTGCTGCCTCAAAGTGCACATTGAAGCGCCATTCGGGTCCACCGGAGATGGCACGCTCGATCAACCCACGATTGTCATGTTTCCACGATCGAAAGACGATGCGCTGCCCGTCGAAGTTCACATCCGGCTGGCTCGCGTATTCGGCGATCCGTTCCCGCTGGTGATCGGCCGGATCCGCAGCATAAATATGATAAGTTTGCATCTCGGCGTCAAAGACAGGGAAGAAAAGGTGTCCTTGTAAAGGCGAGGGATTGCGCGCCTGAGGCATATTGCGCGACACATATTCGGGCAACGGTGGTGGTGTTGGAGACTCCATCGCTGATGGAGCAATGGTAACGCCAGGTGTGGCGGCTTCAAGAGTGGGAGTGTCAGAAGTGGGTGAAAGTGTTGCAGGTACGCTCACCGTGTTCGTAGGTGTTGCGGGGGCGGGCGTTGAGGTAGGCGTCGGAGTCGGCACCATCGCGATCGATTCACCACGCGGAATCCACAACCTGAGGTTATCGAAGCTGACCACCAGGTTGGGTTCTGAAAATGTATTGGCGAAGACGCCGAAATTGCCATGGGATAGAGAATCATCAGTCACCTGCCCCAACTCTGCGCCGTTGGCGAATACCCGAATGCGTGTCCCCAAAGCCTCTACCATCAGCCGATTGGTTGCTTGACCGACGTTCAAAACAGGTGAAGGGGTCCAGGGGATCAAAGTGGTCCATTCGCCACGATACAGCTTGCTGAGCAGAAAATATCCCTCACCGGATACATCGAAGCGATAGTAATTTTCGCGATCCTGAAAGCGAAACAGAATGCCATAGCCATTGTTGTTGGGGCCGGATTCCTGGGTCGCTTCCACTTCAAGCCGGAAGTTGGCCACATCGCGATTGGCCAGCCCCCAAGCAACCAAGTTGCTGGTCATCACCTCAATGTAATACTTGTTGTTACCGTATTGTTTGACAGTGTAGCGATCAAACGCGTCATCCCAGCCACTGTCGTGATCGCTGAAATCATCCTGATATGCGAGTACAAAGTCACTGGATGCAAGCTCCACTGCTGCAGGGGTTGACCCGGAAACCAGCCATATCTCGCCGCGCCCACGCGTCACGATGAGGATCACGAGCAACAACATAGCCACGCTGAGTACCCCTCCCAGAGCGATTAGAGCCCAATTCCAAGCCGGTACCCTAGTGGAAGGCTGTGCACGCGTCGGGATCGCTTCGGGAGGCCGTAGCACAGTGACCATCTCAACTTGCCCATCAGCGCCCACCCGAGAGGGATGAAAGACTATCTCGGTATCGCCTATCTGAATCCGATCATCAGGGTGGAGTACCTTACCAGCGCTGATGCGTCTTCCATTGACAAAGGTGCCATTGGCACTGTTCTGATCGCGGATCACCCATCGTGTATTGTCCAGTTCGATGACGGCATGATATCGGGAAACACGTGGATCGGTGAGCACCAGTTCATTGTCACGTTCCCGTCCAATGCGCGTTCTGAGCTTCAGCCGCACGATGCGCCCTTGTTCGTTGCCTCGCACGACCTCCAACAACGGAGTTGCGGGAACCCCTGCTACGGTGGAGTTTTGGTCGTGTATCATATCGCTCAAGACCCTATGGTCCCCAAGAGATGCGTTCGGTTGTCCAGTCGCGCATACCGCCGCCCCACCCTGGCAGGGTGATCGGCAACGGCAACGCCTCACCACCACCACTCGGCACG
>QEXY01000006.1 GCA_003130875.1 Ardenticatenia bacterium
ATGAAAATCTGAGCGGTCAAGGGACTTTTTCAACACTCTCACATTGCACCTTGACAAGCGAGAAATGCGATTTCGTGGTATCCTCCAGGGGTGGGAGGAGACCGATGGCAGAAGAATATACGACCCGGCGTTTGGATCCATCTGGGGATCGTGGCAGGGATTTGCCAGGAAATCGGCCTGGCCGAACGGATTGACCGCATCATCGGCCCACCGAACGACAGGTCAGTGTCGGGGAAGCGGTGCAAGCGATGATCTTGAATGCCCTCGGCTTCACCACCCGTTCCCTCTACCTCACCCTGGAGTTCTTCGCCAACAAGCCCCTGAACCGTCTGCTGCGGCCCGGGCTGACGGCTGAGATGCTCAATCATGACAGCCTGGGCCGGGCGCTGGACATCCTGCACGAGAAAGGGGAGACCGAGGTCTTTGCCCAGGTGGTTTCTCACGCCCTGCGCGTGTACGGCATGGAGCACCGCTTTGTTCACCTGGACACCACCTCCTTCAGCGTGGAAGGGGAGTATGGCCGGCCGGGAGAGCCAGGCGTCATCCGCATCACCTATGGCTATTCCCGCGACCACCGGCCCGACTTGAAGCAGGTGGCGGCCCTGTTGACCACCTACCGTTCGGCGCTGCCGGTCTGGATTCAGGCCCTGGACGGCAACACCTACGATGGCCAGGCGTTCCCCTCTTTGGTAGAGGCGTACCTGGCGCAATTTCAGGAAGCCCGATGCCCTACCTGGTGGCCGACAGTGCGCTGTACAGTGAGGAAAACCTGCAGCGCCTTTCGCAAGTGAAATGGCTGACGCGGGTGCCGGAGCGGGTCGGGTTGGCCCAGCAGCGCATTGCCGCCGTGAGCGCCGAGGAGATGCAGCCCGCCCTCCAGGAAGGGTATCGCTACCTGGAGGTGTGCACCTCCTGGGGAGGAGTGTGCCAGCGGTGGCTGGCGGTCTGGTCGGCGGAGACGGAGCAACGGGAACGGGCAATCCTGCAGAAGCAGGTGGCCAAAGAGAAGGAAAGAGCGGAGAAGGCCTGGCAGGTGCTGCGCCGTCGGGAGTTTTCCTCGCCGGAGGAGGCGGCAGCGGCCGTGCGGGCGCTGGAGAAGAAGTGACGTTATCATCAGTTGGAGGTCCACTGCCAGCCGGTGAAGCACTATGCCCGCCGGGGGTGTCCCTCGGCGGCGGCGAGCCCCCAGCGAGTGGGCTTCCGCTCCTTGGCCCTTACGTGGAAAAGGCTATCAGGACACCGGTTAGGTGCGGAATGTAGGCTCATGGGCACCCGACCAGGATTTTTGCACCGCAGAGCACGCTGAGAGCAATTAAAGGCTCCGCGTGCTCTGCGCTTTCGACGGTGGAAGGATGTCTCGGCTGGTGTTGCCGGTCGACACAAAAGCCGAATGGTCTGGCGGCAACCAGACAGTCCACCAGGACCTGGAGTACCAGCCCCACGGTCAGAAGCTCTCGTCTCTCCAGGGCTCTAGCCCTGTGGACCAAATAGCTTGTCGGACCCATCCATCCCATCGCGTGCGATGAGCGCTGCGCCCAACGCGCCGACGATTTGTGGCTCTTCGGGCACGATCAGGGGGTGACCCAGCGCCTCTTCCAGAGCATGTACCACGCCCCGGTTGCGTGCCACACCGCCAGCAAACATCACTGGCGGTTCCACCCCGACGCGAGCAGCCATAGCAGCGACGCGACGCGCAATGGAACGACAGATACCAGCGACAATCTCTTCTCGTGTCACCCCATCCGCGACCAGAGTCACCACCTCGGACTCGGCGAACACGGTGCAGGTGCTGGAAATCTCGGCAGCACGCTTGGCGCGCAGCGCCCAATCGCCCATCTCGGCCAGCTCCAGCTGCAAGACGCGTGCGATGACCTCCAGGAAGCGCCCCGTGCCGGCGGCACATTTGTCGTTCATTGCAAAGTCCAACGGCTTGCCACCAGAGCCCACCGCCACTACCTTGGAATCCTGTCCCCCGATGTCGATCACGGTCTGCACCTGAGGGTACAAGAAATGGGCGCCGCGGGCATAACACGAGATTTCGGTCACCTGTTGGTCGGCAAAATCGACCGACACCCGTCCATAGCCGGTTGCCACAATGCGCCGCAGCTGATCGCGCGCAACGCCGGAACGTTGCAAAGCCAGTTCTAGCGCCTGCTCAGCGGCGCGGCGGCTGCTATATCCGGTGTCCACGATCGACCATCCGGCGATGCGCTCTCCCTCCAAGATGAGCGCTTCACCTGAGGTGGAGCCAATATCGATACCTGCTACATACACGGTAGAGGAACCCCCTTACGGTAAGCTACACTAGCATTTCCATGAAAGCTTCTAGGCGGGTGCGCAATGGACCCAGCGGCAAATTGCTGGGGTCGATGCAATCGCCGTCCAGGATAAGCAGCGGCACCCCTTCCCGACGCAGACGTGCGCGCAGCACGTACAAAGCCCCCGCCGACTGACGGCAACCCCAATGACTGAAATGGATCGCACCCTGGCAATGATACCGCTGGATGAGACGCAATGCCATCTCCGTACGGCGCTGAATAGGGCCATTGAAGAATAGAGACGCGATCTTGCGCGCCAGAGAGCGCAGCGGCTCGCGCTCATCCAGTTCCTCCCACCAAAGGGTGCTGATCTCCTCCCAGGCGATGACACCTCCCAGCTCATCTTCCAGGATGAATAGCAGGTCACTCTCGAAGTAAGGCATCAAATGCATCCAGTACAAACGCACCCTCTGATGCGTCTGTTCAGGTTGTCCATTGGCAATGCGCTGAGCCGTATAATCGCGCAAAGATTGGTAATAGCGGACTCCACTCGGATGGCCGAACATCGCTGTGAGCATGGCGAGCTGGTCGCGCATGCCCGACCCGCGCAGCGGTGCCGGCTCTGCCTCACGCAGGGTGGCCACCTCTAATGCCAGTGCACGCGCCTGGTTGGACAGGCGAATCGCCTCGCGCAAGCGGTCCGGGTCGAAGTCGATGCCCAACACCTCGCGCCAGTGCGCAATCAGCCGTTCCAGCTGCACAGTCAAATAGTCCACCGACGCGTCGTCATCGTCCTGGGGCACATCGAGCAAAAAGAAGGGTTTGCCCTGGGCATAGGCGAAGTTGCCGAGCATCTGGCCGGCCAGGTCGCAGGCATGCGACGTGGCGACGCCGGCGTCGATGCGCGGAAACAGTTGACTGGCCCACAGACCTGCTGCGCTGCGATGCACCGTGCACAGGTCAATTGGATAACCCACTGCCGCCGCTTGCGACACCCCCAGCGCGCTCAATCCCATCGAGGCAGCAAGCCCGGCCCATGTCTCGGGGAAGAAGGGCACGATCCCCAATCCCCAGAACAGCTCGCTCGGCACGAAGATGTTGCTCCACACCACTGGACACGCACGCGATGCATAAGCACCGCGCGCCATCTCCAGGAAGAAGTCCGCCGAAACGTGATGGTGCGGCTTCTGAGGACGTCCGGCGAGCAATGCGCGCACTAGGCGCAACCCAAGCGGCGAGCGCAATAGCCCCCTCAGCAGTCGAATCCGGATATCGCGTGGGTCATCCATGCGCCCGCACCGTTTCTAAGAAAGCTTCCACGCGTGTGCGCTGTTGGCCGCTCAGCGCTTCGTCCTCCAACTCCAGCAGCAACACGGGGATGCCGATGCGCTCCATATCGGCCTTGAGCAGGGGATATTCGGCCAGCGGAAGGTCGCAAAACTTGCTGTAGGCACAGATGACGGCATCTGCCGCACGTTCGCGCGCCAGCCGGATGAGATACTCCAGCCGTCGTGCGGGCGCGCGCATACGGGGAGCTGGCGCCTTGGTGAGATATGCCGCTGCCAACGCCATCAGGAGCTCCTCAAC
>QEXY01000045.1 GCA_003130875.1 Ardenticatenia bacterium
AGGAGATGATAACAACACAGAGGTGCGCTGAGGCATTCCACTGCACTGATGAGCCAGCTTACATAAAATGAACCTCATCGTTCCCGGGCGTCCTCTTCCCACAACATCAGCAGCTGATCGGTCTTACGCTGCTTTCTGTGGAATCAACAACACGACGGTGGCGCTCAGGTCAGGCGTATGCGGATACACTCATCTTGCCACAACATATGCCAATTATATCACGGATCATATGAGGTGTCAAAGAAACGTGGCGCTTGGGTGTATTTCGATTTAAGACGAGAATATAAAAAGGAGGGCTAACGCAATCATCCATCGGGCTTTAGCTGGACATCGCGAATCATGGTATGATGGATGGCAAGACAGAATGGAGCCCAGCTTGAGAAGATACCACGTCCATCTCATCGTCCTATTCCTCTACCTACTGCTGGCGTTGACGCTGACCTGGCCATTGGCAGCCCATCTCGCCACCCATATCCCGGGCAGCCCTGTGTGGGCTTTTGATGAGTTCACCTTTGTTTGGAATATGTGGTGGTTCAAGTTCAGCTTGCTTGATGGGCAGCGGTCACCCCTGCACAGCGACTATATTTTCTATCCGTTGGGGATCGACCTGGTATTGTACACGTATAATTTCTTCAACGCCGCGCTGGGGTTACCCTTGCAGCTCATCTTTCCACTGCCGTTGGCCTCCAACCTGGTCATTTTGATGGCCTATGTGCTGAGCGGCTACGGGGGTTATCTGTTGCTGCGTTACCTGCTGGCGCCACAACACCCCGAATGGGCGAACAGTTGGCCTTTCCACGGCGCTGCCTTCATTGCCGGCGCTGCCTATGCCTTCGCTGCCAGCCGCATGGTCTACGCGGCGATCGGCCATTATGATATGGTCACTGCGCAATGGTTTCCCTTCTATGCTCTCTTCTTCCTAAAGACATTGCGCGAACCGGATTACAAAAACCCCGTCCTGGCCGGATTATGTGCTGCCTTTGCATTGCTGGCCGAGATGATCTTCGGCGTTTTCCTGCTCTTTCTGTCGCTCGTCCTCATCCTGGGTGAGCTCGCCGCTGTCAGGCGTTCCCCAGAAGCACCCTTGACGCGATCGCGACATAGCCAAAGGCATCCGCCATCCTCGCAAGGACAGATACCCACCCGTTTGGGGCGTGTCATCGTCCTGTCCATCGTCCTGAGGCGTCTGCTGATATTGGTGTTGGTGGCAGGCATCGTGTGGTCGCCGGTGATGGTGCCCGTGCTGAACGCTTTCATACAGGGTGACTTTGCGCTGCGCGGCTGGGGTGAGAGTCTCAATCTCTCGGCGGACCTGGTGGGCTGGTTCTCGCCCACCGCACTGCATCCTCTGTTCGGTGCACCCGATTGGTCTGCTTATTTGCGCGCTGTGGTCGAAGGACGCGCACCTACTCGGGATGTGAACACCGTCTTTTTGGGATACAGTGTGCTGGCGCTGGCATTGCTCGGATGCGTCTTCGCCTGGCGTCAGGTGCGGGTGTGGGCTTGGGGGGCATTGCTCTTCGCGCTGTTGACGCTCGGGCCTTTGCTGCAGGTTCGTGGCCGATACCTTTTCTCTTTCGACAATTTGCTGCGCGAACAAGGTCTGGAACACGGCGTCACCATCCCGTTGCCGTTTGCCCTGTTGCACTATATCCCGTTCGTGCGTGCCAATCGGGTGCCCAACCGCTTCAGTGTGGTACTCGTGATGGCGTTAGCCGTGTTGGTCGGCTATGGCGCTATGATATTGCTGCGCCGCGTGGCGCGCCTGCCCAGACTGGGCATGGCCATCACCACGTTATGCTTGCTCGTCTTGGTGCTGTTCGATCAAGTCTCCGTGCCGTTGCCCCTGAGCGATGCTCGTGTGCCGGAGGTTTACCAGGAGATTGCCACACAGAAGGACGATTTCGCCATCCTGGAATTGCCGTTGGGCTGGCGCAACAGCTTCGGCACGCTCGGTGCTGAGGAGACGCGTTTGCAATATTATCAATCGTATCACCAAAAACGCCTGTTGGCTGGCAACATCTCGCGCGCACCCGCCTTCAAATTCGAGTATTTCAAGCGCATCCCTCTCTTCCGCGCAATCACCGAGGTCGAGATGTATCGCACTCCAGACCAAGACACCATAGTGCGGGCACAGGCACAGGCGGGCGAATTGCTGACGCTGTATGACATCCGTTACTTGATCGTGCACGATGCCATCCCACTGCGTCATCCCTACGTGGACACCGCTGGGCCAACGCGCGAACTCGCGTTGGCACTGTTGCCACACGAGCCCACCCCATTCGCATGTGCCGGCGGTACGTGCGTCTACCGTTTGATCCAGCCATCGTTGCCCAATCCGCTGCGCATAGAATTAGGCGAATGGCGCTCCTTCCCTTACCGTGGCGAGGGATGGGGTGATGATGAGGAGGTGTTCGGCGCACAGGCCAATTGGGTGATTGGCTCGGAAGCGCATCTCTTCTTCCCGGTGCGTGGCGCAGGAGATCGCAGGCTCGCGCTGCGCATAGCACCCTTCGCTTACCCGGGCGCAGCTCAGCAAACGCTGACCCTGACCCTCAATGGACGGCCGATCGGGAAATCTCTCGAATTGGGTGAAGGTTGGCAGATCGTAAGCCTCCGGGTGCCCCATTCGGTGTTGCGCCAGGGATTGAACGTGCTCACCTTGCATTTTGCCCATGCCGTTGCCCCTGTTGCCGTGCTGGATATCCCGGATGACCGTCCGCTCGCTGCTGCGGTGGACTGGCTGGAGATCAGCGAAGAGCGATGAGTTAAAGCGCCCTTCAAGCCACCGTGGGGTCTTTCCTCTGAGCCATCTGAGTCATCGGGGTGATCTGCTGGCGTGCGCTTCGGCTACCGGTTCCGCCGGTCGTGTGCGCGGCAGGAAGCGCGCACATGCTGCCGCGCCAAGCGCCACCAGTGCGACAGATTGTAGCGAGATGGAAAGCCCCAGCCAGTCCGCCAGCCAGCCATTGATGACATTGCCCACAGCGCCGCTGGCGAACATGAAACCCATTGTGAAGCCCGAGGCAAGCCCTCTGCCGCCTGGCAACAGGGATTGTGCCAACACCATGATAACACTAAAAGAAAGCCCGGAAGTGAAGCCGCCCAGCACGATCAAGGGGAATGGATAGTTGCTTTGCACCAAGGGCAGCATAAACATCACAGGCACCATCATGATCAGGCTCAACGAGACCAACAACCGCCGGCCATAGCGGTCGGCCAGTGGGCCGCCGGCCACATTGCCCACCGCTGTGCCCAGCATCCACAGTGAGGCAACGGTGCCATAGCGGGCCGGATCCCAGCCCAATTCCTGGTAGAACTTGGGCAGGAACGTGGTGGTGCCGAAATTGGCCCAGGAACGCAGAGCGATCAGCCCGACCAGGGGTATCAGCACGCCGGCGCTCGGTGCGACATGGCTGGATGGATTGGCATTTCTGACAGTCGAGCGAGAAGATGACCCTTGCTCCGTCATGGGAACGCTGGCAGCAGTTAGAAGGACCACCGGCATGCCAGCTAGGACCAGAAACGGGAACTTGTCAGGCCCGAAGCTCTTTAGGATGAATCCAGCCACCAGTGGTCCACTCATCAGACCGAGATTGCCGAAGAAAAAGAAGATGGAAGCACTCGTTGTGCGCCATTTTTCCTCAACTTGTGTGGCATTCATAGCACCCTGAGGGTGGAATGCGGCTGAGCCCAGCGCGGCCATACTCAAAGCTGCAAGCAAGAGCCCGTAGTCGCCTCGCTGACCGATGACCACCACCCCGGAGATGAACACCATCGTCCATAACAGGCTGAGCGTGCCAATCCAGCGACTCCCCACGCGGTCGGTGAGCCAGCCGAAAGCAGGCTGGAGCAGGGAAGACACAAAATTATATAGACTGGCTGCGGTGGCCAGCTGCGCGTTGCTCAGCCCCATGGGAACGCTGAAAAAAGCAAGCAATACGGGCACCACGCTGCTGAAAAAGTCCAGGAACATGTGCCCCAGAGAGAGGGTGATGAGGGAGCGATTGCGGAGCAGATGCATCGATATATCTTCCTAAAAGTGAGGATCACCATGTAATTATAGGCCTGGGATATTCGTCATGGCAAACAGCGTTGGACTTGACGTGGGTACAGCAGCGCCCATAATGGAGTAGATAAACCGTGTCGCTCCTGGAGCGGCATCTTCTGATTGTCGGGCAGCATTCTGCTTTTGGGGTAGCATTGGAGTATTACGACCGCATCTACGGACTAGCTGAAATCGATGAACCCGTCTTGGTGGATGTGCTGCATACACGCACACTCCAGAGGCTTCGTGGGGTGTTGCAGCACGGGATCAGCGGGCTGATTGGGGTTACTCATCCCACATCGCGCTTCGAGCACAGTGTAGGCGTGATGTTGTTGGCACGCCGTATGGGAGCCTCTCTATTGGAACAACTGGCAGCCTTGTTGCACGACGCCAGCCACACGGCTTTCAGCCACGTGATCGACTATGTATATGGAGGACACGACAGCCAATGTTACCACGACACGGTAAAGGAAACCTATATAGCGCTTAGTGATCTGCCGGAAGTCCTGGCGCGCTATGGATATGACTGGCGGCAAATGCTCGACGAACGTCAATTCTCCTTGGTGGAGCAACCTGCACCGGCGTTGTGTGCTGATCGGTTGGACTACTTCTTCCGCGACAGTCTCGACCTGGGCTTAGCGAGTTGGGATGACATCCAGCGGGCACTGGCCGCTTTAGTGGTGCACCAGGGTCAGATTGTCGTCGCCGACGTCGCTGTGGCCTGCTGGATTGCGGATACCTATATGGCTGCTGACCATGCCAGCTGGGCGAGCTTTCGAGAGGTAGGCCTGTATGAGTTGTGTGCGCAGGCCATTCGATATGGCCTGGAAACGGGGGTCATCGGTCAGGACGATCTATGGAGCACCGACGCGCAGGTCTGGCAGAAACTTCAGGCATGTCCCGACAAGCGGTTGCAAGAGCTGCTGCAGCTCATATCCCCTCGAACGCGCTTTGTGTGGGATGAGCACCATCCCACGTTTTGTGTGAGCACGAAGCTGCGCACGGTAGATCCATACGTGCTATGGGATGGCCAGCTGCGGCTGTTGTCCGAGATAGATCCACGCTACGGTGCGCGTCGTGCGGCTTATTTGCGCAGCAAACAGGGCCAATGGCCTATGCGTGTCGTACCACCCCATGAAGTGATGGATGAAGGGATGGATTAGATCGGAGCGCCTCTTTTTCCCATTCGAGGAGCGTTTCGATCTGGAGGTGGAAGCAGTTATTCAAAGGCCAGTTTCTTGTGGCGCATTGCGACGCTTTCCACCAGCCCCAGGGCGATCAAGAAGGTCCACAAAGAGCTGCCGCCATAGCTGACGAACGGCAACGGAAGACCTGTCACCGGTAAAAGCCCCAGGTTGACCCCGATATTGATAGAAATATGGATGAACACCATAGAGGCCACGCCGATACAGATGAGACGTCCGAAGGGGTCGCTGGCGATGGCCGCTACGCGCAAAATGCGCCATATGAGCAAGGCGAACAGGCCGAGCAGGATGAGGGCGCCGATGAAGCCCAGCTCTTCACCGATCACTGAAAAGATGTAATCGGTATGGCGCACGCGCAGAAAGCGCAATTGGCTTTGCGTGCCGCTGGCAAATCCCTTGCCCAACAGACCACCCGAGCCAATGCTGATCAGCGCTTGCTGTACATTGTAATAGGTGTCCGGGTTGCTTGTCGGGTTTAGGAAGAGGAGGATGCGATCCCGCATGTAGTCCTTCAAGCTCAGCCAGAAAAGGGGGCTGACGATTATCCCTCCCAGTCCTAAAATGCCTAAGTGGAGCAACCGCGCGCCGGCCATCAGCACCATGATGAACCATATCAGACCGAGAGTGATAGCGGTGCTCAGGTTGGGCTGGAGGTAAATCAGCCCCATCGGCACCAGGACGTATCCCAGTGAGATCAGCAGGTTGCGCATGCGATGCATCTGCCCGTCGCGGTCTGCCAACAGCTTGGCCAATCCGATGATCACCACCACCTTGGCCAACTCGGAGGGTTGAATGGCGTTGGCGCCGATCCACCGTTGCACGCCCTGGCTGGCCTCTCCCAGGGCCAACAATACCAGGAGAGATCCCATGATCAGGAGGTACAGCACCCGATGCAGACTCTCATAGAACCGATAATCCAGCGCTGCCACGAGCATCAACAGGACCAGACCGGAGATGGCGTTGGTCGCATGGCGTTGCCAGAGATAGCGCAGATCCTCGGTGGCTTGTGTCGCGCTGCTGATCATCGCCGTGCCATAAATGAGCAGCAGCAATACAGCGACCAACAAAATGACATCGAAATTGCGCCACGTGCGCCGGGAAAATAGACTCATTGTCGCTTCGGACGTGCGCTCAGGATGGGGATGTCCGCCGTCAGGCGACACTGACGGCCGTTTTGGGTCAGATTGACTTGCATGCCTTCCGCATCGATCTCAACATACTTCGAGATGGTGCTGATCAGCTCATCCTTGAGCAGCTGCATCTTCTGAGGGGAGAGGTCAACCCGGTCATGGACCAACACCAGCTGAAGGCGGCTCTTGGCAACCTCACGGCTGGTAGGTCGTCGGCCGCCGAATAGTTGATTCAGCAAGTTCATGGCAGCACTCCTGTCTTGTCCTCTGCTCACCTAAATGCGGGTTGAAACCCAGATCTAATGGCGACGCACCAGGTTGGCAATCTTGCTCAGCCAGGAGGGAGAGGGCTCTTCTAATTCCATGATAGGGACGTCCTCACCCATTAAACGAGCCGCAATATTGCAAAATGCTTGGGCGGCACGCGATGTGTTCTCCATCACCACCGGGATTCCCCGGTTGGTAGACACGATGATCGCCTCGTCCTCGGGGACGATGCCCAGGAGGTCGATGGCGAGCACGTCCAGGACGTCTGCGGTGTCGAGCATGTCCCCGCGTTGGACCATACGAGGACGCAAGCGATTCAGAATCAGCAAGGCAGGGCCTTTCCCCTCGGCCTCGATGAGACCCACCACACGATCGGCGTCGCGCACGGCCGACACCTCGGGTGTTGTGATAATGCATATGCGGTCGGCAGGGGCAATCGCATTGCGGAAGCCCTGTTCGATCCCCGCTGGCGAGTCGATAAGGATGAAGTCGAACTCCGGGCGCAGCTGGTCGCATACGTCGATCATATCCTGGGGGCGGATGGCGCTTTTGTCGCGGCTTTGAGCGGCCGGGATCATATAAAGATTTTCGATGCGCTTGTCTTTGATCAGGGCTTGGCGCAGGCGACAAGAGCCTTCCACGACGTTCACCAAGTCGTAGACGATGCGATTTTCCAGCCCCATAACGACGTCTAGATTGCGCAATCCGATGTCGGCGTCGATCGCGACAACCTTCTTGCCCTTCATCGCCAGGGCGGCGCTCAGATTGGCCGTTGCCGTCGTCTTGCCGACACCTCCTTTCCCAGAGGTGATGGTGATAACCGTTGCGCCCATTGGAGCTCTACCTCCTTTTGCCCAAGACTTCAGAACCAGGTGGACAATGTGTTCGCCGCTCGGCGCAGCAAATCAGCGCGCCAGTCCGTGTACAGACCATCCATAGCCCTCCATGGTTCCGCAACGATCTGTCCATTATATACAAAGGCTATTTCAGGCACGACGGATTGCTCATATGCCTCACTGTCTTCACGTCCCGGAGAACGAGCCACATAGCCTGCAATGCGCAACAGCATCGGTGCCAGCACCAGGGCACACACAACGGCCCGTTCATTCCCGTTCGAGCCGGCGTGGACATTCCCCCGCAGGCGTCCCCACACCACGATGTCGCCTCCGGCGACGATTTCGGCGCCGGGGTTGACATCTCCGATAATGATCACGTGTCCGGTGTGACACACGCTCTGTCCGGAACGCACGATGCGTCGCACCAGAATGGCCGGTTCCCCATCGGCGATCACCCGTTCACGCCCATCCAGCTTCTCACCCAACAGGTGTTCCATACGCGATAGGGCTAATGAGGTTTCCAGCCCCATTTCGGCGGCGGCTTGCTGGGTTTCGACCGAATCGCTCAGGACAGCCCACAAACTGACCTGGAATTTGCTCAACAGCGTGCCGATCGTCTCCAGCTCGGAGGCGGTCAACTGACGGGGGCCAACGTTCAGCGCCACCCGTCCACCTCGGAAGAAGGAAGGGGTTCGATCCAGCTTCTCGGCTAATGCGACGAGCAGGGCGTTCCACTCGCCGGCGCCCAGATGGATCACCAAACCATCACTGGTGCCTTTGATGCTGACCTGAGCTTTACTGATCGTCTCCACCGCAGAATGTTGCATCCTCTCGCTCCTCATCTTGGCATCGGATGGGCGTTTCTCAAAACGACCATGGGAATTCTCATACTCTTGTTTCCTGCCGAATATTTCTCACCATACTCCACGGAATTCTACCCAATATTGATAACCTTCCTCGATCTCAAAGCGCAGCGGCTCGGTGACCGCGTAATCAGCCAATTCGAGACGCCACGCCTGTGAAATGGACTTGTCTAAATGGGTGAAGTCAAACTGACCCGTGGGGCCGGAGGTCGCCTGAGCGATTACGGGATCTTCCCAGCTGGCATCTTCCAAATCGGCGATCAGGTTGACCGTGACGCCGGGCACCGGCATTCCGCGTCGGTCAAGCACGAACCCGGTCACAGCCGTGTCCGAAGATCCCCAGCGATTGCCGCCCAGAAAATGTCCTGTGAACGATGCGCCGGCTGGCGGTGGACCTGCGGGCAGTGGAGTGGGGGTGGCTTCTACCTGATCTTGCTCGTTAGGTTGGCCGAAATAGGCGCGCAGGATCTCGGCCACGATGGGCGCTGCCACCAACGAGCCTTCGCCGCCGCCATAAACAAATGCGATGACGGCGATCTCGGGGTTATCCGCCGGCGCGTAAGCCACAAACCAGGCGTGCGAGGTTTTCACCCGACCGTCTTTGTCCAGGCATTTCGGGTAATTGTCGCAGAATTCGGCGGTGCCGGTCTTGCCGGCCACTGGCACACCGAGCACGTCCAGATCCTCGGCTGTGCCACCCAGTGCTGTCACCGCCCGTAGTCCTTGCTGGACCAAGGCCAGGTTTTCCGGGCTGACATAGTCCAACAAGTTGCGCACAACCTGTGGCTGGTGCCGCTCAATCACCCGGCCGTCCGCATCCAATATTTCCTGTACCAGATAGGGCTTATAGAGCAATCCCCCGTTCGCGATAGCGGCATAAGCATTGAGGATTTGCAGGGGTGTTACCAAGACGAACCCCTGTCCGATCCCCATGTTGTACGTGTCACCGGTCACCCATGTCTCGGCATAGTTGATCCGTTTCCACCTGGGCGTGGGCACCAATCCTGCCGCTTCGCCGGGAAGGTCGATTCCGGTGGGCTGCCCCATCCCGAACAGCTCGGCATAATAGACCAGGCGATCTACTCCCAAGCCCTGGAAGCCGCTCGGCTCATAGCCTCCTGAGATATAATAGAAGTACACGTCGCACGAAACGGCTATAGCACGGATAAAATTGACCCGACCATGCCCTTGGCGGTACCAACAGTAAAAGGGTTGGGCCAGTTCAGGGTTATCGGGAAAGAATCGGTTGGGCAGCCATAAGACCCCTTCATCGATGATGATGGTGTTGGGGGTGACCACACCTTCCTGAAGCGCGCCAAGGGCGGGGATGATCTTATAGGTAGAGCCAGGCGGGTACAGGCCAGCGATGGCGTGATTGATGAGGGGGCGTCTTTTATCCTGCACCAGCGCCATATAGTCTCGGGTCGAGATCCCCCCGACGAACAAATTGTTGTCGAACCCGGGCAATGATGCCATTGCCAGAATCTGGCCATTGCGCGGGTCCATTGCAATCGCCACACCGGCACGTCGCTCGGTGTTGCGGATCCCCTTTTCCAGCGCCCTCACCACCACCTTTTGCAGCTCGGTGTCGAGGGTGAGCTTGAGATTGTGTCCCGGTCGAGGCAAGACGAGCTCACCCACGGTGCGCAGTTGGCGCCCGGTCACGTCCACTTCGATGGTTTCGCGCCCCTTGAAACTGCGCAGCACCTCCTCGTATTGGAGTTCGAGGCCGGTGAGGCCCACGAGATCGTTCGCCGCATAGCCTTTGGCCTCGTATTCAGCCGTCAAGGCAGGGGGGATGGCACCGGTATAGCCGATCACGTGGGCTGTCAGGGAGCCAGTGAGATAATCTCGCAGGGGGCGGATTTCGATCTGCACGCCAGGCAGGTTGACGTTTTCCTCTGTGATGCGCGCCGCCAAGGTTGGGTCAAGGTCCTCTTTAAGCACAATAGGCTGATAGGGCGCAAGCAGACTGGCTTCCTCCACCATATCGAGGATTCCTCTGGGGGGTACAATGCCCATTCCACCTATTCCGTCACCTGCCGGGCGATCCCACGGAGCACCACTGCGCCCGCTGGGGAAGGGGCCAGACACGCGCAGCGCCATCGCGTCGCCTGGACCACGTCGAGTGGTGAGCGGCATCTCCAGCCACTCCGCCAGGCGAGCTAATAAGCGCATCCGTTCGGTGCGCTCCTCCGGGAGATAAGCCGGGATTACCACCAAGTTGTACGTGGGGCGATTACGCACCAGCAAGGTGCCGTTGCGGTCGTACATCACACCGCGCGGGGCTTCGAGGATTACCTCGCGAAACCGGTTCTGGTCGGCCAGCATGCGATATTCCTCGCCATGCACTACCTGTAGGTACCATGTCTGGAATGCGAGGATCAAGAACACCAAACCGACCAGCGCTCCGAAGAGGAACAGGCGTAGCTTGACTTCGTACTGGGTCATTTGACATTATTATACACGATATAGATTAAAAAATCAACCACATTTCTCATACTAATTGTAGTGGATATGTATGAGCGGGGGAACTATATGGCGGATGGCAACGGTCCATCATCTGCCTTGAGATGCCATTGGAGCGCACGACCTCAGGCCTTGCCTCAACGTTTCAAGATACGTCTGATGATAGGCCGCGAAACGCTGCATCAGGTCGCTGGTCACACGCCCGACGCAACCGTTCCCCACACGGACACCGTCGATCTCCACCACCGGGATGATGTGCATGCTGGTGCTTGTGATGAAGAACTCCGCGTATTGGTCCACCTCGGCGAGCCACAGGTTACGCTCCCGAACCGCATAACCGGCTTCGCTCGCCAGCCGAATGACGATGTCGCGAGTGATCCCCGGAAGGACTTGGTCGCGGGGTGGGGTCACCACTTCCCCCTTGTACACCGCAAAGATATTGCTGCGGGAACCTTCGGTGAGCTTACCGGCAGAGCATAGGATGGCTTCGTGGGCACCAAGGCTTGTCGCCTGGCGACGTGCCAGCAGGTTGACCAGTGTGTTCAACGATTTGCAGGTGGGCATGTGGCGACAGCCTTTGTAGGTCACTGCCCGCACGCCCTCCTGATAGTACTGTGTCGGATAGCGCGGTAAGAGCTGGGGCAACATCGCGACCAGCTTGTCCTCTGCTCCTTCGGAGATGTCCAGCGCGATCACGCGCAGGAGGCAATCTCCTGAGAGATGCTCCAACAGATCGTATGCCCACCTCGCGACCTCATCCATCGTCCAGGGAAGAACCAGCTCGATCATCGCCGCCGAGTCGAACAGACGTTTGAGATGCTCATCAAGATGGAACGGTATACCGTTGATCACCTCGATGCTCTCGTACACCCCGAGTCCATGCCACACGGCTGGGCTGTACAACGAGATCTGGGCTTGATCTGCTGGGACGATACTTCCGTTCAAGCTCACCAGGTAGCGCGTCATAGACACCCTATGGGACACCGCTGATGAGAGTCGTATGAGATGGTTGACGTAGATCCCTCAAACCTCACCATTGTATACGTGTGTCGGTCTATGGCAAAAGCCAGCACCAGAGGGTGTTGAAAAAGTCCGCTGAAAAGTGTTATGCTGCCTTGGCAGCGCGTTCATAGGCTTCATTCAGCCCGGATGATCCGCCTCACCCGGTCTCATC
>QEXY01000046.1 GCA_003130875.1 Ardenticatenia bacterium
CGCTCTGCCTGCACCTGCAGCGCGCTGCAAGCCTGCGGTGTGGCCACCACCGGCGTGCCACAGGCCAACGCCTCGAGCACCTTGTTCTGGATGCCCGCACCGTAGCGCAGTGGCGCGACCGCCAGCCGTGCCCGCTGCAGATAGGGGCGCAGGTCGGGCACCCATCCCGTCACCTCCACCCGGCCGGGGAAGCGTTCCGCCAAGCGACGCACGCTGCGCGGCGGCCAGGCGCCCACCACCTGCACGCGCACCCCCGGTCGCCGTGCCCACACGCGCGGCATGATCTCCTCCACCAGGTAGAAGACCGCTGTGATATTGGCATGATAGCTCATCTTGCCGCTGAGCACCAGCGTCTCGGGCACGCGCGGGCCATCGGCGGGGCGGAAATGCTCCAGGTCCACCCCATTCGCCAGCACGGCGATGCGGTCCTCGTCCACCGCCGGGGTCGCAGGGGACGCAGAGAGTCCCGGACCGTTCTTGACCGCCCCCTGCGCTCTCGGCGTGTTCTGCGGCAGAGCCAGCTCTTCAAGCGCCACGCGGTCCACCGGCGAGGTGACCAGCACGCGGTCGAACTGGCCGACCAGCCAACCCTCGTAGCGGCGTGTGCGCGCCAGGTCCAGCCAGGTCAGCAGCCGTCCGCTCCAGCTGCGACTGTCGCGCGCCGACTGGGCGAAGAGGTGGCTGATGCAATCCACGCTGTCCCACACCACCGGAATGCCGTCCAGTCCCAGCCCGTAGCGTGCCCCGCGCAGGTGCTCCACATGGACGAGGTCGGGCCTCATCCCGCTCCCCTTTCCGTCGCTGCGGGAGGTGGCGCCCTCACCCCCGACCCCTCTCCCACTGCTGCGGGAGAGGGGAGCCAGCTCCTGTTCGATGCGGGCGCGCAGCGCAGGTGACCAGCAGTAGACCGCCTGCAGCGGCACGTCCGATGGCAGCGCGCGCAGGCAGTTGAGCAGCGAGCGGGGGCGCGGCAGCGGCTGCGCGATGACGCGGATGCCCCAAGCCCGCAGCGTCTCCAGGGCGGTGCGTTCCTCCGCATCGCTCCAAAGGGTGGCCAGTGTGATGCGGTGGCCGCGCGCCGCCATGGCGCGGATCAGGTTATACGGCCGCACGCGGATGGGCGTGGGCACATACGGCACAATGAACAGGATGTGCATGGTGATTTGCGAAGCGCGGATCTTGTTTCTTTACCACAGAGGACACAGAGATTTCTATAGTTTTCAACCCGGGCAATACTCTCTAAACTCTCTGCGATCTCTGCGCGCTCTGCGGTGAAAAAAACTTCTGCCGGCGGTCGTTCCAACTCGTCCCCCAATTTGAAATACACCCAGCTGTCGAGTGCATTTGCCATCCCCAAATGGCCCGCTTATCATGGGTGTTATAAGGAGGCCGTACCTATGTCTATACAAACGGTGATCATCGAAACCCCTATACCGGAGGATGTTTTGCGCACGCTGCAGGCTTCTGGTGTGTTCTCCGAGGAGCTGGCACGCGATGCGCGGCAGCTGTTGGCAATGCACTTCTATCAGAAGCGCTTTCTCTCCCTGGGCAAGGCCGCCCGCTTGGCCGGGCTGGAGCGCTGGCGTTTCATCGAGCTGCTCTCCGAAAACCGCGTGCCGGTGATCGACTACAGCGATGCAGAACTGGCTGCTGAGTTCACCGCCGTCGATCGCCTGGCGGACGAAATGCATCAATGATCGTGGTATCGGACGCAACCCCATTAATCGCTCTGGCACGCGTCGGCCAAGTTGAACTGCTCTATCGTCTGTTCGCTGTCATCATAATCCCTCAGGCCGTGTATGAAGAGGTGGTCGTCAATGCCCTACACGGCCAGGCGCTGATGCGATACGCAAGGCCCATTGGATTCAGATGCGTCCCCTCAGCAACCGCGCTGTAGTGGATTATTTGCGCACCGAGCTGGACGCGGGAGAGGCTGAGGTCCTTGTGCTTGCCCACGAACTAAGAGCTGACCTGGTACTACTGGATGAGCCCAAAGCACGCTTCGCTGCCGAGTTGCTCAACTTGCACTACATAGGCACCGTTGGGCTATTGCTCTTGGCAAAACGGATGAACATACTGGCAGCCGTGCGTCCTATCTTAGACGATCTAAGGACCAATGGGTTCTACCTCAGCGACAAGGTGTACCAGGCCGCCATCCGTCGCGCAAACGAATAGGGCAAATTATACCCTGCACCCCATTCTCGTGTTCCCTGTTGATGGCAGATCGGAGAGTGCAAATTGTGGATCCGCCCAAACCCGCGGATTAGTTTCAACGCAATCTGTCGGCGCCGCGATTGCCACGAGGAAGAGATATTCGGAACGCAAAAGGGCACGAAAGAGACAAAAGCTTGGACTGCATGCTTTTCGCGTTCTTTCGCGTGTTTCGTGCTCCGCAATCTCTTTGCGGTGAGAAGAGAGCACCGCGCACGCGGAGGTTTTCCTCATATTCTCTGCGATCTCTGCGCGCTCTGCGGTGAAAATGCTCCCCTGCGGCATACGTCCACCAGTGCCTGCAACGCCAGCCCGGCGAACACGATCAACACCGCATCCACCGGCAGGCGATAGCGCACCAGCGCCCACGAGAGCAGGTGAATCAACGTGTACACCACCCCAAACAGGTACAGCAGCGACCAGCGCTGCCAGTCGCGTGCCGCACGCACCAGCCCGGCCAGCATAAACGGCAGGAACAGGCCAAACGACAACACACGCGACAGGTTGCTCACCACCCCCGACGCCGGCGAAGGCCAGAACTTGAAGTATTCCCTGACCTTGCTCAACGAGAGGAGCAGGTAGCGCCCCGGATCCTCCCATATGAAGCCGAGCGCACGTTGCATCAGCGCGCGCTCCATAGCTGCCTCGTCCAAATGGCGCAATTCCATCGGGATCAGGTCCTGGTAGGACGGCCCATCGGGTGGCAGCAACCCCGGAAAATCGCTGCCGTAGATGGGGTGGTTGGCCCAGAAGAAGGCAAATCCGGCATTCGTGTTCAGCAGCACGAACCGATGGAAAACGAGATAGTTGCGCACCGTCCAGGGCAGGATGAGCAACGCGACCACGGTCAGCGGCGCCAGTAATTGCCCCCAATGCACCCGCCCGCGCCACCGCCAGACCAACCACAGCAGCAGGCAGGGGAGGAAGGCCAGGATGAGCTGGCGCAGCAATGCGGCCAGGCCCAGCGCCAGCCCCAGCTGCAGCGCCGTCCCCCAGGCGGGCCGATCCGCCAGCGCCATGGCACGGTCGAGCGTCCACAACACCGCCAGGATGAAGAACGTCTCGGTCATCAGCGCGGCGCTATAGTAGATGAAGTAGATGTAGACCGCGGTGATCGCTGCGGCTGCCAGTCCGACGCGTGCATCGGCAACGCGCCGCCCCAGCCGCCAAGCCAGGTAGGGCGCCAGGATGCCGGCCACGAGCGCCTGCAGCAACCGTGCCGCCAGCGGATGGATGCCGACAAGGGCATACACCCCCGCCAGGTAGAGCACGTAGAGGAAGGAACAGTGTGCCGTCGGCTCGCCGGCGCGCGTCATCGGCCACCAGTCGCTCGGGAAGGTGAAGCCATAGCCACCCAGGACGCGCAGCGCCAGCGTATGATAGGACACCTGGTCGTAGATGCCCGGCAGCACCTCGACGCGGTCACCCAGATACAGCGCCGCGCCCAGCCGCAGCACCATCGCCAGGGCGATGACGATCCCCAAGGGATGTCGCACCGCCGAGGACGCAAAGCCTTTCACCATAGAGGGTCTCCCCGTGTGCTCGGTGAGCTCTGTGGTGCAACAGGGCTATCGTGCCAGGCCCGCATACATCTCATCCCATACCATGCTCGGTGCGCACCCATTGCACCGGCCGGCGACCGTAGCGCGCTCGCAAGCTCAGCCAGGTGCGCCAGAAGATGAACAACGGCCCTGCCAGTATCGCCGCATAAGCACGCAACGGCGCACGCTCCAGCAGCAGACCGAAGAAGGGATACACGCCCAACAAGACCACCAGCAACGCCCACAATCCGGTCAGGACAATCCCACTCCGCACGAAGAAAGCCAGATGCACCAGCGTTCCCAAAAGACTGACGAGTGCCAAGGTCGAATAGACCGGCAACAGGCTACGCGCCGCGCCTTCTAACATTGCGAAGTCCCGGCGACGCACTCCCTCGCGCAGCAACCGCCAGCCGTAGCGGCTTTTGGCCTCTGCCGCGCCGCGTAACCAACGCGCCCGCTGGGCACGCGCTGCTGTCCAGGTAGGCGGCGCCTCACCACATCCGACAGCAGCCGGCTCATAGACCACGCGCACTCCTTCTAACAGCAGGCGCAAGCCCATCTCAAAGTCCTCGGTAAGCCCGGTGGTGCCCCAGCCCAGTTGCCGCAGCAGGTCGGCACGAAAGCAGATCGAATCGCCCATGATTTTAGCTGAGAAACCCAGATTGGAACGCCCCAGGTTCTGGAAACGATTGTCGATCATGAACATAGCCCATATCAAAGCAGCGAACCAGCCGGCGCCCGGATTGCTGATCCGATGTTGACCCTGCACCACCCGGTCACCCTGCGCCAGCCGCGCATCCATCACCCGCAAGAAGTCCGCATCCACCTGAGTGTCGGCGTCAAAGATCACCAGAGCATCATACGGCACACCGGTCTGAAAGACGCGCGCGATCAGCCAGGCCAGCGCGGCACCCTTGCTGCCGCGCGGCGGTACAGAACGTTCATAACACATAGCCCCATACTCTCGGGCCAGGGTCGCCGTTCCATCCGTACAATGATCGGCCACAACAAAGACGTCGTACAGCTGTCTGGGATAGCGCTGACTGTGCAATCGGTCGAGCGTGCGCCCGATGACAGCCTCCTCGTTGTGTGCCGGAATGAGCACGGCGAACCGGTGTGTCGGCGTCGCCGGCAACGAGATATCTTTCCGGCGCAAGCTGCCCCATGCCAGCAACCAGTGATAGCCCACACCCAGAGCGACCAACGCCCATGCTAGTCCTGAAAGCGTGAGCAGCAGGGGCATGACGTTCATAATGAGAGAGCTATCCCCGTTGTGTGCCAGTGCACGCGCACGCGCGCCCTGGCTGCATCACCCCCAAACGGGCAACGCACCAGCCAGACAGCTAGTTTGGTCAAGCTGGATATGAACAACAACACTTTGAAGAGCCAGAGAGAGAATTGTCCCTGGTGCTTCCGGAAATACAGCGCCTGGTGGCGGCGCAGCAGCTCCACTTTGTGCAACGGCGTGCGGTTCATCGTCTGACCGCCCAGGTGGATGACGCGCGCCTGCGGCAGCAATACAATGCGCCAGCCCGCCCGACGGATTCGATAACACCAATCGGTCTCCTCGGTGTATAGCGGATCGAACGTGGTGTCGAGCAGCCCGACCTGATCCACCACCTCGCGCCGCACCGCCATACAGGCGCCACACACCCAATCCACCTCGACCGGCGCCGACTGTTCCCGGATGGTGCGGTGGCCCAGCCAGTCGGAGAGTGGCCGCAACGCCTCATGCACCGGGTGCAGGTCATAGTCGTAGCCACCCTGGAACGTCATATCCGGGTTCAGCAAGTAACCTCCCACCGCACCGACTTTCGGATTGTCGTCCAGATAAGCCACGATGTAGTCCAGCGTCCCGGGCAGGACAATCGTGTCATCGTTGAGCAGCATCAGATAGCGACCGCGTGCCTGCGCCAGAGCACGATTGTTGTTGGTCGAAAAACCCAACCGCACCTCATTACAAATCAGCTTCACTTGTGGAAACTCAGCCTGTATTGCCTCCACACTGCCGTCGGTCGAGGCATTGTCCACCACAAATATCTCCAATGTCGCTCGCATCGTGTGAGTGAAGAGCGAACGCAGACAGTTCAGCACAATCTCACGATTGTTCGTGTTGATGATCGAGATGCTCAGGTCCGGTTGCATAACCGCAGAATAGATCTCTCACCGCAGAGGACGCAGAGTTTTTTGTATTATTGCCATCTCACTGCAGAGCTCGCAGAGGTTTTTCATGTCGCTGCGCTCTCCGCGTGCCCGCCGGTGACATATCCCTTCATCTGGTCCAGCGCGATCAGTCCACCCAGGAAGAGCCAGCCCAGGATGCTGGCGCGAAAGCCCGCCAGGCCGATGTTGTAGACGAACGGGATGAACCAGTCAGCCAGCATGCCGGCGACCAGGGTGCCGGCCAACCCGGCCAGACAGGCATATAC
>QEXY01000047.1 GCA_003130875.1 Ardenticatenia bacterium
GCCGCCCGTTCGCTCCGTTGGCTTCCACGCCGAGATTGCGCATCCCAACTGACCACCCGCACCGCTCCCCCGTCCTCCGCCCAGGCGTGCGCCGCCGGCCGCAACGCGCCCACATCCAGGTGTCGTAACACCTTCCGCGATGTCGTTAACCCTGGCACACGCCCTGTCACCTAGAAGTCCAACGGCGCAGCCAGAGGGATTGATGTGCCTGCGCCCATCACCACATCCCGCGCAGATGGCTCTCTCCGTGCAATGCCGCCAGGATCAGCAACGCCCACAACCCGGCCGAAGGGTAGCGCCGCCCCTGGCGGCGGCGCGGATCGGGCACCGTGCGCAGATAGTCCAGCAAACGCTCACCCCGCTGGGATGGCATCTGGCTCACGCCTCTCCTTCATCCGTTGCCCCAATGCTGGCACATCTATTCTTTCTATGAGAAGGGAAAAGCCCTGGACATTCCCGCCAAACGCTTGACTCATTCCGGTTTCCCTGTTATAATAAGTTATGGTAAACATTTTTATGTCGCCTATATTCGGAAGGAAAGATTGTGGCCGACCGCAGAACAGTCGATGAGCTCTCACTGGAAGAGTTGGAAGAGCTGCTGATCATCAAGCGACGCGAGGCGCGTATGTGGCGTCTGCGACAGCTCGCTGCTCAGGGGCGTGTAGTCCATACGTCCTCATCGTCGCTTGCGCAAACGTCCGCTTCTCATTCCGATCCTGGATATACAAGACCGACCGGTAAGCGCTTCTCCGCTGTGCCGCTCAAGCCTCTAGATGCTGCGGTGCGTCCCTCTCCATCTGGAATGAACCGAGGACAGCGCCTGCGTGACCGTATCTTGCTCGGGGTCGAGATTCTGGCTCTTGCCGGCTTGCTTTTTGTCTTTTTCAGCGCCTATGAGACACTACGCACCTTAAACCAAGAAGTGATCACAGCACGTGCTGCAGAGCGGGAGATGTTAGTGCCCACCCCAACACCGCTGGTACACTTTGAGCGTCTGCCCGGAGGGCACACACCGCCCAATCAGCTGGGTGGCACGACACCGGATGTACCTTTGCACTTGCAACAGTGGGTGCAGCCTGCTCCTCCTCAGCCACTACCTACCCCCAGTGTCGGCAAACCAACGCGCATTGTTATTCCAGCCATCGGAGTAGATGCGCCCATCGTCGAGGGAGTGACATGGGAAGATCTCAAAAAGGGAGTGGGACATTTGCCTGGTTCAGCCCATCCAGGTCAGCGTGGTAATATGTATTTGGCCGCTCACAACGATATCTTTGGCGAGATCTTCCGTGATCTTGACAAACTGGAACTCGGCGATGAGTTTTTCGTCTACAGTGGAAGCCACCAGTTCCGCTACAAAGTTACCGCCAAACGTGTCATCGAGCCCACCGATGTCAGTGTGATGCTCCCCTCCACCAAGCCCATTGCCACATTACAGACATGTTATCCCTATCTGGTTGATTCGCACCGGCTAGTGGTGATCGGCGAATTGGTAGAATAGTGCTCTCCTGTGGTATGATATCGTCAATCATATGTACTAGGAGAAATGCCTGTGTCCAGAAAAACTCGCCGTGCTCGCCCTCGCTCCTTGAATTTACAAGCGGAGCCTCGTCCATCCACCGCAGCACGCGTTCAGGCTGAGCGGCCGGAGGCACCATCACATCTATCGGCACCAGTGACCACAGCAAGCAGCAAGCGCGTCGACTTTTCGGCAGAGTATCATTACATCATCGGTGATTTGCGCAAGATGGCCATCATCGCGGCGAGCATGTTTGTCGTGTTAATTGTGCTCTCGCTTGTTATCCAGTGAGGGCAATTCGCGAGCTCAAGAGCGGATACCTTCACCAAGCCTCGCAAAACGTCCTGCCCCTCTGATGTGATATCCAGAGAGTGATAGCAGGAATTACCTGCTATTTCCCGTGTCCCGTCTGTGCGAATCCCGTTTGACTCTCGTGCGCGAGGGTGATATGCTGCAGCATGGCTCGCTTATAGCCTGTTAGAACGAGCCAAACAGGAGGTGTGCTATGGCTCGTCTCTCCCGGGATGAAGATGCGACGCTGATATCTCAGTCATCCAACAACCCCACTTTAGTGGCCGGGGCTTCGCAACCTGTCTCGCTGGTGCCGCCGCGCCGCAAGGGAACACCTTGGGCAGTTTGGCTGATCATCGTCGGGTTGTTTTTGCTGGTCTGCCTGGCCAGCGCAGCTGCTCTGTTGCTCTTTTCTCTCCGCACGGATACGCTCGCCATGCCCGATGTGGGAACGTTCAGACCCACTGCTGTGATTGCGCAGACCGTTCTTCCGTCTGGAGGCACACAACTTCCTGGGGTATCCACTGCAGCGGCCACGGAGACACCCTCGCCAACATCTTTGACCGACACGATGACGACAGCCCCATCCTCGTCAGCACCGTCGCTGACAGAAGCGGAGGTGACATCTCTCCCAACGGCAAGGTCTCTGTCACCTACAGCATCCCTCGTGTCATTAACTTCTGCACCTCCCTTATCACTGTCCACGCCCGACCTGGCATCTACTCCCTCTGTCCAGATGGTAGCGATGGATAGCGGCGATATCATTGCTGCGGTCACACCTTCACCTTTTCCCAGCCTGGGAACCGTCATCTTCTCTGCCGTCACCCAGGATGGTCGCACCGTAGAAGGGAACGTCTTTTCTGGCAAGGTCACAGAAATTCATGCAGTATTTACCTACCAGAACATGATGGACGGCTTGCCATGGGAACGACGTTGGTACTTAGACGGGCGACAGATGGCAAAAGCGGCGGATGTATGGAACAAAGGGGGCACAGGCACCTTTCATCTCACCCTGACCGCTGGTGGCAGCCCGTTAGGTGGTGGTCGTTGGCGGCTGGAGCTGTATGTGAATGGTGTGTTGTTACAACAGGGCGAGTTTGTCATCGAAGCGCCCACATCTGTCCCATCTCCTACGTCGGTGCAGCCACCTACATCCATACCATCCCCGACCTCCTCTGCGACTGCGGCGCCTCTCGAGACGCCGACTTCGATCGCAGTGTCTGTTTATACGATTGCCTTCAGCCGCTGGGATGGTGGCAAATACGATCTATTTCTGGCGCGCACCGACGGTAGTGGTGAGAAGTTTCTGTTACAACGCGCCGCTGGACCCTCCTGGTCGCCCGATGGGCGTTATCTGATCTTCGCGGGTCAGGAAGGGGTTGATCGCCAAGAATGGGATGGTGTCACCTACCACTTCGAAGGGATCAGCAATGGCATTATCAGTCTGGATATGCGCACTTGGTCGCCTGATCCGACGACGATCGTGTTGCGGCAACATGTACGCGAGGCCACGGCGCGATGGGCAGATTGGTCACCGCGTGGAGATATGGTCGCTTATGATGCACGGCGCGGCGGACCGGACTGGCGCATCTATTTCCTCGGCACGGCTGATAACCAGCAATACCAAGTCGAGATCCCGGGCGAGCAGGCGGACTGGTCACCCGACGGTAACTACTTGGTATATCGTTCCGGGCGTGACAACCGACAGGGTATCTGGGTTTCCAATCGAGATGATTCGCGCCAAGTACAAATCACCGCGGATGGCAGCGATGCCTTTCCACGCTGGTCGCCCGACGGGCGCAAGATCGCCTTCCACCGCGATTCGGGGCAGAATGTGGATATCTATATGATGAACCCAGATGGCAGCCACGTACGGCGTCTCACCGATGCACCCGGACCGGACACATTGCCTGCTTGGACGCCTGACGGACGTATTGTCTTTCGTAGTGCACGCAGTGGTAGCTGGGGTATTTATATTATGAACGCAGATAGTAGTGGACAACGCTTGATCATTCCGAATGCAGATCCCGGTCCCGATTGGGCATTCGGGCGTATGGACGTGCGGTAGGATGCGGATACGACTGGAGACGTTGGGTTGTCGGCTGAATACAAGCGAAATGGAACAACTCGCGCGTCAGCTACGTGCTGCAGGTCACGAGGTGACGGATGCAGATGGCCCGTGTGATGTTTGTGTCCTCAACACATGCGCTGTCACCCACCTGGCCGAGCGCAAATCTCGTCAGCTGATCCGCCGTCTTCAGCAAATGCATCCGCACGCTTTGTTGGTGGTCACCGGTTGCTACGCCGAGCTGGCACCGACACAACTCCGGACGATGGGAGTGCCTCTGGTGGTCGGCAATCGACAAAAAGAACACCTTATGGAAATCATCGCCCAGGAGATGGGCTTGCCCCAGGTGTCGCCGAAACAGCCGTCTATCTGTTCCCGAGGATTGCGTACCCGGGCTTTTGTAAAGATCCAGGACGGTTGCGATAACGCGTGCACTTTTTGCGTGGTACGTCTGGCACGGGGCAAGGGACGTAGCCGACCACCGGAAGAGGTGGTCCAGGAGGTGCAGCAGCTAGTGCGCGCCGGTTACCGTGAAGTGGTGCTCAGCGGTGTGCATCTGGGCGCCTATGGTCATGATTGGGGTGACCGATTGAGCCTTTTCCACCTGGTGCGTCGTCTATTGGAAGAAACTGATCTGGCCCGTTTGCGTCTTTCATCCTTGGAGCCATGGGATATCATCCCTGAATTTTTCACCTTGTGGGAGGATCGTCGGCTGGCACGCCATCTGCACTTGCCATTACAAAGTGGGTGTGATGCCACGCTGCGCCGTATGGCACGTCGCACCACCACGCAATCTTTTGCCCAGCTGGTGGCTGAGGCACGTGCCGTCATTCCCGACCTGGCGGTGACCACCGACATCATGGTGGGCTTCCCTGGCGAGAGTGAGGCCGAATTTGCTGAGAGCCTGGCTTTTGTAGAAGCGATGCAGTTCGCGCGGCTGCACATCTTTCGCTACTCTCCTCGCCCGGGCACGCAGGCTGCGACTATGCCTGATCAGGTGCCACCCGCCGTGGTGACCGAACGTGCCCGAAAGATGCACATATTGGGGGCGAAACTGGAACGATCTTTCCGCCGCCAGTTTGTCGGCCGCACCATGGATGTGCTCTGGGAGACGATACAAAGGACCATCCAGGGCACCCGATTGTGGAGCGGGTTGACCGACAATTACTTGCGCGTGATAACGTGGAGCCCGGCAGACTTACATAACGTCATTACCCCGACGCGACTCATTGCCGATACAGATGATGGTTTGCTTGGAGAAGTAGAATACTCCCACCCTGATGAAAGGGCACTCTTGGTGTCCTGCCCCCGATTACAGGAAAACGGATAAAAAAACTCTAAAGGACAGATTGCACATACGCTACGCTTGTGTTACTATGGCGCCATCGGTGTTTGCTTATCCCTCGAGGAAGGTCTGGTCATGGAGACAGAACAGTCACACAACGCATCTGTTGAACACATCATGTGGCATGATCAACACATCGCCACAATTATTCGCCGAGATTACTTGCCAGACAAGACCACCTTTGTCACTCCAGATAGCTACTATCAGCAAGCCGGCTTTGTCGTCTATCCACGCGGCGGGGTTGTGCGGCGGCATATGCATTTGCCCATTCAACGTCACTTAGTAGGCACGTCTGAAGCGTTGATCGTGCGCAAGGGACGTGTAGAGGCGGAGCTGTTCGCTCTGGACAAGACACCACTGGGCACCTGGATTCTCGAGGAGGGAGACATTATTCTGTTGGTCGCTGGTGGCCACGGATTTCGCTGTCTGGAGGACACCGTTTTTCTCGAGATCAAACAAGGCCCTTATACCGGCCTGATGGAGAAAGAAACGTTCTAGATGATCCCCGTTTGTGAACCCCTCTTGACTGAGGAAGATGCCGCGTTGGTGCTGGATTGTGTGCGCAGCGGCTGGATCTCCTCGGCGGGTCGCTACCTGGAGGAGTTTGAGGATGGCTGGGCCGCCTACTGTGGTATGCGCCACGGTGTCGCTGTAAGTAATGGCACGGCAGCATTGGAAATTGCCACACGATTGCTTGACCTGCGACCGGGTGATGAAGTGGTCATGCCCACTTTCACTATCATTTCATGCGCTCAGGCGGTCCTGCGTGCTGGGGGGACACCTGTATTAGTGGACAGCGATGCACGCACCTGGCAGATGGATGTGCAACAAGTTGCCGATAAGATCACGCCACGCACACGTGCCATTATGGTCGTGCATATCTATGGACATCCGGCAGACATGGATCCACTGCGAGAGCTGGCAATCCAGCACAACCTGATCATCATCGAGGATGCCGCAGAGGCCCACGGTGCGGAATATCGCGGGCGCAAGTGCGGTGGACTGGGTGATATCAGCACGTTTAGCTTTTATGCTAACAAACTAATCACCACTGGTGAAGGCGGTATGGTGTTGACCCAACGTGATGATTGGGCCGAGCGTGCGCGCGCCCTGCGCAATCTATGTTTCCAACGTGCACGGCGTTTTCTGCATGAGGATCTGGGTTACAACTTTCGCCTGACCAATATGCAAGCCGCATTGGGGGTATCTCAACTGCGCCGCTTCACGGACATCGTGGCACGCAAGCGTGCGATCGCCGCAGCTTATACCGAGCGATTGAGGGAATTGCCTGGACTCGATCTTCCTGTGGAAGAGCCATGGGCACGCAGCGTCTACTGGGTATATGGCATTGTCTTGGATGAAAGCACCGGCATCGACGCAGCTGAGCTGGCACGGCGGTTATATGCGCACGGGATTGAGACACGGCCCTTTTTCTTAGGGGTGCATGAACAGCCGGTCTTCCACAAGTTGGGCCTGTTCCGAGGAGAACGCTATCCAGTCGCCGAGCGTCTGGCACGCCAGGGTCTATATCTGCCCAGTGGCCTGACGCTCACTGAAGCACAGATCGACCAGGTGTGTGATGCCGTGCGCGTAAGTTTGACACATCACTAGTGCTTGCTCTCCTCTATGGACTCGTCTACGGGATCCGACAATTTTAGCTCCGTTTACGCCCGCGCGTATGACGCAACGTACTGCGACAAAGATTACGAGGCGGAATGCGACTTCTTAGAGGAAATATTTTGTCGCTATAAGGGGGGGACGGTGCAGAGTGTGCTCGATCTGGGATGCGGCACAGGTGGTCATGCACTTCTCCTAGCACGCCGTGGTTATCAAGTATGGGGCATCGATCGCTCGCCTGAAATGATTGCTATCGCGCGTGAGAAAGCACGCACTGCAGAATTGGCAAACTCCATCCACTTCGAAGTGGCGGATATTTGTTCCCTGGACCTTCGACGCGTGTTCGATGCTGTCATCTGCATGTTTGCGGTGCTCAGCTACCAGGTTAGCAATGAAGCGCTTGTGGCGGCTATGTGCTCAGCACATCGACACTTGACATCTGGCGGTCTCTTGATCAGCGATTTTTGGTATGGTCCCGCTGTTCTTGTTCAGCGGCCAAGCGAACGGGTGAAGATTGTGCAAGACGGTGCGGAGCGACTGGTACGCATCACCCAGCCCGCGCTGGATACGGAACACAACGTGGTGCAGGTGCGGTTTCATATTATGCGTCTACGCGGAAAAGAAGTGGTCGAGGAGGCCAATGAAGAACATGAGCTGCGCTATTTCTTTCGCCCCGAGCTGGAGTTTTACCTGGCACACACGGGCTTCGTCATAGAGCACTTCTGCCCGTTTCCTCAATTGGATGAGAGGCCAGGCGAGCGCACCTGGAATGTCACCCTTATTGCCCGGGCGTGTTGAAAATATAAAGACCTTCGTGTAGACGTGACGTGACAAGGTTCGTACGAATGGGAAAATCGTGGCTTATCAGCAACATTTATGCTTACGCCCGCCGACTGATTCGGCCTTTGTTGCTTCTGATGATTGGTCTCTTCTTTGCCTATCGTGCCTGGGATTTAAACGAACGTTTTCATCTAGTGGTTGCGACCATTTTCGTGTCATTGGCTGTGGTGACCTTCGTCGACCACATCCGCAACACCGGGGAAAAGAACTTACGTAGCCGATTAGGGACACGCTGGCACGGAGTAGCGCTCAACCTGGGCATCATTCTCGCCTTCCTGGACCTCGTCTTCGCCCAGATCGAATGGGCGCAAATGGGGCGGGTGTTGGTGCAGGCGCAGTACGAAGTGTTGTTACCTGCCTTTGTCGTTGTGGTGCTCAGTTTGTTCTTGCGCGCTTGGCGTTGGCAGTGGCTGTTGCGGGTGGTGGGAGAGATCCCATTTGCATTTGTGTTTCGTGCCAGCTGCATTGGCATTGGCGCTAATATGGTGTTGCCCGCGCGTGCCGGTGAATTTCTGCGCGCGTATGTGCTTGGTCGTCGCACTGGCCATTCCAAGATGGCTATCTTCGCGACGCTGGTGATGGAACGCATCCTAGATGGTTTGTCCATCTTGTTCATCCTGGTGATCGTAATGCTGTTCGGGGTGCGCAGCGAGGAAATACACATTCTGGGGGCTGTGGGAGGTGCCTTTTACCTGATTGCCTTGGGAGGCCTGGTGTTGTTCTACCATCGCCAGGCCTGGATGATGCAACAAGTCCAGCGCATCCTGTCGAAGGAGTGGGCGGGGCGCATGGTGCCGTTGCTGAGCGCCTTTGGAGAGGGATTGCATACGCTGCGCAGTGCACGTCAGTTGTTGATCGTGGGCGCCCAATCATTGTTGATCTGGCTGGTTATCAGCGGGTCCTTTTACCCGGTGATGCTCGCTTTCGATTTCGGTGCTCCCGTGCCGTTGTTCACCCCTTTCCTGCTCACCGCGCTGGTCGCTTTGGGGCTGACCGTGCCAGGCACTCCGGGTGGCCTTGGAATTATGCAATATATGGCAGTGTTGTCCTTGCAGCTGAGCTTTGCGGCTGCAGCCATCACGCCAGCACACGGTTTCGCGGAGCAGGCAGCAGCCTTCTCCGTGTTGATGCACATCTCCCAGGCACTGCCGGAGATCGGGTTTGGTGCCTGGGCCTTTATCGCTGAAGGGATGCGCTGGCGCGAGGTGAGTCAACGCGAAGGAGAGGCTGTGATGTGAACTGTGGTGATAACAATGAGGTTAGCACCGTCTTGCGTGCGTAGTCTCGTGCCACTTTCCGGGAGATACATACCTACCACTAACCGATAGTCACCGGGAGAGCGTTCCGGCAAAAGCAACACCGCGTGACGGTCGACGAGACTTTCGCCAGGTCGCCAGTGAGACGTGGGTCGCTGAGATTGCATAGGGGCACCATCAGCGCCGGCGAGGCGTTCTCCCATTGTGTCCAGTAGCTGTACGAACACGCGATAGTCCGCTGCAGGCTGCCGCAATGCTTTCCACGTCAGCTCAACTGGCAGTACACTGCCCCACGACACCGTATCCAATGTGGCAACATGCTGTAGCACGATTTCGTCACCCAGGGTGACGCCCACCGGATGCACGCGTAACGGTTGCCGTGGGAAAAAGTAATGCACCAACCTTCGTCCTTCAGATGTTCCTTCGCGCCGTGGGAAGAAATGTTCTTCGACACGAAACCCGTGCTGCGTGAGCCAGCGTTCTACATCGCTTTGCGCTGGCGGAAGCCAGTTGGGCAACCACCACACGTGTTCATAAGTGGCAGCGATGCGTTGCAAGGCACTGAGCGCGTGTGTCTCACGTGCCAGTGTGCCTGGATTAAGGCCGAGCACTTCTGCGTGGCCGCGATACAGGTCGGTGAAGGCTGTTGTCTCTTCGGGTGTCGCCGTGACGGTGGCATCCGCTGCGCTAGTATGCGTGTTCAACCACTCTACCGCGTGGCGCAGGTCCTCAGGCCAATGTTGATGGGCAACCGTCAGTACTGCCGCGTTTAGTGCTATCAGCAGTGTTACGGCGCCCGCTATTTTCCACGGACCGCTAGAGCGCGCCACAGAAGCACGTGTCGTGTGCACGAGCAGCCATCCCATCAGCACACTGCCTCCCAGCAGTGCGATCAGTAATTTCCAGTCCACGGAGCCTTGCGCCACCCAAACGAAGTCAAGGTGCTCGAGTCGCACAAATTCCAGCTGTCCGATCAACGGTGAGTAATGTGGATCCCAAAAGGTGATTGGCGCAAAAAGAGGAAGACCCGTCTCAAGCAGACGTGTCTGAAAGAGTTCAAAATGTACACTGAGGCCCAACACTTGGATCAACCCGCTGAGGACGACCAGCACCCCCAAAGCACTCCGCCAGAGGGATGAATGCCGCACCCACACCATGGCCGGCAGACTGCCCAACACCAGGAAGGGCACAGCAGGCACCATAAAACGTGGTCCCCAGGCGTAACCCCCGTGCCACATGAACCATTTGCCGTAGAGCAGTACATGCCCCAGAATGACGGCATAGACAAGCGCGGCAACGAAACGGTGACGACGCCAAAAGGCGGTCACAGCGGGAAGAGCGAGCAACAATACCGGTGCATAGAGGAACAGACCACGCCCTGGACTTACAAGCAGACCAAGGATGCCTTGTACCCAATCGCCGTCAAAACGTTCCTCTGCTAAGTAACCGGTGTTCAGAGGATTGCCATAGCGTGCCGTGTTATAAAGTGCCAATAGCGCGGCTCCTGTTGCCAGAGGCAGCGCAAAGGCACCCATAACACGCCATAGGATCGAAGTGTTCTGGCCGGATGACGCCATGTGTTGCCACGTCTGGTATATGAGAAACATGCCAAAGAAGGGTATCATCACAACGTTGGCATAGCGCGTGGCAACAGCAAATGTCAGAGCAATCCCGCAGATTGCCACAGCGGCAAGGCCACCAGCATCGGAAAAGCGCAGCGTCGCCCAGAAGGCGACCAACAAGCACAGGCCGGCAAGCGGCTCGCTGAAACATGTCTTAGCGTAGGGCCATGCCAGCGTAGCCAGGCCGAACACCAGCCCAGCTGCCAAAGCCTCATATTCGGCATACCTCAGCTGTCTCGCTATATGAAACAGAACCGCCGCCGAGGCAGCTGTCACTACACTATTGAACAGAAGTGCACTCGTCGCGCCACCCCAGCCGGGAACGTTGCGTCCTAGCCAGACCAGCGGGACGAGCAACAATGACATTCCAATACCCTTGCGCGAATAGAGATGGCCATCCAGTCCAAAGGTACCCTGCTGCAGCCCCATCCAGCGAATCAGATCAATGTGCAGCGCACCGCGCCGCACCAAGTTTTCAGCCACGGAGAACATGGCCAAACCGTCCGAAGAATGGAAACGGGGACTATAGGTGACCAGATAAATGGAAAAAAGAAAGCAAAACAGCGCCCAGCCGAGACAGCGCTTCAGCGGTACTTATTCTCCCTTGAGCTGTTTCAGCATTCGCTGAGGGCTGAGAAAGCCCAGCAGGGTTGCCATCATAAATCCGGCAGCGGTGATCGTGGCCAGGGCGACTTTGGTAATGTCCACCACCGGCTCAACATAAACATTGCCCTGTGAGACGACCACGACGGCTACAGGGCGTGAGAAGCTCTTCCCTGCGCCACCACCACCTCCACCACTTCCACTGGCCACCGCGGCATCGTCTGAATGTTGCTTCTCCTCCCCTTCCACTGGGCCGCTTCCGGCACCGAAACCCATCCCAAAACCCAGGCCGGCGATCACCTCAGCAGTCGGAATGATGGTGACCTCATCCTCGCGAATTGGTTCACCGTACACGCGATTGACGTTCGCAACATCCAGAAAACGGCTCAGTGTTCCCTGAATGGCCTCCATTGCCGGCGTCGCGTCCAAAGCTTCAACCGGCGGGCGATCTGAATCAGATTTTCTGGCAACCATAACATGCCTCCTCAGTGTGCTCTACTCTCTTATTGTAAATTCTTGCGAACGATTAGCGATCCACATGCCCTTTGGTTTATGGATTCCCTGATTCGATCATTTGCCTCGATGCAATAGCCACAGCAACAGTGCACCCAGCACGCCGGCGGTCAAAATCAAGGCCTGCAATCGCCGCGTCACGTCGTGTACTAGCAGGGTGTACTCTGTTCCGTCGCTGTGGCGAACCAGCACAGCAATGGGACGGTTCCAGATGAGACCTCCATGTACCCAAGGCAATCTGATATGCACCGAGCGCGCTATGGGCACAATCGTGCTACCGTTGATATTGATAGCCTTACCCACGTTTGTGCGAATGGAAATGAAAGGTTGGGCCACTAGCACACCTCCTCTGTCGGGACACACCTCTCTGGACAATGTGCCCTCCGGTGCTGCGCATTATGCCTTATACACTCCGCTATAGCGGTCACCGCTCCAACATCCAAGAGGCCATGTTGCGCACCAGTTGGGCAGAGTCCGCATCGCTCAGCCAGTTCAGCGCCATTCCCAGGATGATGACACGCCGTACCTCTCCTTCTGACGCATCACTGCTCTCCAATGCCACCAGCACCGGTGCGTCGGCATCGGCGCTGTTAGGGCCGCGACGCATAGCCACCTTTGCGTCACTTCCCCACTGGTCACCCAATGGAACAGCAGGCGGCAGGTCAGGTGACAACGTAATAGTTGAGCTGGACAATCCCACCACCAGGGGAGGCAGTTCATTGGTCAACACAACATCTGCAATCACCGATGCGGGACGATTGCTACCTCCCAGGACAGGTGTACGCCCGCTGATGGTCAGGTGTCCTCCCCGCTCCAGATAGAGTGCCAGTGCTGTCAGCGTTTTCGTCTGGGCGGGCTCGCCGCGATAAACTCCTCGGCTCCAGATCACCCAACGATAGCCCACCAGATCTTGAACACCAGGATCACCATCACTCTTCGTGTACCATAATACAGGAGCGTACCCCATCTCCTCCAGAGTGCGTAAATAGAGGTCTGCTTCACGGGCTTCATCTGCGGTGGCAGTCCGATCGTCATCCACCACCAGGATATCCCCTTTGCTACCCAACGGAGCAGCTGGCGTCTTCTCAACTGTCGGCGTTTCGGTGGGCTGTTCTGTGGCCTCTCCAGACGTAGGGGGCGCACTGGGGAGCCGCTCGGGCGCAACGGCACCTTCTTCAAACCTGAAAGGACATATCAACACATCAGGATGAGAGACACAATCGACAAAGTTGCGCGTCAACAGACGATCCAGCGCTGCTTCAAGCGCGGCAAGGTCGCTGCCTAACACGGCTGTCACTTGTTTTTCGCCCGGCAGCTGCCGACGCAGGATCAAAATGGTTTCGTCAAGAAGTAAGGGAGGACTAAAGGAAGCTTCCAACACACGCGTCGCCGCCGGAGTCGGAGTCGCTGTCGGGGTCAGTTCCTCACCCGGAGTGGGTGAAGGTGTTGGCGTTGCCTCAGAAGTGGGAAGAAAAGCGAGCCCCTCCGCTTCTGAGGTAGCAGGCGACCCAGGAGATGAAGTGCCGGGCGCGACAGAATTGGGAGTGACGTTGGGCGTTGGTGTGGCCGAAGCGGTTGGGGTAGAGGTGGAGATGGGAGTCGGGGTGATTTCGGCCAGGCGAATGCCCATCTCGCTGAGCAAATTGGTCTCACGTTCTGCAACCTCATAGGAAGCCACATAAATCAGATCGTTCAATGGTGCAGAATCTAGAGCCGCTTGAGACGGAGGCGTGGCAGTCGAGGGGCTAAACGTCACCGTGGCGGTCAGCAGCACGTTGTGGGGGTTCAATAGCTCTAGCGTACGCCCGCTGGTTTGCATCATTTGCTGCAGCTGGCTCACCTGTGCCAGGAAAGGTGCATCAAGTGGCAGGTCACCACCGAAGGTCAGCCCCACCCGGGCACCCAGATAGGCAGGGAAGTCGACAAGCTCTTGTTCCCGTTGTGCGGCTGCTAGGAAGTCAGCCACGAATTCGAGCATTAGGCGGTTGTCATAGCGGCTGACATAGGGTTCGGTCAGCACGTCAAAATCCCCCATGGCCAATACCCTGCCTGTGCTACGGTTGGCAGCCAGCCCGGCGATGGCCACTGTGGTAAAACCGCTGAGCCCACTGCGCAGACTACTCTGCACCGTATCGCCGGTGCGCACCTGGCTGACGATCGGCCCGCTCAGGCTACGTACGCCGTAAAAAACGATGGTCTTGCCTTGTAGCTTGGCCGCGCGATCATGGAACTGACCTTGGTATACGTGGGTAAAGTTGTGGTCGTTGTGACTCAGGTCGTAAAGATAATCGTCATGAAAGACGACACCGAAGCGCTCCGCCAGCCGGTTGAGATCGCGCAAGAAGCGATCCGGCACCTCCGGTATATCGGGGTCACTGATCAGCAGCAGGCGACCGCCATCGGCGACGAAACGCTCTACGACAGCGATCTCGGCGTCCTTCCATAAAAACAAGGGGCTGACCACTATCAGCGCGATGGCGTCGCGCAGCTGGGGCGCCAGCTGATCTGATTGATCGGGCAAGCCAGCCAGATTCGTCTTGTCTACACTTGCCATCGGGGTAGGGTTAGTCCAGAAGCGCAACGCAACACCGCGCGCTGCCAGCTGGGCAGAGAGTGCCTGGAATTGGCTTGGACTCACCATGTTGAAGTGAGCCAGGTCCACCACGACAAATCCGCGGCGCAAATGGGTGACCGGAGCAGAAGGCTCCCGCGGCGCCGGAACAGCTGTAGGGGTTGGTTCTGGCGTCGCCGCTAACTCTATCTGACCGGTTATAGCAAGCCGATAAGGGCTGGTGCGCCAGTTTGTCAACGCGCTGTGCACGGCGAATGGCAAGACAAGCAGCAAAATACCCAGGAGGAGAATCAACAACCAACGATGTGAGCTACTCATGGGCGTTTCACTCCTGGGAAGACGACATCGGGGGCGGCTTCAAGCGGCGCCGCTCTGATCTCTTGATGGGTGAGTGGGATGAAACGGGTGTCTAAGAGCAGAACTTCGCCAGGCAACGCGTGACGTAGCGCGCTGAGCATCTGGAAAGGGTCAACCGGCTGGAAGGGCAAGCCCAAGTATTCGGTCAGATCACGCACTTCATACTGCTCCACCCCTGCCAACGCCGCGACATCCGCGATGGCATCGCTTATACCGCCCAGTGCATCCACCATACCCAATGCCAATGCCTCGCTGCCCAAGTAGATATGCCCCTCTCCTAAGACACTGCCGTCAATGCGCAAGGGGTTGTAGGGTGATCGTGTGCGTTCATGAAGCACAGTGGTGACAAAGGCATCCTTGACCATCTCCAACTGACGGATATTGTCGAAACGGCTGCCACCGCCCAGCTTGTAGGGGCCTGTGCTCAAGACCTCAGGCACAATCATGGGGTCTGTTGGGCGTGACATCCAGACGCCGATGTTGCCCACGGCAGCAGCGGCAGGCGCATAGATCTTGTTGGCAGCAATAGCCGCATAATAGCCACCGCTGGTCGCTTCACTGTCGATGACCACTACAAGCGGCTTTTCCTGGCGAAATTTGGCCATAGCATGGTAAAGCTTCTCACTGCTGCTGGCGTCTCCACCAAAGGAGCTGATCTCCACGACAATGCCAGCCACGCGCGAGTCACGGCGTGCTGCCTCCAGAATGTTCCACATTTGCTGGGCGCTCGGAGGCACAATCAATCCTTCAAAGCGCATCGTTCCGATGATCGGACGTGGTGCAAAACGCATACCTAGCACCAGCCCGACCACCAAGCAGATGAGCAGGAAGGCAACTTCGACCCCGATGCGCCAAAAGCTTGGTCGCATAGATGTCTCCTATTAACGCTCTGATCGGCAAACAATGCTCATGTCCATTCTACTCTAGCCTGATAGCCCGTGCAAACAGTCAAAAGAGATCAGATGGGCGCATTGCAATGTGGAATGAGTTGGAGAGAACGTGCCAGGTGGTAGCGGAGTAGTAGCCCATCACAAGTGCGCGGCATTCGTACGATTCCAGTATGTTCTCGGCACTTTGTTGGACATTGGCTCATATTTAGCTTAAAATGAGACGAGGCATCACTCTTCAGGCACAGTATACCCAGGAGGTGCGTTTAACTCTACACAGTGTGCTGAAACATTCATCAACTTTCATATGAATCGCTATGCGCATCGGTTGTCTCAATGCGCGCTCTGGTAAGGAGGCCAGCTATGCTCAAGGAATTCAAAGAATTTGCTCTGCGCGGCAACGTGCTCGATATGGCGGTTGGCATCATTATTGGCGCCGCTTTTAGCTTGATCGTCAACTCGTTGGTCAACGATGTCCTCATGCCGCCCATTGGTTTGCTGTTGGGAAATGTGGACTTCTCCAACATCTTTATCTTGCTACAGGCAGGTAAGACACCACCACCCTATGCCTCATTAGCGGAAGCTCAAGCTGCCGGTGCGGTAACCATCAACATCGGATTGTTTATTAACACTGTGATCAACTTCCTGATCGTGGCCTTTGTCCTCTTCTTGGTGATCCGCTCAGTCAACCAGCTCAGACGTCAGTCTGAGCCGCCTGCACCAACCACACGTGAGTGCCCGTATTGTCTATCTCAGATTCCACTTAACGCCAAGCGCTGCGCTTACTGCACTTCCGAGCTACCCTGAGGGCGAAGATGGCGTGATGACCAGCTGCGTGCACACACTGATGGTAGCATAGGCAATAGGATATTAGTTGCCACGATATTGGCTAACTAGGCGGCTGGGGCATAAGCCCACGATACATAGGGGGTCTCCGCCCAGCTTAGCTGGATACCTGTAAGTACGTTGAGGCAATGCCGCAACAGCTGCCGTAGAATAAGAGAACAGGAGGGTGTTATGTCCTGGGTTACTATCGTTATAATCGTAGTGGCGGCGATCATCATCTTGTTGTTGTGGTGGTGGCTGGGCCGCCGTCCGAGTGAGCTGGGTGCACCTTATCAGCCGCCATCAGCCGCTATGCGTGGCACGGAACAAGTTGCACCCGAAGCACCGCCGGTGAGGGAGGCTGAGCGCTGGGCAGAGTCGCCGCCGTCCGTGTCCGAGGCCACGCAGCGGGCAGAGGCAACGGCGCCCATCGTAGAGGTTGAGCGGGAAGCAAAGGTGGAAGCGCCCGCCGAAGTCACACCGCAAGCGGAAGCAGCAGCACCAGCCGTCGAGATGGAACCTTCGGCTCCGGATGACCTCCAGATGATCGAGGGTATTGGTCCCAAAATTGCCGCCATGCTACAGGCGCACGGCATCACTACGTTCGCCCAGCTAGCAACGACCGACGTAGAGCGCCTGCGCGACATTATGCTCGCCGCAAACTTGCGCATCGCCGATCCAACTACCTGGCCGCAGCAAGCGGCGCTGGCTGCCGCCGGAAAGTGGGATGAGCTGCGCGCATTGCAGGACAGCCTCAAGGGCGGTCGCCGGGTGTGATACGCACGAGAAGCAACCAGGACATAGGGCTTTCGAAGAAACCATAATGTCCTGGTTGATCCAACTCGGGGATGCACCATCACTTCACAATTGCTGGTAGGTAGGTCGTGCGTGGCCAGTAAAGACGCGCAAAAAATGTGGCTCTTTACAGTGGGGTCGCCTAGAGAGTCTGAATCGCAGGCGATCAGAAATGGCCCACCCACTGCCAAAACGGGGTGTATGTTGTTCCAAAACGTCGCACTGGCCACGTCCAGCGGCCATGTGTGACCCGGGTCACCCCATCTCACGGCCACGACCCGCTGACCACTTGCAGCGGCACGTTGCCAAGCAACCAAACCATGTAGTCGCGCGTCGTTCCAGGTCGCGCAGTTGCTATAGGAGACTCTTCGTCGTCAGTGGTCCTTGCAACGCTGTAGGAATGACACACCTCCGACTGGTGTGGTCGGATGTTCCTACACACTCATCGTATTGCTACGTTGCATAGCGCTATTTACAGTTGGGCTACCAAAAAGCGTTCGCGCAGCTGCAGAGGGGTTTCATCCGCTGCCATGATCGCGGCGGCGTGGACGCGCGCTTTGGGCAAAACCTCGGCCATATACATACGCGCGATATCAGCCTTGGATTCCGAGTGGCGTGCATCCTGCAGCAAAAGCCAGCTGTTGATCGTGTACACCGCCAGATCGACCAGGTCATTGGCGTAGTAATCGATGACAGCGCGCTCTTTCTCGCGCAAGTGATCTTCGCATTGCTTCAACTGCGCGTTGAGCTCCTCCAGCGACTGCTTGAGTGGTTCCAGCTGAGGGCCGTAATCCAGGTCGGCCCAGTTGTCCAGCAAATCGTCCAGGCCGTGGGCCAACAGCTTGCCGATCGCAGCCACGATCTGCAGCTGGCTGGTACCTTCGTAGATGTTGGTGACGCGGATGTCGCGGAAATGTCGTTCGACATTAAAGTCGTGCATATAGCCGACTCCGCCATGCACCTGCATGGCTTGATAGCACACACGATTGCCCATTTCGGTGGCATAGTACTTTGCCAACGGAGTGAGCGCTTCGGCCAGTCGTGCGGCATCCTTCTGGCGCTGCCGGGCATTCTTGTCGGGGTTCTCCGTCTCGGCGAGATACTGTTCATACGCTTTGGCAAGGTCCACCCACAGGCTGGTGTGATAGACCAGGCTGCGCGCTGCCTCGATCTCGGCGCGCATGTTCAATAGCATACGATAGACTGCCGGCAAGTGGGCAATGGGCACTCCGAACTGCACTCGTTCGTGGGCATACTTATACGCTTCGCGGTATGCCGCTTCGGCGATGCCGACCGCCTGTGCTGCCACGGCGAGACGCGCACCGTTCATCATCGCCATAGCATAGCGGATCAGCCCAAAGCGCTGCTTGCCGATGAGTTGCGCAGGCGTGTTGTCGAACTGTAGCTCGCACGTGGGAGAGGCGTGCAACCCCATCTTGTCCTCGATGCGGCGCACCTTCACCGTGTCATCGCGCTCGACCAGGAAGAGGGAGAGACCACGCGCGTCAGTGCTGCCCTCTTCGCTGCGCGCCAGCACGACCAGCACGTCGGCGCATCCATTGGTGATGAAGCGCTTGACCCCGTTGATGCGCCACACACCTGCCACTTCGTCCCACGTGGCGCGTGTCCGCACCGAACCCAGATCCGAACCGGCATCCGGCTCGGTGAGCACCATCGCACCACTCACCTCACCGCGCGCGAAACGAGGCAAGATGCGCGCCTTCATCTCCTCACTGCCAAATTCGGCGATCGTTGAGGCAATCTCCTGCAACCCAAAGACGGTCATCAAGCCCGCTTCAGCGCGTGAAAGGATTTCGACCATCATTTGGTAGATCGTCCCTGGCACGTTCAATCCGCCGTATTCCCACGGCAACATGACACCCATCAGCTCGGCTTGTTTGAGTGCCTGGAGCGCCTCTCGGGTCGCTGCAGCATATTGCACCTTGCCGTCGCACAGTTGCGCACCCTCCTTATCCGCCTCGGCGGCACGGGGCGCCACGATATTGGCACAGATATCCCCCAATACCTCCAAGAGGATGCGATAGTTGTCCATCGCGTCCCGATAGTTGCGTGGCGCGTGCGGATAATGCGCACGGTAACTGTAACCCTTTTCCTTTAGCTCCACGACCTCGCGCAGATCGATGCGCTCGAAGTAGAACTGCAGGTCAGGATTGTCCAGGAAGAAATTATCAGCCATCTACAATACTCCCTCCCTACATTAAGATAACTCAAGTTGCCACCTTTGACTGGGTGCATTTCATTCTGAGACAAGGTTTGTCTCAATCCGAGCCGCGCGCGTCCGCAAGCGGCATTGTGACCGCTCCCTCACGGTCGCGGCTCGGATTATGCTATTGCCATTTCGCGTCACTCGCCCTCCGCGGTGACCACCCACCAGTTGGAGCGAAAAGTCACACTTCTTATGCCGGCCTGTAGTCTCAACTTCCCTGGGTAGCAACTTGGGTTAAGATACAATTTGCCCTCATCCTCCATCCTCATCGGCGACAGGGGCGCCTCTGCCGAGGAATTCTTACACCCTGCCGAAAGCCTCTTTCACGTGCTTCGTGTTCAAGTAGTACAGCACGATGGCGGAGATCACGATCGAAACGATCTGTGAACCCCAGTCGCCATATAGCGCGCCATAGACGATGGACAGGACGATGCTAATAACCAGTATGACCACACCCAACGTCCACGCCCACGCCTTCAGCGACCATGCACCTATGGCAAAGACGATCTCCCCGACGCCAATCACCAGGGCTACAAGGCCCAAGATGATGGTGCCCACCCCGGCGCCCAGCTCACCCATGCCGGCACCCAGTGCGCCCAAACCCAGCAAGCCAATTCCGCCGATGATCCCGAAAATGCCGCCGATCACCGCCAGAATGGCGATGATTGTTACACCGGTAGGCCTTTTTCTTTCCATCTCTTCTCCTCCCTTATTAATTTAGGACAGATGGGCAAGCGAATGTTCTTTCGTCACTCTGCCGGACTCTACCCCTGATGATAAAAATGGAGGCGCCCCTGTCTCCGACGAAGAGAGGTTCTTCCGGCAAACTGTTTAGCGTGTCTTCTCACGCAACGCTTTGATCATCAGCGGGATAACCTCCTTCGCATCGCCAATGATCTTGTAATGGGCGATCTGCATAATTGGCGCGTTCGGATCAGTGTTGATGGCGATGATCTTGTTCGATTCACTCATGCCAGCGCGATGCTGCACGGCGCCCGAGATCCCAGCTGCAATGTAGAGGCGTGGACGCACCGTAGTGCCTGTCTGCCCCACTTGATGTTCACGTGAGATGAAACCGGCGTCCACCGCGGCACGTGAAGCACCCACCTCGCCACCGAGCAAATTGGCCAACTCATACAGTAGCTGGAAATTTTCCTTGCTGCCCATACCGGCGCCACCTGCTACGATCACCGGAGCCTCCTTCAGATTGACGCTCGATTCGCGAGATTCACGGCTGAGCACTTGCATCACCAGGTCTTCTTTCTCAAAGGAGGGATGGATACGCTCGATAACGCCCTGACGCGCTGGATCCGGCTGCGGTTTGCGAAAGACACCCTCACGCACGGTGGCCATCTGAGGGTGCATCACCGGGTTGACAATTGTGGCAATCAAGTTGCCACCGAACGCGGGACGGATTTGGAAGAGCAAATCCTTGTAGGTTTTGCCCTCCCGCCGGGAATAATAATCACCGATTTGTAGATCGGTGCAATCAGCTGTCAGGCCAGCACGCACAGCACTTGCCACGCGTGGCGCCAGATCGCGTCCCAGTGGTGTGGCACCGATGAGCACAACGTAAGGTGCCCGTTCACGGATCAACTGGCTGAGCACCCGCGCGTAGGGCAAGGTGCGGTAGTACTCCAGCTCAGGGTGATCTGCCCACAGCACGAAATCTGCCCCATGTTCGATGACCTGCTGCGGCAGCGCCTCGACCTGGTACCCGCACAACACACCCCCCACATGGCTGCCCAAAGTGCGCGCCAATTCACTTGCCTTGCCCACCAGTTCCAGGCTGGTATCGGCGATTTTGCCATCCTGTTGCTCGATGAAGACCCATATATCACGTCCGTCGGTCATAAGAGCTCCCCAGAAAGAATTTACCCGATGATGTACTCCTGCACCAGTTCCTGCACCAGTGCCACGATACCGTCGCGTGTAGGGGGGATTTCCTTGGTCTCGGATTTCTCCAACACCACCATATTGATCTTATACACCTGAGTGGGTGAACCAGCCAGCCCCACCTTGTCTGGATCGGCACCGATATCGTCCACTGTCCAGACGGGGATGCGCAAACCCCGTGCTCCCAGGAAACTGTCCAATTGTGCTTCGCTTTCGAATTCGGACCACTTCTGCAATAACGCCGGATACTCATGTGGCGCTGCAGCCAGCTTGTACTCAATGCGTCGCCTTGCCGAAGGAGGACGGGGACGGTTGGCCGACGCCACCACGGTTAATAGACACGGCAAGGAACATCGCACCATTTCCCGACCGTGCTCCAGGGCGCGCATCACTACAATCTCGTCTTTTTCCAACTGCACGATGCGCTCTGCGTAAGTGATCTGCGGAATACCCAGCTTCTCTGCCGTCTGGGGGCCCACCTGCGCTGTGTCACCGTCGATCGCCTGTCGCCCGCAGAACACCAAATCAATCGGGCCCAGCCGCTTGACGGCGCAGGACAACGCGTAGGAAGTCGCTAGCGTGTCAGACCCAGCAAAGCGCCGATCAGTGAGCAGGATGACCTGATCGGCGCCGCGATAGAGTGAATCGCGCAATACCTCTGCTGCCGAAGGGGGCCCCATCGTGATTACTGTAATGTGTCCTCCCTTCTCATCACGCACCTGGAGCGCCATCTCCAGGGCATTTAGATCTTCCGGGTTGAAGATGGCGGGCAGCGCAGCTCGGTTCACCGTGCCGTCCGGTTTCATCACCTCACCACTGAGGTGGCGAGTATCTGGCACCTGCTTCACCAGCACCACCATCCGGTATCCCTTTTCAGACACCATGCCAACCTCCTCGGGCTATCGGATTACAAAGCCAAAAGTATAACATTCTTGGTGCAGGCCCGCAAAGCGATAAGGGACTTGCTACTAGGACAACACCTAGCAAGCCGATGGGTCACGCCAAAAACACCCTATAGTGTCGTCCAATGAAGGTGAGGCGCAAACCGACATAAAAAGCGCATCTTTGAGTCTCCAGTCCGGGGGGTTATAGTACTTTGCCCGAAAAGTCTTCTGTGCCAGAATTGACTTTATCCACCAAAGAGGATAAGCTCCAACATATGGAACCGGAGAAAAAAGGCAAACATAGGAAGGCAATTCAATATGCAATTCTTTCGTCTCCTCGAGCTTTCGAGTGTATCAAGATTACTGACTTTGGGAAGTTTGTTAACGCTTGTGTTCTTCGGCAAAGCAGCCGAAGCGAAGACACAGCTACCCTCCCCAGAACGACCGTTCATTCTCCCTTTTTCTGGAGAAGCGGGCCCTTCTACTTGGTTGCTTGCACAACCTTATGGCAACACGGTCGGAGCGTTTCGACAACGTCACACAACTTATGCCGGTAGCGGTGGCATCCATTTCGGCGTTGATCTAGCAGCGCCATGTGGCACACCAGTGGTAGCTATGGCCGATGGTATGGTGTTCGCCGTTGACGCAATGCGCTTTGGTTCAGCTCCGCATAATCTGATGATCGACCATCCCGATTTGGGATATGCCACTTTCTACGGTCATTTGCTGGAAAAACCTTCCCTGAAACCTGGCCAGCGTGTCAAGGCAGGGGAGGTGGTGGCGCTAAGTGGTGACCCGGCCGAGACGTGCTTTGGACGACCCCATCTTCATTTTGAGATTCGCGATCTTGCCCATGTACGCAAATACAATCCGGTAAAACTCGTCCAGGCAAACTGGGACAACCTGGCCTTGGCTGGTGCTTTCAGTCAGGCATTTCAATATGATTTGGATGAACCACGCAAGTGGCAGCATCTGGATGACCAACCCGAGGCCAGTGCGGGTGGTCCGTTGCTCAACGACTTTGTCAATCCCTGGCCGCCTGACCTTCCGGCGGACATGCGCCTGAGCCCCCTAGTACTATCCGATATCTCTGCTGGCTGTACCTCTCCACCTGACCCAAAGACTGGCATCATAGCATCCCTGAATCCACCGCCCAAAGAGAACACCATCACAGCGCCGTCATCCTTGCAGATGCTCACCACAGGCGGGTGTTGTACCCAACCGTTCTGGTCTCCCGATGCTCGCCAGGTGCTGTTCATTGATCGTCCTTCATCGGCACAGCCGGCGGCGATTTGGGCTGTCAGCACGGATGCACCCGAAGCAGGTGTCTATCCCTTCAGCGACCATATCGGTTTCTACACCTCCGACCTATCGCATCGCGTTGTGCTTCAAGGGAAGACCACCCTGATAGAGAAACTCGTGTGTCCGGCGGGCCCGGCGTACAAGCGTTGGACCGTGCCGGCTGGTGGCCGGCCGGTGATCATCGCACCTGGCCAGACGCGCATTGCCTGGCAAATCAGCAATGACAACCTTCCAGTTGAACGCCGTATCACGGAAATATGGGTGGCCAACCTGGACGGCAGCCAGGCGCATAGAATCGCAAAGTTGGCACGCGGAAGCATACTGGGATGGGCAACGGATACCATTTTGGTCGTGAGTGGACGTGAAAATTTGTCGGCACGGGAACAGGTACTATGGGCACTGTCACTCCCCGATGGCAATCGCCTTGAGCTGGCGCGCTCAGATCGTTTGCGTGCAGGAAGCATCTCGCCCAAGGGCACCTGGTTGGCCTATTCGATTGCGCTTAGCCAGGAGCGTAACCAGAATGGCATTTGGCTGGTACGCATCGACGGCTCACAACGTCAGCAGCTGCCTGGCACGCTGTTTGGCTCCTACCGCTGGCGCGATGACCGCCGTCTGCTCATCGTCCCACTACGTCCGACAGCTACCTTCCACGAGCTATGGGAATTCGACACGCAGAACGGAACGGCGCGTGCCCTTACCGATCCGGAGACAATCCCCTTTAAAATCGCTAATAACGACTGGGCGGTGGCACCCGATGGACGCTCTATCGTTTTTGTAAGTGCATTGGATCATAATCTATGGCTGTTGGCATTACCCGAGTAGCAGCTGATGCGCATCGGGTGCACATTCTGCCGGGGTCACTCCCGAAGAGCCATATTCTGGCAGTAGTAATCACACCAATCCTTTAGTACACAAGCGGCACAGCGAGGTCTGCGCGCTTGACACACCTCGCGACCATGGCGGATAACGTTCAAATGGAATGGATAGTACATCTCTGGGTCGAGCAGCTGTTCCAGGATGTCGTGCGCTTTCTCCACTGACATATGAGGATCAACCAGGCCTAACCGACGCGTAACGCGATAAATGTGCGTATCGACGGGGAAAGCAGGCCGCCCCAATGCAAACAGAAGCACGATGGCCGCCGTCTTGGGACCGATCCCTTTGATCTGCATCAGCCACTCTTTCGCCTGCTGTACCGGCATATCCTTAAGGAAATCCAGATCGAGTGTGCCGCGTTGCGTGGTGATGAATTGCAACGCCTGCTTGATACGCGGTGCCTTCTGAGGTGCCAGACCAGCAGGGTTTATCGCCGCTGCGATTGCCTCAACTGGAGCGTCGCGCACCATCTCCCAGGTGGGAAAAGCAGCGCGCAGTTGGTTGAAAGCCCGGTCGCGATTCCCGTCGTTCGTGTTCTGGCTCAGGATCGTGCTGACCACCTCAGAGATGGCATCCAAATGGGGCCGCCACGTGGGCTGACCATACGCCTGGATCAGTTTCTCGTGCACGATGCGCGCCTTAGCGCGTAGAGGATCTATCTCCCTTCTCTCTCCCTTCACGCCAATGCACCCTAGTAGCGATGGCCTTTTGTATTACTCTAAGCTTCAATGATACACGATGTGGACGAAAAAACCACCACACCCTCGCACACGCAAGGTGTGGTGGTTCCCTCTGCTCTCTCAGGATCGTGCCGGCCTGTTACTTGTCCTGCAGCGCTGCCACGCCGGGGAGCACACGGCCTTCGAGGAACTCCAGTGAAGCACCGCCGCCGGTGGAGATGTGGCTGAACTTGTCGGCAAGCCCGCTTTTTTCCACTGCGGCTGCTGAGTCGCCGCCGCCCACAATGGTTGTGGCACCTTGCAGGCCAGCCAACACCCTGGCAATGGCAAAGGTGCCCTCGGCAAAGCGCGGAAATTCGAACACACCCATCGGCCCATTCCACACAACGGTCTTAGCACCTTGCAGGCGGTTGCCGAAGTGCGCCACTGTGGCTGGCCCGATATCCAGGATGCGCCATCCAGCGGGCACTTCATTGACTGCCACTACCTTGGACTGGGCATCCGCGTCAAAGCGATCTGCCACAACGCAATCCACTGGCAGGACAAGCTTATCGCCGCCCTCGCGAAGCAGCTCACGGGCAGTATCCAGCGCCTCATCTTCGACCAGCGAGTCCCCCACGCTATACCCCTGAGCTTTGAAAAAGGTGTTGGCCATTCCACCGCCGATGAGCAGCGTATCCACCTTGCTCAAGAGATTGCGAATCACGGCGATTTTATCAGAGATCTTGGCACCCCCCATAATGGCCACAAACGGACGCTCTGGGGAGGCCAATGCCTTGCCCAGATAGTTGAGTTCCTTCTCCATTAAAAACCCAGCGACCGCTGGCAGGAAGCGGGCCACGCCCTCGGTGCTTGAATGAGCACGGTGGGCTGAACCGAAGGCGTCGTTCACGTAAATGTCCGCCAGATGGGCCATTCCCTGGGCCAGCTCCAGGTCATTTTTCTCCTCGCCAGCGTGGAAACGGGTATTTTCCAGCATGATCACCGATCCTGGCGGGGCGGATGCGACCGCTTTCTCCACCTCGGGTCCTACGCAGTCGTCCAGCTGGATCACTGGGCGCTTGAGCAGCTCGCTGAGTCGCGCCGACACTGGTTTCATGCTAAATTCGGGCGAAGGACCACCTTTGGGCCGCCCCAGATGACTCATCAGGATGACCGCTTTTGCCCCGTGATCAAGCAGATACTGGATAGTAGGCAAAGCGGCAACAATGCGGCGATCATCGGTGACCACCCCATTTTTCAGCGGAACATTGAAGTCCACGCGTACCAGGACGCGCTTGTCCTTCACATCGATATCACGGATGGTTTTCTTGTTCATCGGCATCCCCTATCCTATGAGGTTCGCGGATCCGCCCTCCTCCCTCTCCAAGACGGATAGTTGGAGAGGGAGGACGAGACGGAAACTCCCTGAAGGTGAGTGTCTGGCTACATTTTGCTCGCGACCAGCTTGGCCAGGTCGGCGGTGCGGCAGGAGTATCCCCACTCATTGTCGTACCAGGCCACTACCTTCACCATGTTGCCCTGGCCACCCAGCACCTGAGTGAAAGGCAAATCCACCAGGCTGGAATGTGGATCACCTTTGAAGTCGATGGAAACCAAAGGCTCGTCGATTGCGGCCAAGATACCCTTGAGCGGGCCAGCGGCTGCATCGCGGAATGCCTGGCGCAGTTCTTCTGTGTTCGCCTCTTTTTCCACCAGAGCGGTGAAGTCCACTACAGAGACCGTGGGAGTGGGGACGCGTAAGGCATAACCGTCAAATTTGCCTTTCAGGTCAGGAATGACCAACGCGACTGCCTTAGCAGCACCTGTGGTGGTCGGGATGATGCTCAGAGCGGCAGCACGTGCGCGGCGCAGATCTTTATGAGGCAAATCCAAAATGCGTTGATCGTTCGTGTAGGCGTGCACGGTGGTCATCATTGCCTTTACAATCCCATATTTCTCGTGCACAACCTTTGCGGCCGGTGCCAAGCAGTTCGTGGTGCAGGACGCATTCGAAAGAATGTGATGCGCCGCCGGATCGTATTCTTGATCGTTGACACCCATCACAATCGTCTTGTCCTCACCCTTGGCCGGAGCGCTGATGATCACCTTCTTTGCACCGGCATCGATGTGCTTCTGGGCATCCTCGCGCTTGGTGAAGAGGCCAGTCGATTCGATCACAATGTCCACGCCCAGGCCGCGCCACGGCAAATTGGCTGGATCCTTCTCCTGAAGTACCTTGACCAGCTTGCCATTGATGCGCAGGCCCCCTTCGACCACCTCCACAGTGCCGTTGAAGCGACCGTAGTTGGAGTCATATTTGAACAGATGGGCCATTGTCGGCAAGTCGCCGATGTCGTTGACAGCCACTACCTCCAGGTCATTCGGGTAGTATTCGTGGATCGCTTTGAGCACCTGACGACCAATGCGACCGAATCCATTGATCCCTACTTTGGTAGCCATAGTGAAACTCTCCTTGCATATAGTATGATGTTTTTATTCCAACCCGCTAAAGCTCATGTGGAATTGATTCAGTTCCAACTGATTCGCGAGATTGCTTCCCATACCAGTTCATAAGCGCACGGGCCAGCTTTTCAGGATGATGCCGCCACGGACGTTGTTCATCCACGACGTCTGCTGTAATGACACGGTATCCTGCCTCTAATGGTTTGCGCAGCACCACTTGTTGAAAATTCCAGCCAGACGGCGGATTGTTCACCAGATTGTCGTTCACGAGCACATAAGGGAACAGCCCTGGCCCGGTATGTCGCTCCAAAGCTGCCACATGGTCTGCCACTTCAAATTCATCTGTTTCACCCGCTTGGGTTGCCACGTTGCAGATGTACACTTTGAGCGCAGTACTGGCCCGGATCGCGTTCACGATATCTTCAACCAACAAGTTAGGCAACACACTGGTGAATAAACTGCCCGGACCGGCCACGATCAAGTCTGCTTCGAGAATGGCACGCACCGCAGGAGGATAAGCGGGCACATTATCCGGTTCTAAGTATACGCGTCCGATGGGTCGACGTGCCTTTGGGATGGCGCTTTCCCCTGACACGACCCAGTTGCCAGACGTGTCATCAACCAGTTCGGCGCATAAGGTTACATCTTCCAGGGTTGAAGGGACAATCTGTCCCCGGATGGCAAGCACGCGTCCTGACTCTATAAGGGCTTTCTCGAAGCTTCCTGTGACACCTGTCATCGCGGTGATGAATAAGTTGCCAAAGCTGTGCCCATTGAGTGCACTGTCATCGATCTCTCCAGAACGGGAGGAGAAACGATATTGGAAGAGTTGGGTGATCAATGCCTCGTCGTCGGCCAATGCTGTGATACAGTTACGGAAATCGCCTGGCGGCAGTACTCCGAGCTCGCGGCGCAGCCTTCCGGAGCTGCCACCATCATCCGCCACGGTGACAATAGCGGTAATGTTATCTGTGTAATGTTTCAGACCGCGCAGGAGCGTGTTAAGCCCATTGCCACCCCCGATTGCCACCACCTTGGCACCGCGTTGTCTGAGACGGTGGCGATAGAGCGTATCCACCACGCTGACGCTGCCCGGGGGCACAAAGGCGCCCAACAAGGCATGATTAAATCGGTAAATGGCAATTGCTGCTAGGCTCAGACCAACAAGGACACCCCCTAGCGAGCGCGCCCAGCCGGGCAAGAATGTCAGGGTGAGCATCTGCCATGTGGACCGCGAAATCCACCCAGAAATGTACAGGTCGTGTAAAAGATATGCAATCCCCAAGCTCAGGAACGCTATCCCAATCAGCAACAATGCAAGCCAGCGTTTGACCCCCAAGCCCGGATATAACCATTTCTGGGCGGAGCCCACCTTTCGGCTCATAACTCTCCGCCTTATCATCCAGAGCTTCTCGAATGACCAAACTGATTATATCTAGACCAAGACCGTCAGTCAAGGAAACGTAGTACTTGCGCCAAGAGATCGTTACCCGGTGATCGAGAGGATTTTGACAAAGGGCGGCACTCCTCGCATCCACGGGTTGTGGCAACACCTACGCCAGGCGGAGTACCGTATGGCCGAACGGGATTATCGGGAGAGATACGCGATGCACTCGATGAAGGCAAGGAAACAGTTGGTGCATCCGTACCACAAGTTGGGCAGCATCCGCGCCACGGCGCGAACGTGAACGTGGTGCACCGCGCATCCGGTGGTGCGCAAACGGGTGGCGCGCTATCAGGCTGGGGGAGCGGCAGGGCTGCAAGACCGCTCGCGCCGCCCGCAAACTGCACCACGTCGCACGCCGGCGGAGTGAAACAGCCGGTGGTGCCGGCCCATCAAGCGACGGGTCTGGGACGACGCCTGGCGTTGTATGTGCCGCCGCACCGTGGGGGAGCGGTTTGGGCCGCTTGCTGACGCGCGCGGCACGGATGTATGAATCTTGTGATGTGCCACACAGGCGCAGGGAGACAGAGGAGGCGCGATCATATGCCCTTACGCTCCGAAAACCTGTTCATAAGAGACCGCGAGCAGGGGCTCAATCTCTTTCACGAAACCATCTCCGGCGGCAGATGGTCTACCCGATTGAGGTAACACACATCCAGGTGCCCTTCTGCGCTGAAGGTCAGATAAGTGACCGCCGTGTTGGCATGATGGTAGAAGATGGGCCACTCCACTTCTTGCTCGAAAAGCATCTTCAGAAAGGAGCTCAGAAAGCCTCCATGGGAGACCATCAAAATGCGCTCCTCACTGGGGAGACGGGCGCGCAGTGCCGCCGCCACACGCGCCGCGCGCATGTAACACGCCTCCAATTCCTCGCGGCCGCCATGCCACCAACCCTCCTCCGTCACCTCGGGCGGCAGGATGACATCGGGAAAGGCAGTCAGGATTTCCGAGCGCGTCTTGCCCGGATAGCCTACCACACCACCGTCCTCCCCATAGTCCATGTAGATGCCACCGTGTTCGTGAATGTCCACCCATACCTCAGGCTTCAATCCGGTCGCGCGCGCGATAATGCTGGCAGTATGCAATGCGCGCCACATGGCACTGCAGTATAGTCGGGTCGGTCTTCCATCATGCAACGGCAAGATGCGCGCCAGATGTTCGGCCAGCAATTCTGCCTGGCGCACCCCCAGCTCGGTCAGCAGCGGATCCATGGTGCGCAGTCGCTCATCGTCGAGGATGTTGTTGGTGGATTGAGCGTGACGGATGAGAAAAAGCTCCATAACCGCTTCACGTTGTGCGTTTCAGAATGCGCACGCCTTCCACGCCCGCCACCACCACTTCGCTGGCAATGCCCAGGAAGAGACCGTGCTCGACAATGCCGGGCCGTGTGTGCAGCACCTGATCCAGGGCATATGGGTCAGCGATTCCCTGCGGGAAGGTGCAATGGACGATGAAGTTGTGGTTGTCGGTGACATAGGGCGAGCCGTCGAAGTTGCGGCGCAATTCGGCGCGGCAGCCCAGCGTGCTCAGCCAGCGCGCATGCATCTCCCAAGCGAACGGCACCACCTCGACCGGCAGGGGGCCGCGCGTACCCAGCCGATTCACCAGCTTGGACTCGTCCACGATGGCGACAAAGCGCCTGGCGGCAATGGCGACGATCTTCTCGCGCAGGAGAGCGCCCCCCAGCCCCTTGATAAGGTCGAGCTGGGGGTCTACCTCATCTGCGCCGTCGATGACCATGTCCAGCTCAGGGTGCTCTGCCAGGGTAGTCAGCGGGATGCCCAGCTCGCGCGCCCGGTGAGCGGTCGCTTCTGAAGTGGGCACCCCTACAATGGATCGCAGCCGACCCGAGGCAACGCGCGCCCCCAGCTCTTCCAGAGCATAGGCGAAGGTCGAGCCGGTGCCCAACCCGAGCACCATGCCGTCTTCCACCATGTCCACCGCATAGACAGCCGCTTGCTGCTTGAGGTTCATGGCTCTGCACAATGCCGCCTATGCCTTGCCGAGCAGCTGGAGTGCTCGTTGGGTCACGTTCTCAACGGTGAAGCCGAACTTCTCCAGCAACACCTGATAGGGCGCCGAGGCGCCGAAGCGCTCCATCCCGATGACAGCTCCATTGTTGCCCACGTAGCGCTCCCAGCCCAGTGGGATGGCTGCTTCCACGGCCAGACGCTTGGTCACCTGCTGTGGCAACACCTGAGCACGATACTCGGGCGGTTGCGTCTCGAAGAGCTCCCAGCTGGGCATGCTGACGACGCGTGCCTGCACACCATGCTGTGCCAGGGATTCCCGCGCGCCCAGTGCCAGTGCAACTTCGGAGCCGCTGGCAATCAGGATGATGTCCGGTTGCCCCGCGCTGTCGGCCAGCACATAAGCACCACGGCGCAGACCGCTTGCCGGCGCCAGCATCGTGCGGTCGAAGATAGGAATTTTCTGGCGTGTCAACAACAGGGCGGTGGGGCCTTCGCGCCGCTCCAATGCCACACGCCACGCCTCACTGGTCTCGTTGGCATCCGCCGGCCGGATGACCACCAGGTTGGGGATGGCGCGCAGCGAGGGCAAATGCTCGACCGGCTGATGGGTTGGTCCGTCCTCACCCAGGCCGATGCTGTCATGCGTGAAAACGTAGATGACGGGCAGCTCCATCATCGCCGCCAGACGAATGGCAGGTCGCATATAGTCGGAGAAGACCAGGAACGTGCCGCCATAGGGGATGACACCGCCGTGCAAGGCCATGCCGTTGAGGATGGCGCCCATAGCATGTTCGCGCACGCCAAAATGGATGTTGCGACCGGCATAGTTGCCCGGCTCCATCCATGGGATGCCCTTCAGCTCGGTGTTGTTGGATGGGGTCAGATCGGCCGAGCCGCCGATGAGCGTCGGCAGCACCGGCGCCAGCGCGTTGAGCACCATGCCCGAGGCGACGCGCGTCGCCTCACCGCCGGCGGACGGTGCGAAGACGGGCAACACCTTCTCCCAATCCAGCGTTATGTCGCGCGACCAGACGCGCTGCCATAGCTCGGCCAGCTCGGGATACTCTTGGGCATAGCGCTGGAACATCTGGTGCCATTCGCCCTCCAGTTGCTGGCCATGCGGCACCGCCTGGCGGAAGACCTGGAGCGCCTCTTCAGGCACGTAGAAGGTTTTGTCCTCCGGCCAACCCAGGTTGCGCTTGGTCAGGATCACTTCTTCCTCGCCCAGCGGCTCACCGTGCGCTTTGGCGGTGTCCTGGCGGTTGGGGCTGCCGTAGCCGATGTGCGTGCGGCAACAGATCAACGACGGGCGTTCCGTCTCCGCCTGCGCAGCCCGGATGGCCGCCGCCACAGCGGCGCGGTCGTGGCCATCCACCTGTTGCACATGCCAATTGTAGGCGGCGAAGCGCGCCGCGCGATCCTCGGTGAAGGTGATTTCGGTGGGGCCATCGATCGAAATGTGGTTGTCATCGTAGAGGTAGATGATCTTGCCCAGCTTGAGGTGACCGGCGAGCGAAGCGGCTTCGTGGCTGATGCCTTCCATGAGGTCGCCGTCGCTGACGATGGCGTAAATGTAGTGATCCACCAGATTGTAACCGGGACGGTTGAAGGTAGCTGCCAGAAAACGCTCCGCAATCGCCATGCCGACGCCGGTGGCAAATCCCTGCCCCAGCGGGCCGGTGGTTGTCTCGACGCCGGGCGCCAGGCCGTATTCCGGGTGGCCTGGTGTGCGGCTGCCCCACTGGCGGAAGCGCATCAGCTCTTCGAGCGGCAGATCGTAGCCGGTCAAGTAGAGCAAGCTGTAGAGCAGCATGGAACCATGCCCAGCTGACAGGACGAAGCGATCGCGATTAGGCCATTTCGGGTTGGCAGGGTTGTGCCGCAAGAATTGTGTCCACAACACATAGGCGGCATCGGCCATGCCCATCGGCATGCCTGGGTGACCTGATTTTGCCTTCTGCACCCCATCGACGGCCAGGAAGCGGATCGTGTTGACACATAGTTGCTCGAGATCTTTGGACATTGTAGCACCTCGTGTGAAAGGATGTGGCAGGGAACAAAGACAGACCGCAGCATGCAGGATGAGCTTTGCGCGGGACATCCTTGTGCGTGTTGATTTGCGCTTAGGTATACGGGGCGCACCCGTGTCGAAGTCATTGTAACACAGCATGCGCCGAGGGTCAACCAGATAGCGTGGGAAGTGTTGAGAAAGTTCTGGGATGTCCCGGGACACACTGCGAACGCGGAGAGAATATGGAAAACTCCTGCGCTTCCGGCGGTGAAAGAATTTTCCGCAGACTGCCGCTCCAATCCGCCCCCTGATTGGAATACGCCTGTGAGGGCGCGGTGTGTTCCAAGGCGAGATTTATTCCATTCCCAGCTCCAGACTGTCAAGCACCCGACCGATGGTCTCCTTCTGCGTCTGAGGAAGGGTTACTGGAATGAGGGTGTCCACCAGGTAAACGGTGCCCGCGCCGTCTTGCAGGATCACATAGCGCGCATGAACCAGCTCATTGCCACGATATACGGCCAAGAAGGTGGCGCTGCGCCCCTGCAGCCCAGCCAGTTGGGCGTCCGTTGGCTCTCCGATGTCTCTCAAGGGACGCAAGACTCTCTCTTCCATCGCTTGCGCCTGTTCGATCAGCTGTCCCAGGGCAAGGTCCATTTCGTCCTGCGATAAAGCTGCCTCCTGTCCCAACCGGACGATTTCGAGCTGATAGCTGGGCATGGGGCGTCCGAGCGCGTCGGTTCCTATCCACACGACTCGATCGTTCTCCTCGAAGAGCCGCCAGATACGCGGCACGGCCATCCGCACGCCCAGTCGAGCGTTCAGATAGAAGCGCAGCAATTGGCCCGTTGCGTCGATCTGCCCGACCGGTTGCAGGCCCTCCAGCAGCGGGGTAAAGGTGCCCAGCAAGTAGGGCACTACGCCAGCGTCGACCGGCGAGTCCCTGGTGAGCTGGGTGGGCAGAAAGACATTAACCACATACGCAAAACCATAAGGGGTAGGGGCGGCGAGCACACTCCCTTCCATTTCCCCTTGTCCGCCCGGCGTGGCGAGCGTCGCCTTGTACCACCCATAGCTGGCCCCACGGGCCGGGATGCCGCCCAGCTCCATATCCGCGATGGTGCCAATTTGCATATCCGGATATATCTCCTGGAGTTGTTCAAGGCGCTGCCGCACCAATCGGTCGGCCACGCTGAGACCCGGCGGGACGTCGGATGGGAGTGGCACCACAGCGATCTCGACGTTCACCAGATCCTGGTACGAGAACTTCACGATGCGAAACTCGGGATCGCTGAAGTCCTCGGTGACCTCGAAGATATCAAGGTACGCCACGCCGAAATGCAGTTCAGGGTTCTCATAGATGCGCCACCCCTCTCCAGGCAACGGCACTGGGCTGGCATCGGGCGCCACGATGGTGAAGCTGGTCAACATCGTCTGCAGGTCGCTCTGGAGCAGGTCGCGTTCCGGCGAAGAGGTGTCCAACTCGCTGTTCAGGATATAGACGCGCCCATCGCGCGTCGTGACAACCGCTACACTGCCCTCGAACGTCACGCCTTCCTCATCCTGGAAGGAGTAGGTAAGCTCTCTGCCGGGCAAGCTGCTCAACTGCACATCTTTCGGTCGTGTGGCGTTCAGATTCGGCTGCTGTCGCAACCAGTCTTCCACATAGATAAACAGTTGGGCGTCGTTGTCCTGAGGAGTGGGTTGTCGTTTGCCCAGGCGCTGTTGGATGCGCAACGCTGCATCGCCAGCCGGGGTGTGGAAGAAGACGTCCCCACTGGCCGGTTGCTCGATTACTTGCCAATAGTCATTGTAGGACAAGCTAAAACCCATCGCCTGATTGCGGTATACGCGGTTCAAGGAGATCGAGGGCAGGAGTTGGAGATTGTCCCGTATCAGGTCAAGCGCTGCTTGCTCTTCAGCCAGTGTGCGGGTAGGCGCCTCGGCGATGAAGACAAACAGCTGCTCGCGGGTTGAATCGATAAATGCTGTCAGCGAGCCGGAAATCTGACCTCGATCGATTCGTTGATATGTGTAATCGATGCGCTGTGCTCCCTGGCCAGCCAGAGTCGCTTCGTGCACTGGGCCAGGTTGCACATCGCTGACCTCTTCATCGGCGGACAAGATGTCGAGCAGTGCCGGCAGGATTTGTTCGAGAGGCTGACGTCCGACGACACTCAGCCGCGACAGCGGGATCACCCCAACTTGTGCCTTCACTGCCGACAGGTCGTCTAGGGTAAAGGTCACCGTCCCCACTGTTTCTTCGACCAACCATCCTGTCGGCTGGAGCGTGGAGAACGAAAGCGAGCGGCTGCGATAGGGCTGTGGCTGCATGTCCTCTGTCTCGACACGCAATTCAGCCAGCTCCATCGCGCCGTCGTCTGCCAGGTTCACAGCGCGGATGCCGAATTGATAGAGGCCGGCTGGCACAGGTGCGCTCACCAGCTGGGGAGGCGTTTCCCCGATCACCAGCGCGCCACCTGGCATGTTCCGCACACTGCCGTCTGTCAGGTAGATCACCTGGCGTTTCGCCGTGAAGCGATCTCCCTCCTCGAAGAAGTAAGGACCAAGCAATCCGTTCTTCTGACGGGTGAATGCTCCGACATAGGTCGTGGTGCCGCTTTCCAGGTCCACACGGTACTGAATCTCGCCCTCCAGTTCGCTGCCGCTGAGCGCGCTGCGGAAGTAGCCCGGCACGGCGAAGATATCGCTGCCAGGCGCCGTCGCATAGAGCGAGACGCGTACGCTGCGTTCGCCATTGCTGAGCGCCCAACCGCTGCCGTCCCACCGCGCCTGTATCGGATTGCGCTGGGCATCCCACACCGGCACCATCAGCCCTTCCTCGATTTCCTGTTGACGCGATATTAAGCGGTTCGAATCGACGATGATCAACAAGTCACCTTCGACCCGGCCGACCACCAGCTCCACCTCGCGCAAGCCGATCCCTCCCACAGTAGTGGTGACCTCTGCCCGCTCTCCTTGCGAGAGGCTCTCACGGTCTAGCTTGAGCGGCGCAACCGTTGGCAGCTCTACGACGCGCTCGAGCGCTTGGGGGTAGAGGCGGAGAAATTGAATCCACGGACTTTGCCTCGCCCCCGGCATGGGATCCAGCACATCCTGGTATCCCTCGGTGTAGAGGGTGACCAGTCGGGACAAGGCGGGGAAAAAGAAGGAGAGCCCCCCTACGGAGGGAATGTCTTGACCGGCATAGCGTGTCAGCACAGCACGTTCCAATGTGGCGCGTGCTTGTCGGGTTGTCTGGGTGATCTGGGCATTCGTGCTCAGCTTCTCAACGATCAGCAGGAAGCTGCGCAGGTCGATCATCCCGAAGAATGCGCGATCTGTATCGGCAAAGGAAGGGGCATGAGCCAAGCCACGCGCGACGGCGAGGATGGTTTCCGGCTCATCCGCTGCAGCGCTTAACATGCCAGCGAGATGATCGACTGCCCGTTGTACGACGGGCACCTGTTCCAGGTCGACCTGGGACATCGTCAAAGTATTGCCGGTTTCATCTCCCGCGTAGTTCTCTTCGAAATACTGCACGATGCGCGCACCCAGTTCCGCTGCGTCCATCGTAGGGTCCTCCACCAGATCCCGCATCGCGCGGTCGAACCCCTTTAAGCCGTAGGTGATCTCTTCGGAGGCGATTCCGTAGCGCGCATACGGTGATAACAATGCCCACACTTCCAGCTGGGCCATTAGACAGGCGTCGAAGACCAGCAGGTCGAGGCGGTCTATCCCGGCGGTGCGCAGTCCCTGTTCCAGAGCTTGCGCCAGCCCGGCCGGGCTGATCATCTGGCCTGCGGACGTCTCATCCGATGCGGCGCCTTGCCAACCGCCGCCGTGGTCGGAAATGACCAGGGCATAGTTTTGGGCGGGATAGGTGGTGATGCCCCACGCGATGAAACGCTCGAGCGTCTCAGCAGAGCCTGTGTTTAGCTCGCCCAGCTTGCGCACGACCGGCGAGGTGATGGTGAAGAGGTTGGGATCCTTTTCGATGTGCAACAAACGTGTGTCGCTCCAGTTATCACTGCCCGTCCAATAATAGGGATTGCGGTCCACCAGCGCGATGAAGTGGACCTCCGAAGTTGAGCCGATCAGTTCCAGGCGGTTCAACTCGCGCATGATAAACGCTTCCAGATTGTTGTCGGCGGCGTAGTAGAGCAGTACTGTCCATTGAGCCATTTCTGTCCGACCTTGCACGGCGGGCGGACACAGAGCCAGGATGAGTCCTATGATGATCACGATCACCCTGAAGTGCCGGTTGCACCGGATGAAATCGAGACAGCGCTTCATATTGCCTTCTCCTTCTCCCGACGGATGCCGGGTTCACCGAGAGATGGAAGCATCGGATTTAACTTTCATCATAGCCCCGCTTGGTCAGGTGTCAAGGTCTGATGCAGAGGTGGGTGCATTTCGTTTTTCTTGTGATCACATTGTCTGCGAATATGCCGCTGCTCTGGCTCCTATGGTATAATCGCGACACTGGCAGACAAAGGATGAAGGGGCTTACGTGGTGCCTTGCAGTCTTCCGTGTTGATGAAGGAGTTCCTCGATGCTTGCCAAAGTCACCTCCTGCGCCGTGGTGGGGTTGGATGGCGCGCTGATCCAGGTCGAAGTCGATATTGCCCGTGGGCTGCCCAACACCACGATTGTTGGACTGCCTGACGCTGCGGTGAATGAAAGCAAGGAACGTGTGCGTTCGGCTGTGCGCAACAGTGGCTTCTACTATCCCAACACACACGTGACGGTGAATCTGGCGCCTGCCGACCTGCGCAAAGAGGGGCCTGCCTACGACTTGCCCATTGCCCTGGGAGTGTTGATCGCTTCGGAACAGATCGTGGCGGATGTAGAGGGCGCCATCGTGGTGGGTGAGCTCTCTCTGGACGGGACGGTGCGCCATGTGAGCAGCGTACTCCCCATGGCTGCCTCGGCGCGCGAACAAGGTCTCACCACCCTCTACGTGCCGGCCGATGATGCCGCCGAAGCCAGCCTGGTGGAGGGCTTGACCGTCTATCCGGTCTCGAGCTTGCTCGCGTTGGTGGATCACTTAACCGGCCATGCGCGCCTTCAGCCATACGAACGCCAGTCCTCTTGGTTTGACCAGAGCGATGAAGCGCCCTACGTGACCGATCTGGCCGAAATCAAGGGGCAGGAACACGTCAAACGGGCGTTGGAGGTGGCGGCTGCAGGTGGGCATAATGTGATGATGGTCGGTCCGCCCGGAACGGGCAAGACGTTGCTGGCACGTGCCATGCCGGGCATCTTGCCACGGTTGACTTTGGAGGAAGCGCTCGACATCACCCGCATCTATTCTGTGGCGGATGCCCTGCCACGCGGAGAGCCGCTGATCCGCCATCGCCCTTTCCGCGCGCCGCATCACACCATCAGCTATGCCGGGCTGATCGGCGGCGGCCACTGGCCGCGCCCGGGCGAGATCAGCCTGGCTCATCGCGGCGTCCTATTCCTGGATGAGCTGCCCGAGTTCGGCCCACGGCTGCTCGAGATGCTGCGTCAACCGCTGGAGGATCGGGTGGTCTCGATCAGCCGTTCTTCGGGCTCGCTGACCTATCCAGCGAACTTCACCCTGATTGCGGCGATGAACCCGTGTCCCTGCGGCTATTATGGCGACCCCGAAAAGGAATGCACCTGTTCGCCCGGCATGATTGCCAAGTACCAGAAGCGTATCTCCGGACCGTTGTTGGACCGTATTGACATTTACGTGGAGGTGCCGCGCTTGCATTACGACAAGCTCAGCAGTGACCGACTTGGGGAACCGTCCAGCGCGGTGCGAGCGCGTGTGGAGGCGGCGCGCCAACGCCAGCGCGAGCGCTTCGAACGCCTGCAGTGCGAGCGCCAATCTGCCGACGCGGCACAACACGAGCGACGCAGTGCAATGCCGCAGTGCAATGCCGATATGGGGCCTGCCGAGGTGCGTATGTTTTGTCGCATCGACGAAACCAGCAATCAGCTGCTCAAAGCGGCGGTGGCCCAACTGCAGCTCAGCGCGCGTGCTTACCATCGCGTCCTCAAAGTGGCGCGCACCATCGCCGATCTGGCCGGCAGCGAGGAAGTCCAGACGGTCCATATCGCGGAAGCTCTCCAATATCGCCCACGTCGGCTGCTCCTGTGATGGGCTGTGCGGTTTCTGAGAAGTTTTCTAGAATAGTTGTGCATCCTTTCTAATCACACGGTGTTATAAACTATAGAATAACCAGGAAATCGCAGACATAAGTGGAGCAACTTGTAGGTCGCGAGTTGATCCAACATTGCAAGTCACCTATTGGGTGATTTGAGAGTGCGAGAAAGGAGAGGATCAGATGAGCGAGACACGGAGTGCTTCTGCGTTTCCCGGTATTGCCCGCGTGACCTTTGTCATCCACTTCGTCGTCGCACTCGTCATCGGCGTGCTGCTGCTGTTCATACCGGCCGTGTTCGGAGGGTGGTTTGGCTATCCCGAGACTCCGGACTTGGTGCCAGTGATTCGTGCCTTTGGCGCGATACTCCTCGGCCTTGGCGCAGGCACTTCGCTGTGCGGCATGTTCGCTAGCCGTTGGGAGCCGGTGGAGTACGTCGTGCGGGGCGAGATCGCCTACTTGGCATTGCAGACCATCGTCTTCATCGTGTCGGCGATCATCGGCAGCGGCCCACTTGTCGGCAACATCGTCTTCGCGGTTATCTCCGTCATCCTCCTGGTGCTCTTCATCATCAGCTGGGCAAGCCGGCCGAAGTAATTGTCACCGCCGTCCCTTTGTATCATCCATAGGTTATCCAAAACCCTGGCCGCGGAGCTCCGCCAGGAGAAAATGGGATTTTGCGTCCTCTCTGGATGCTAATCCCACTCTGTTGGTGGCCGACGATAGCGTTTGATCAAGGCGCGACGGCGTTTCTCTTCGCGGCGTGCTGCCCGGGCAGCGGCGCTGGGATGGGTCGCTTTGCGTTTTTTAGGCTGTGCACCGGCCTTGCGAATCAATGCTATGAGGCGTTGGAGGGCGTCCTGGCGGTTTGCTTCCTGGTTGCGGTAACGCCGTGCGTCGATCACCAGCACACCCGCCTGCGTTATGCGTCTTCCGGCCAGGTGCATCAGTCGTTCTTTGACCTCTTCCGGCAAAGAAGCGCTGCGACGCACGTCGAAACGCAACTGCACCGCGCTGGATACCTTGTTGACATTCTGACCGCCCGGGCCGGAAGCACGGATGAAATCCCACTCCAGCTCCTCCTCATTTAAGCTGAGCTGTGCCGTAACTGGGATCATGGATGCCTCTTCCCTGTCAATTGGCACGTCCTATCACACTTTCCACAGCCCGACGCAGCTCCTCCAGGGGATAAGGTTTGTGCAGGAATCCATCCGGCTTCTGCCCTTCCAAACGCTGGAGCACCTCCTGTAAGCTGTAGCCGCTGGTGAGGATAATCGGGATATCGGGTCGAACCGCACGTAATGCGTGGTAGGTGTTTGCGCCATCCTGGCATGGCATGGTCAGATCGAGGATGACGCAGGCAATCTCGGTGGCATGTTCCTGAAACAGACGGACTCCCTCCTCTCCGTCACTTGCTGTGAGGGCTTGAAGCCCCATTAGGCGTAATGCGTCCGCCACCAGCTCACACACCATGTCCTCATCGTCGATCACCAAAATGGTGCCTGTTGTAACGGTCTTTTCTCGTGCTTCTGGCAGAGCGACAGGAACCGCAGGAGCAGGGACAGAGAAATCGGAGGGTTGTGCGACCGGTAATAAGATGCGAATCGTGGTGCCATGCCCCGGCTGACTGTCTACCATGATGGCACCCTGAAGAGCGCGTACGATACCTTGCACCGCTGCCATGCCCAATCCGCGTCCAGTGAATTTGGTGGTGAAGAAGGGCTCGAATATGCGCTCTCGGGTGCGTTCATCCATGCCACAGCCCGTGTCGCTCACCTCGATGAAAACATAAGGACCTGCGGGCGGTTTTTCCTCCAGACCGCTGCGCTGCAGATACGCTGCATCGCAGATCTGCACTCCCGTTCGCAATGTGATCACCCCATGTCGATCGCCGATCGCTTCGGAGGCATTGGTGATCAGGTTCATGATAACCTGCTGCAGCTGGCCGACATCGGCGCGGACGGGTGGAAGCTGTGCCGCCAATTGCAGGTCGAAGGTGATAGAACGCGACAAAGCAGCGCTGAACATCGCGCGATTTTGCTCGATCAGCGCGTTGAGGTCAACCTCTTGGACAATAAACTGCCCTTTGCCGGCATAGGCCAACATCTGACGCGTGAGATCGGTGGCGCGCCCCACCACCTGGAGTGCAACATCGAGGTGCCAACGCACGCTTGTTGCGTTGCTGATCTGTTGTTGCGCCATCTCCAGGTGGCCTTGTATGGCGGTCAATAAGTTGTTGAAGTCATGGGCGACACCGCCTGCCAACACCCCCAGACTCTCCATCTTCTGAGCACGCAACAGGCGCCGCTCGAGCTCCAGCCGTTCCTCTTCCGCATGCTTCTGCTCGGTGATGTCAATCAGGATACCCTGGTGAAGAGGAGGCTCGCCTGCCCGTGCACTCAGGATATGAGCAACTTCGTGCACCCACACGACACGCCCATCGCGCGCAATTGTGCGATATTCGCAATTCATCGGACCGCCGCTGGTGCGCATTGTCTCGTATGCTGCAAGGACGCGTGCGCGATCGTCAGGATGCAGGCAACGCTGCCAAAGGTCGGGCTGAGCGATCCATTCCTCCGGCGTGTATCCCAACAGCGTGGTCAGCTGGGGGCTGATGTAGAGCGTCGTGCCCAACTCGTCCAGCAGGCTGAGATACACCACTGCCGGCACTTGTTGCACCAGGGTACGGAAACGCTCCTCGGTCTCTTGCAGAACCGCGGTACGCTCGCGCACTTGCTCCTCGAGCATCGCCTTTTGGCGCAGCTGAGCGGCCACAAATGCGCTGCCGATACCAGTCAGCAGAAGACCAGCCAATCCGACCAGCCATCCCGCCCGCAGAGGATAAGCACTGTAGAACCCCTCTCCCGGACAGGCAATGATCGCCCAGGCACGCCCAAAGACAAAAACGGGGTGGACGGTGACCATTGCCGGTGCTTGAGAGGAAAACCAATCGGCCTCGACACGGCACAGCTCAACGGCGTTGCCCGGATACGCTGCCAATAGCAACGGCTCGGGCGAGGATGCCAGATCCACCAGGCCAATCCGCACATCCTGCTCAGGGGACACATAACGCGATAGGAGCTGGTCCAACATAGATTGTAAGTTCATCACCCCTATGATGAACCCCGGCACCCGTTTCTCGATTGATCGATCTTCCTCCGCGTCTTCTAGGATCGGTTGGTAGACCACTATGGCTTTCTGCCACAGCCTGCCTTGCACGGTCACCAGGGGATCCGTAGCGGTGACCAGCCCTGTGCGCATTGCTGTCTCCAGTGCAGCGCGCTGGACAGGATCCGCCCCCAGGTCGAGCCCCAGCACATCCCGGTTTGTGGCCAGCGGTTCGATGTAATAAATAGGATAATAGTATTCCGTTCGATCTGATCCGTGCCACGCGGTCTCATGCGTGGCACGCTGGAATATGGAAAAATGTTCCAGCCCATCTCGCTGAGCCCTTGTTTCGTACACACTTTTCTCAATGGAAGGCACACGCGGTACCCACCCGATTGCCTGCACTCCGGAACTCACTATCAGAGGGACAGTGAAGGTATGAAACTCCTGGCGCGTTACCTGCTCACTTCCCTGATGAAAGCGTGCGGTAGTGGCTAAAGTCCTGCGCAAACTGAACAGGTGATCGCGTAACAGAGCCGTGCGCGATTCGGCCAGGCGCTGAAATACCAGCCAGCGTTGATAGCGCTCACCTTCCGCGATATGCAACACGCCGAAACCGGTCAACACCAGTCCGAATGTGACAGCAAGGGCGACGCCTCCGTAGCGCGGCCAGCCCACGAGTCGGCGCGTGACGCGCTTTTCGTGCCACTGCAACAGCGCCAAGATCACCGGGAAAATCAAAAGAGGAGACAAGGTGACCAGGTTAGGCAATAGACGGCTGCGTTCTATGCGCACATTCCATTCGGTAGCGTCCACGTCCATGCCGACCGCCATCAGCACGTGACCACTTTGTGGGTCGAACACTGGGGCTTGAGCGGAGAAGAAGGTGCCATATTCGTCTTGGTGCGGACCCATAGTGGCCGGTTTACCCGAGTGGAGTACGGCGAAATCCTCGGGCGAGGGTTGCTCATAAACCGTTCCGGGCGGTGATGCCCAGGGATCATCTTCGGCGAGACTTTCCGGCCCGAAGACGATGTGACCGTCGCGCAGCGCCATCGTGTAAATGCTGCGCTGTCCCACATAGCGACTGTAGGCGATCAGTTGGGCACGCAGGCGCTCGAAGGCGGGCGTGCCCTTGTCTGCAGCCGTGAAAGTGAGCGATTTGACCAAATCTGGATCAATGGTCGCCGCAACCTGATGTACCTGATAGAGCAACTGCTCGCGCATGCGCTTTTCCGTTTGAGCGGCGTACCAATTGGTGGTGAACCATCCCAACAGCAGGATCAGCACAAATGTCAGCGCGAGCAGCCAGAGGTGCCATTTCCTCACGATCTGACCTGGACGGCCGTTCTCGATCGCTCTATGCTCCAACCCAATGCCCTTGTTGAGAAGATTGTCACAGAGTGATTATATTCTGCACACCATCATACTACGGAACGCAATCCAATCCAATAGGAAATCTTTCCCAATCGTGATGCTTTCTGAGCGAAGGACGGGATGATCAGGGAGACAATGGCATTCTCGGATGAGCCCATAGGTCTTGACCTGGCTCGAGGCTATGGGGTGCGCGGTACCATCCCCTCCGTCTGGGCGCGCAGGGCACGGGCGAGTCGGTAGAGATCGACATAAGCGCGCGCCGAAGCTTGCCACGAGAAATCCTGCTGCATGCCGCGCTGTTGCAGTCTGCGCCAGACGTCGGCATAGCGATATGTCTCCACCGCGCGCACGACCGCGGCGTAGAACGCCCATGCGTCATAAGCGCGGAAGAGGAAGCCGGTGCCTGTCTGAGTGGCCGGGTCGTAATCTTGCACTGTATCCACCAGACCGCCCACCGCGCGCACCAGCGGCACACTGCCGTAGCGCATCGCGATCATCTGCCCAAGGCCACACGGCTCAAAACGCGAGGGCATCAGGAAAATATCCGTCCCGGCATAGATGCGGCGTGCGAGAGGAGTATTAAAGGTCAGGAAGACGGCCACGCGGCCGGGGTGGCGCTGCGCCAGATCCAGAAAGAAACGGTGATAGCGCTCCTCACCAGTGCCCATCAGCACGAACTGGATGGGTAGATGTTGCAGCATCGGTTCCAATGCCGCCTGGATCAGGTCGAAGCCCTTATCGTCTGTCAGCCGTGAGATAGCGCCGAGCAGGGGGACGTCAGGCACCACCTCCAGGCCGGCGTAGCGCTGCAGGGCGGCTTTGTTCTCCGCGCGTTGTTCCAGCGTCTCCGCTGTGTAGTGACGTGCTATGTGTGGATCGGTGGCAGGGTTATAGTCCTCCACGTCCAGTCCGTTCAAGATGCCGAACAACCGGTCTTGACGCTGACGCAATAGCCCATCCAGGCTCTCGCCGAATTCAGGGGTGAGGATCTCGCGGGCATAAGTGGGGCTGACGGTGTTGATCACATCGGCATACGTAATGCCGCGCGCCATGAAGTCCACTACCTGTCCGTCGCGTGTGCCATCGGGACTGGCGGTGAACTCATACTCGGCGATGCCGGCGATCTCGAGCACACGTCGGCCAAAGACACCCCGAAACGCCAAGCTGTGAATGGTGTATACGCTGGCCGTCCGAGCAAAGAAAGGATCCTGGGCATAGGTGGTCTTAAGCCAGTTGGGCACCAGCGCCGTCTGCCAGTCATGGCAATGGATCACATCCGGCTGCCAGCCCAGTTGACGCACGCCTTCCAGCGCGCCGCGACAGAAGAAGATGAAGCGTTCCGCGTCGTCGGGGTACATGTAGAGGCCTTCGCGGTCGAAGTAACGCGCATTTTCCACGAAATAGATGGGCACGTCATGGGCCAGACGGCTCTCATGCAGCTGTCCGAGTTCCGTACGATTGTCAATCGGCACTGCGAAGGTCGTCGGCAGCAGGGTGAGATTAAAGCGGCGCGGGTCGATCCGGCTGTAACGCGGCATAACAACCCGGATGTCGTGGCCCAACGCACGAACGGCAGGTGGCAGCGAACCGGTCACATCGGCCAAGCCGCCCGTCTTGACAAAGGGGACGACCTCGGCAGCCAGCAACAGGATTTTCAGCGGTTGAGAAACGTTGTTTGTCTCGCTCATCTTGCGTTTTGCGGGCCACCCCTGGACCAATCTGCAAGCAGCGCCGGCAGCTCACTGATGCGCTGGATCGTCGCATCCGGAACTATGACATCGCAGTACAGCTGATTGCTGGGCACGTCGTCTGCCGTGATGAGCACGGTGTGCATGCCGACCTGCTGGGCACCCAAGATGTCGATCTCCAGTCGGTCACCCACCATCACCACCGATTCGGGCGGCAGATTCCAACGTTTCAGCAGCGTCTCGAAGACTTCGCGCCGTGGCTTGCGCAGACCTAAAGCCGCGGAAGTCCAAACCGGTGAAAGCCAGGGACGCAGCCCCAGGCGGTTGACCAACCGCTGAATGATGGCATCGTCGGTGGCGTTGGAGAGCACGCCCATCCGATAAGCAGGCCTTCCATCAGACGTGCGGATAGCAGCCAGCCGGCGTAAAGTGTCCTTCGCATCGGGATAAGCATGCCAAGCGGTTTCCTCAGGCGCAAAGTAGACGCGCAGTGCTTCAGGGATCAGATCGAACGCAGCCGATGGAGCGGCTATCCGTTGCAGCGCTATCCGCAGGCACTCCGCACCCGAGACTTCACGCTGCGTCTCCCCGGCGCGCGCAAAGCCAGCCTGTCGCTCTGCCAGGAAGGTGTGCACCAGTTGCTCCTCGTCAATCGCTATGCGGTGCTGTCTGAAAAAAGCGGCCATCTGGACGGCACCGCGCCGCTGAACCTCATCCCAGTCACCGGTGAAGGTCATCAAGGTGCCACCTAGGTCGAACAGGATTCCGCGTATAGTATGGTCCATCGGCGATTTCTTGGCTTACAATTGGGCTTGATAACTGGTGTCTAATGGCGGAAGTGACGCACCCCGGTGAACACCATCGCGATGCCCAACTGGTCTGCGGTGGCGATGACTTCTTCATCACGCACCGAGCCACCGGGCTGGATGATAGCGGTCACACCCGCCTGCGCAGCGACCTCCACACCATCTGGGAACGGGAAGAAGGCATCCGAAGCCATCACGGCGCCACGTGCACGCTCACCCGCCTTGGCGACTGCTAACCGTGCGGCATCCACTCGGCTGGGCAATCCTCCGCCGATGCCAACGGTGGCGTTGTCGCGTACTAGGACAATGGCATTGCTCTTGACGTGTTGACATACTTTCCATGCCATCCGCAACGCTTCCATCTCGCGTTCGTCCGGAGCCCGTCGTGTCACCGTGCGCCAAACGGTGCCGGGTGGATCACCATGATCCACTGACTGCACCAGGACGCCGCCTGCCACGGAGCGCAATTCCCACTGTTCCAGCACGACCTGGGCGATTTGGAGCAGTCGACAGTTGGGCTTGTGGGCAGCGAGATGCTCACACGCTGCCGGGGCGAAAGATGGCGCGGCGATTGCTTCCACAAACAGGTCTCCAAGAGCCGCTGCGGTATCCAGATCGAACGGACGGTTGACCGCGATCACCCCACCGAAGGCGCTCACCGGATCGCTGGCCAAAGCAGCACGGAAAGCCTGCGGCAGCTGCTCTGCCGAGGCAATGCCGCACGGGGAGAGATGCTTGACGATCACCACCGTCGGAGCATCGAAGCTGCAAGCGGCGCGCCAGGCCGCATCCAGATCAAGCACATTATTATAGCTGAGCGGCTTGCCTCGGAGCAGCACACCGCCCAACGGGCCACCGCCCTCGGCTGCGTAGAACGCAGCATTTTGGTGGGGATTCTCGCCGTAACGCATTGTCTGCAGCAGTGGCAGTGATAGCTCAAGACGGGGCGGCAACGCAGCTTCTGCCTGTCCCTCGAATTGTCGCTCCAAATAGGCCGCAATGGCGCTGTCGTAGTCGCGGGTGTGCCGGAAAGCTTTGAGGGCCAGGCGGCGGCGCGTCACCGGGGAAGTCGCCCCGTTATGGCGCAACTCTTCCAACACGATGACATAATCTTGAGGGTCACACAGCACAGTCACACGGTCGAAATTCTTGGCCGCCGCGCGCAGCAGTGTCACACCGCCGATGTCGATCTGTTCCACTGCTTCCTCGAGTGAGACATCCGGGCGTGCCACTGTCTCGCGGAAGGGGTAGAGATTGCAGACCACCAGATCGATGGGTTGAATGCCATAGAGAGCCAGCTCGGCGCGGTCCGCGGCGTTGTCACGCGCCAAGATCCCAGCGTGGATGGCCGGGTGGAGCGTTTTGACGCGGCCGCCCAACATCTCGGGCGCGCCAGTCACCGCGGCAACCTCGGTCACCGGTAAGCCCGCTTCGCGCAAGGCACGCGCGCTGCCACCGCTGGCGATGAGCCGCCAGTTGAGAGCGGCCAGCCCGCGTGCGAAATCCACCAACCCGCTTTTATCCGAGACGCTGATCAGTGCCTGGTGCACGTTCTCCCTCCATTTGTTGTATTATGTGGAAAGGGAATCCCTCTTCGAATGCGCGTCCACCGCTGCCGAAATCTCGTGTGACTGCACTTCGACCGCCACGCAGTGGCCTCATTGTTCCCTACTACGCAGGTGAGGGAACAAGATGACCTCGCGAATCGAGGTTTGGTCGGTGAAGAGCATCGTCAGCCGATCCACCCCGATGCCCAAGCCTCCGGTGGGAGGCATGCCATGCATCAGGGCCAGCAAGTAGTCCTCGTCCATCGGATGGGCCTCGACATCTCCAGCGCGCGCGATCTGGGCCTGTTGTTCGAAGCGCTCGCGTTGTACCAGCGGATCGTTCAGCTCGCTATAGGCATTGCCGGTTTCCAGTCCGCCTATGAAGAGCTCAAAGCGTTCGACGTGGGTGGGGTCATCAGGGGAGGACTTGGCGAGCGGCGAGATGTCCACCGGATAGTCCTTGATGAAAGTCGGCTGGATCAGCGTCGGTTCGACAATCTCGCCCAACAGCTCCTCGATCAGCTTCCCCCAGGTCGGTTGGGGGCTGACGTCCAGACCGCGGCGTCGGACCTCTTCCCACAGCGCCTCCAAAGTGGGAAACTCTTTGTAGTCGATCCCGGTCATCTCTTGGATCGCGTCGCGCAGCGACCATCGCCGCCAGGGGGGCGTCAGGTCAATCGTGTGGCCCTGGAATGTAAGCTGAGTGCCGCCGAGCACCTGTTCCGCCATCGTGGCGATCATGTTTTCGGTCAGCCACATCATGTCGTTGTAATCGGCATATGCCCAATAGCACTCCATGGCGGTAAATTCGGGGTTATGCCGGGTGCTGATTCCTTCGTTGCGGAAATCCTTGCAAATTTCATATACCTTCTCGAAGCCGCCCACGATGAGGCGTTTGAGGTACAACTCATCTGAAATGCGCAGATAGAGGTCCATATCCAGTGCGTTGTGATGGGTGATGAAGGGTTGTGCCATAGCACCCCCGTAGATCGGCTGTAACGTGGGAGTTTCTACCTCCAGAAAGCCTTGACGGTCCAGGAAGCTGCGCATTGCGGTGATCAGACGGCTGCGTGTGATGAAAATACGGCGTACCTCTTCGTTGGCGATCAGGTCGAGATAGCGCCGCCGATAGCGCGTTTCCACATCGCGCAGGCCGTGCCATTTTTCCGGCAAGGGGTGCAGTGCTTTGGCGAGCATCTGATACTTGTGCACGCGTACAGTAGCTTCGCCGGTTTGGGTACGAAACATGTGGCCGCTCACGCCGATGAAATCTCCCAGGTCGAAGTCGCGCTTGAAATTGGCATATGCTTCCTCACCCAGGTCATCCTGCCGCAAGTAAATTTGCAGGCGGCCGCTGCCGTCCTCGATGTGGGCAAATGTGCTGCGCCCCATGATGCGCAACGCGCGGATGCGACCCACGACGTGTACGAAGGGGGCTGGGTTGCCGTCTGCCTCGGATTGCTCCAGCGCATGGATGGCCTGCGCGTTAGTATGGCTGCGCAACGTGCGCGCAGGGTAAGGGTCAACGCCTCGCTCACGCAGTTGCCTGAGCTTGGCCAGGCGTTGTTGTACCTGATCACCTAGGTTTTCCAGCATGGACGGGTTCCTTCTTTTTTTGCTTGTCGAGATCGTCCTTGTTCTCTGGGTTTCGGGGAGGCAGCGGAAATCACCGGATGTCAAGGATCTTGATGCGAATAGTGCCCACCGGTGCCGTGTAGGTGACAGTGGCATTCACAGGCTGCCCCATCAGAGCGCGACCTAAGGGGGATTCGTTGGAGATGCGGCCGTTCGAGGGATCTGCCTCGGCAGAACCCACGATGGTGTAGACCTCTGGATGCGTAGCCCCTTCTTCCAGGACGGTCACGCGCGAACCAAGCCGCACCACTTCCGAAGGGCCTTCCTCCTCGATGATCACCGCGTTTCGGATCATGTTGCGCAGGGTCAGGATACGTCCTTCGACAAAAGCTTGTTCGTGCTTGGCGTCGTCGTACTCAGCGTTTTCGGTGATGTCACCTTCTTCCTTAGCTGCTTGAATACGACTTGCCACCTGGCGACGTTTTTCCTCCTCTAAATAGCGCAGCTCTTCCTCGAGTTTTCTCAACCCCTCGCGCGTTAAGAACACCTGTTTTTCCGACATAGCGATCTCACCACACTTACAAGGAACTTGATATTAGGTGCGGTTTGCTCTTTCTCCCGCTTGAATGGGACAGACAAACAGCAAATCACAAAGGGCAGCCACACGCGAGCTTCTCACGATGGGAGGCTGCCGGGCTGCCAAAAACAACAAAGGAGACGAGCTGTGTACGCGTCTCAATTTGATATTGTACTCAGGCCGCGGAAATATGCAAGCCATTTGCGCCGTGGTAGAATGGGCCTTATGGAATGGCGCAATCTATTGCGATGGTGGTGGCCGGAAGCCCTCATCGTTTTGCTGCTTGCCCTGTCACCTTTCCTCTTCTTTTGGCGTGTGGTGACACCCAACCCTGCCGATTCGATGAGCATCGCCGCGGGAGACTTTCTTGGGCAATATTATCCCCTGCGCGCCTTGACAGTGCGCGCGCTGGCCAGTGGCCGATTGCCCCTCTGGAACCCATACTGGTATGCCGGCCAGCCTGCCCTGGCCGACATCCAGGCCGGTGCCTTCTATCCTCCTCAAATGTTTCAAGCGCTGCTTCTAGCAGTTGCGCACGTGGATTTTTCACCACACGCACTGGAATGGCAGGTGCTATGGCATTTCTCCTGGACAGCGGTGGGAACCTATCTCCTGGCTCGACGGTTAGTACGCACAGATGAACGCGCCTCTGTACGTCGGGTACGTTGTGCCGCCGCTGCGACTGCATTGGTCTTCACCTATAGCGGCTATCTCACCAGCTTTCCGGTCCAACAGGTGACCATCCTCGAAGTGAGTGCGTGGCTGCCGTGGACATTATGGGCTGTGGACCTCTTGGCCGCACGGATCGGTTTCGGGTGGCGCGCGGCTGCACTGCCGATAGCCGGGACTGCCCTGACGGTGTGCCTGGCGTTGTTGGCTGGACATCCCCAGACATGGATGTATCTACTGTATACGGCGGTTGCCTTTTATCTCTGGCGCGTGTGGACGGTGTATGGTTCGAAAAGTACCTCGCGGATATATTTCTGGTTGCGCGCGATGGGACGTCTGGCCGTCGGGCTGCTCCTTGCTCTGATGCTCGGCGCTATCCAGTGGCTTCCCACTGTCGAGCTGATGGCGCGTTCCCCGCGTGCTGCTATGGGCTATCAAGAGGTCAGCTTCGGGCTCCCTGTGCATGAGTTCGTCGCATTGATCTACCCCGGCTACATGGGGGGGTCACCGCAGTATATGGGTATCTTACCACTCGTGCTGATCGGACTGGCCTGGGCCATCGGACGGCCACGCCGTCAGATCGCGTTTTGGAGTGCGTTAGGCGCTTTGGCACTGCTGCTCTCATTCGGAGGCAACACCTTCCTGTATGCTCTTTTCTACTTGGTGGTGCCAGGATTTGCACTGGTACGCCATCAGGAGCGCGTCTATCTGATCTATGCGCTGTGCGCTGCGATATTGAGTGGCTATGGCACTCTGGCGCTTACAGCGCCATTGGAACGAGCGCGGCGGACGGTCCTGGAACGTTTCGTGCGCACGACGCGTTACGTTTTTCTCGCTGCGCTCGGAGTCACATTTCTCTTTGTCTATGGCTCGTTAGCCACGGAGCAACGCGATCTATTTGCCGGTGTGTTGCGCCATCACATCTTTGCGCTGCTCATCCTGGGAATCAGCTTGTCCCTGCTGGCGTTGCGTGTGCGGCGCCATCTGGCACAACCATGGGGGATGGTCCTTTTAACAGGCTGTATCGCATTGAACCTGTTTACGGTCAATTGGCGTTTTAACCTCCGATCAACCACGGATTGGTTCCCCTCCACCCCAGCCATCGAAACGTTGCGCGAGCAGCTGGCACACCAACCGGGAGTGGTACGTATCGCCAGTGGGGGTCTGCTGCCCCAAGGACCGGGCGCAGCAGCGGTTTATGGATTCGAGGACATCACTGGCAACAGCCCACTCCATTTGGCAGCCTGGGAGGAGTTCCAAGCAATCGTGCCAGAGTGGCGACGCTGGCAGCTGGGTAACGTGCATTATGTCTTGAGCGATCGGGCACTGGACGGCCCTGGTCTGCGTCGGCTGTTCCCTCATGAACCGCCCCAAGAGGAAGACGTGATATATGTATATGCCGTCACCGACCCATTTCCGCGTGCCTGGGTGGTGCATCAGTGGGAGGTGGTACGCGACCGGGCAGCTGCGCTGCAGCGCATCAGCCAGGACGACTTCGACCTGCGCCGGATGGCTGTGGTCGAGCATCCGGTGGATGTGGATTCATCGCCACATCCGGTGGAAGGATCCCGTGCGCAGGTGACCTCTTTCTCTGTCGAGGCACTCGAGCTGGACGTACAAGCGGTCGCCGATGGACTGCTCGTGTTGAGCGAGATTAACTATCCTGGATGGCACGTCAGCGTGGATGGGCATGCGGCGCAGATCGTGACCGCCAACGGGATATTCCGTGGCATTCCGCTCGCAGCCGGTCGGCATCACGTGCGCCTGTGGTATGCTCCCACCAGTGTGCAGATCGGCATGGGCATCGCCGCGGTGACGTGGGTCGGCGGGGTGATCACTGTGTTGTTCCTCCTTCTCTACCGCCCGCTGTCGCAGCGCAGCCCTGTAAGGCACAATAGCACAGAGGCGCTAGCGTGTGGGATAGTTGTGGACAAAGAGGCATATACTGGATAAGAGGCGGTCTAGCTCCTCGGGTAGGACTCGAACCTACAACCAACCGGTTAACAGCCGGCCGCTCTGCCTATTGAGCTACCGAGGATTGTCACTATAATTATTATAGAGCGGGGATGCCAAATTGTCAAATGAGAGGGTGTTGAAAAAGTCTTTAGTTACCCGCTTTATTGGCCCATTTTCCTATGAAAATCTGAGCGGTCAAGGGACTTTTTCAACACTCTCTATGATCTATGATCCAGTGCTCTGGACACGCTCTGCACACGGATCACCCGCTCACGTCGATGGTGGTCACATCCAGGAAGGTCCCCCGTGGATTTCCGGCGATGTCCAGCACATCCATCTGCTGCTGAGTCTGGAGCTCATATAACCCCACGCGCAGGATGTATGCGCCAAGAGATAGGTCATCCGGCAGTGCTATAACGTGACGATCCGGGACGACCTCGCCGATGCGCCAGCGTGCGGTGGGACGCGTGCCGCATGCCGGTACATTGTCCGCCTGGGCTACTGTGCGCGCAGCTGCCGCATCCACCAAATGCACAAATACTTTGTAGGGCAGATTCACCGTGTCCGCTGCCTGCCAGTATAGCGTGATGACCAACACCCCACCTGGCTTGAGCCATTGGGTGTCCATATCGTAACCCAATAGCGCCACTTTGTCGCGCACCTGGGTGATGCGGGGATCGTGGTAGTGCATAGCGACCTGTTGCAGCGCCTTCGGGGCGGGGCGGAAGACCGCCGGGCTTTCCAGAGGATGGGAAATGGTAGGACTGGGTTCTGTGTAGGGTGGTGTGCGGAAGTCATCCGGCGTGATGAAAGAGGTGTATACCTCAGGCTCCGGCCAGCGCGTGATCTGCCCTTTCGAGCCACCCAGCGGAGCGAATTCATAGACATCGATCTGCAGCCGCTCACGGTTCCACACCTGGCCGATGTGTGCATAGTGGTTCAGGTCGAAGGCTGGAGGTGTGGTCGCCTCTTCCCGCCCCTTCTGCTGGAATTGGGTGGCGAAGTAGTAGCGCGGGTAACACGGATTGCGCGGCCAGCCCAGCGTGTACCAAAAGAGGTTGGTGCCGTGATCATTGCTATCCCAATCGCCTTGCAGCGTGCCCGCGAGAAAAAGTTGCTGGATCATCTGCCAGCCCAGGCGGTGGGGCATACCATATGGCCGCCGTGAGCCAAAGGGGAAGGCAGGATCTTCCCAATAAAGGGCGCTTTTGTTCTTCGGATAGGTGAAAATGTACTCTGTGTGCGTGGCCGCAAAAAGCATATACTGGTAGTTGGTGGACAAAGCCAACAGCAGTGCACCGAGCGCAACCGGAACGGGCCAAAGCCGATGCCCTATGTGAGGAGGTAAGCGAACGCGCAGGGCCTCGAACGCCTGAACGATCCCCACTGCCGCCAGGATCCCGGCACCTGGCAGGATCATTTGTAAGTGGGTGCGCGGATGGTCTACAAAGAACACGTAGCCAATGAAGGCGGTTCCCACCCAGGTGTAGATGACCTTGAGCTCAGTTGAAATGGCCGCAGCGGTCAACATGGATCCCAGCCAAAGGCAAGACACGATCAAGGGCAGGTAGCGCTGTGCACCGGCCGTATAGGCAACGAAACCCGCCAGAACCATCGCGACAATCATCACCACGGTACGTCTACCCTGGACTCGTCCGCTTGCCGCTGCGATGAAGTCGTATCCGATTTTGAGCAGCACCGCTGCGCTCAGAGTGGCGACGTAGTAAACCGAGTTATACAGCACATTGAATACATACAGCTCGCCGAAGTTATTGGCCGGCCATTTGGCGACGCCGATGACACGCCCCAGGTAGGTCGCCGTCTCGGAGATGCGCGGATGGCACAGGTAGGGATAGTAAAACAACGCGATCACCCCGACTGCCAGCAACGCAGCGCCGATCAGCGCGCGATGGTGTGTGCGCAATTCGGCGGGGTGTTTGACATAGCGTTGCCCTACCAGAAAAGCGCACACCGGCACGATCACCAGCGCATCGTAATGTGCCAGGAGACCTACACTGCCCAGAAAGGCGGCCATGGCGAGGTACCACACATTGCCATTGCGGTAGAAATGAAATGCGAGCAGCAAGGCCAGCGTCGTGACGAGGAACACGATGGACTGATATTGGACGATGCGCCCGAAGGCAACATAGAGACCGTTGATAGCAATTAGCAACGCTGCCAGCCATGCCACGGCGCGGCCGAACATCGAGCGCGCCAGCAGGTACAGCGCTACCGTCCCGGCGATGTGCGCCAGAGCGAACGGCAGGCGCACGGTGAACGCGTCCCAATTCCCTGCCAGCAGTCCAAAAGCTGCTGGTACTAGGACTTCAGCCGGTCCTTTGGTATGCTCAAAAAGAACCTCTCTATGACCCCCAACCACTGCCAGGGCGCGCAACAAGCCGTTCATCTCGTCGCCCCAGTGATCGGCATAGTGCAAGTTGGTCACGGTGAGGAAGGCGGCAATGGTCACGCATACGCCCACTGCGATCATATCGTGGGCGTATAAGCGGCGCCTCGGGGGAGATGGGGTGGTGCCGTGCAGATGGATGGCTAAAAGCGCGAGAGAAGCGAATCCCAACGTCAGCAGCAAGGTCGAAGTGGTCACCCTCCCTTGAGTATATACTAAGACCAGCGAGACCAGAACCGTGAGGGCGAAGCTCAGCCCAACCGCCAGGGTCAGCCGCTCGAAGATCTCCTCGAATGGACAGGGGAGTACACTGACCAACGCCCAGCCGGGCAGGAAACATGTTAGCAGGACAACACCCCACAGGCTTACCTCAGGAGGGGTGGGGGCCAGAACGAGTCCTACCGAGGCAATGAGCAGAGCGATGCTCCAAAATCTTACCCAGCGGCGAATGCCCAAAAAAATAGCCCTTTCTTCTCTCAGCTTCAAAGTGGGAAAGCAGTTGTCCTCTCACGCACTCGGATGAGCTCTCTTACGAAACGCGAAAGGCCAAAATCCAGCGGCCCTGGCGTTCCGGAGACTGTACGCAGAACTTGGTTTGACGCCCGATGTGCATATGCTATAATAGCCACCCGTAGAGAAGTGCGCATATTCAACACGGGATTCAAATCACATACCCACCCGGGTGTTTTGCAATTCAGCAAACCCCAGCGATCTTTTTCATCGCGGGTGTTCTTGGGAGATTGTCGAGCGGTAGTCTACTCGGTCCCGTCGGAGATGGCAATTCGCTGTTGGGTGGTTCGGTGGATAGGAGATAGATGTCTATTGTGAGCGAGGGAGTGCAAGCGACATCCGCGGGGCTGGGACCAGAAGAGCGTATCCGCGCTGCCCTCTTCTCCGGAGATGATGAGCAGATCGTGGAAGCGTGTCGCGGCAACGAACGACACCTGCACGCCTTTTCGGATGAGGAGAGGAAACGCATCGCCCTGGCATTTGAGCGCGTCCAGGTGTTGACTGAGCTGCGCGCCGCATTTGCCCGCCAATCGCCTGACGAGATCGTGCGTATTTACTCGAAGCATATTGACATCCTAGAAGGATGTCGCAACTTCAGCCGGGAAGAGCGACAGCGTGTGATCCAGGCCAAGCGCGCCCTTCTGCTGCGTGACCTGGAACTGGCAATGCGCGTGGGTGATATCTTCTGGATCGAGCGCGCTGGGCGTAGCGCTGCCGAGGGCGGTTGCCAGTTGTCACAAGAGCAATACCTTGCCATAGAACGTGCGCGTCAGACCATCACAGCGCTGCGTCAGTTGCAACAAGCGATCCAGGTGGATGACGATGTCGCCATTGTGCAAGCGTACAATGCCGAGCTGCTGGATAATTGTCGTCAGATCAGTGCTCAGGAGATGAAACGAGTGCGCCAGGCGCAAGATCGCTTGCGCCGCTGGCAACTCCTCCAGATGGCATTGGCCCGGGAAGATGATCGCCGCATTGCTTCCCTGTACGATCCTGTCTTGTTCGATGAACAGTTCAAACCGATGAGCGCGGAGCAGCGCGCGCGCTGTGAGCTCGCCATCCAGCGCGTCCGAGCATACGAACGGTTACAACAAGCATTTCAGACAGGCGATCCCCAGCATATTGTGGATGCTTATGACCCTGAATTGTTGGATGCGTCCTCGTTGCTGACCGCGCAGCAACGCAGGCGCATTGAGGAAGCCCGTTATCAGGTGCTGATGCTCAAAGCTTGGAAAAGCGGCGACCTCGAGCGCATTATGGATGCGTATCGGGCGTTGCGGCAAGCACACGTGAGCTTGCCTGCCGGTGTGGATCGAGAGGCGCTGATAGAGGCGGAACAGCTGTGGGGATTGCTGGAACAATTTCGCACCGCATTGCGCTATCCGATAGCGCGCGACGAGGAAATTGTACGCTTGGGGGAACGTTTGTTGGATCGATCCCCCGATCTGGTGACGCCGGAGGAACGCGAACGTATCACCGACGCCAAAAAACGTTTAGGCGCCCGGTCGCGTCTGTTGTGGGCGACAGCCTCTGGGGATGACACGCGGATCACGTTGGTGCGGCGGCATCTGTCCTCCTTGGTCGCTTCGCGCTCCGGACAGGGGTGAACATATCGCTGCTCTCATGTCACGTTGCGTTGACGCGGAGGGAGGATAAAACCAATATATATGGACGACATACCGGTTGAAAGGTAAGGTGCGCATGAGCAATGCTGAGCTGACCGCTAAAATCCAAGCGCTTGCCACACAGTTGGAAGAAGTCGATAGCGACGCAGCGCGTCGCCTGCGCGACATCCAAGCGGCGCTGGAGGAGACACCCCCACGACGTGATCTCGCCTATCTAGATGCCCGTGCTATTTTGGATCCGCAAGGAATTGAGGAACGAGTCGTTGTACGGCGCCGACCGGGTTACCTGAGCTGGATAGAATGGCTGCGCAATGTGCTCGTGCTCTTCCCCATCGCGTTTACCTGGATTGGGCTGTCCCAGGCATCGGCGAATTATGAGCGCGTGATCACTCTCTACCCCAATCTGATCGATCAACCTTTCCTGCTCCTCTGGGAGCGCGGCTTCCAGGAACTGGGAGGACGCCATGGGCCGACTTTCAGTGAGGTGGCATTGGTGGACTTCCTTGTTCTGTCCGTCGTGATCTTGCTGACAGTGATGGTGCATCGTTGGCGCGATGTGCAGGAGACGAGGGCGGAACGGGAAGCAGCCGAGCTGCGCAGTCAGGTTGAGGAAATCATCTGGGATTTGGATCGCTATGTGGCCGCCCAGCGCAGCAGCCAGGATGTCAATCAACTGGCTATCACGATGAGTGAGGCGGTGGATCGCTTTCGCATCCATGCCAACGAACTGCTTGATCTGATGCTGGCGGAGCGCCAACGCCTCGAGAGCATTGCCGCTTCGCGTGAACAGGAGCTCGATCATCTGCAGCTGGTGGGCGAGGCAGCGACAAAGCTCACTCAGTACGGACAATCGGTCGAGCAAGTGTATGAACGGTTACAAAGCTCGATCGACCGTTTCTCCGATGAGATCCAGCGTGTGGGTCAACAACAAGAGCTGTTGCTCAGAGCGTTGGACTCAGCGGACGTCGGATCTCACGAAATGGCAGAAGCGGTGCGCGTGTTGCGTCAAAGCTTGGCTACAGCGGTCAGCGAGCTAGGTGTGGCGGCATCGCGCAGCAGTGACAATATCACCAGTTTGGCCACCGCAATAGACGAAATGCGCGACTTGGCCTCGCGCTTGATGGAAGAGGACACGGCATTGCGGCGTGCCCTGTTGGAGACGCGCGAAGCGCACCGCGAAATCACGCGCAACCTGCAGACTGCCACCAGCGAATTCCGCGACACCACCAGCATCAACCAAATTGCCGCCTCGACGTTGCGCCAGGCGGTCGGCGAACTGACACGCCTCATCCAGTCCAATGCCGAGATGTCGCGCCAGCTCACCCAGTCCGCCGAGCAGATGTCGCGTGCTGCGGAGGATCTGAGCGCCACAACTTATCAAGCGATCAACCAGCTCAAGAGCACGGCCACGGTGAACCAGCAGACGATTTCGGCACTCGCCCACGTGGCGGACGAGCTGACCCGCGCTATCCAGGCCCACGCAAGCTTGGCGCAGCAACTGGCGCAATCGGCCGGCCAGATTGTCCGTGTCTCGGACAGCTTGAGCACGGCGACGGAGACGGCCGGTGCCACATTCCGTGAACTCCAACCCGCCACTAGTGACCTGCGCGGAGCGATCGACATGCTCTCAGAGCAGACACGCCGCCTGAGTGAGCTGATCAGCAGCCCAGATCAAGCGGGGGCGCGCTGGCTACTCTATCGCGGTCGGCCTGCTTATGCGACTCCGGCACCGCGCTCACGCTTGCTCTTCCTGGGCATCGGTTTAGGCTTCGGCCTGGGGGTTGGCGCTGGAGCGTATATCCTGTTGATGATTGGCTTGCTTCCGGTGCTGCGATGACCATCCGCGTGCCTCGCCGCTCCCGCTATCGTGACACCATCGCCTTGGCCGGGTGGTTGTTCGCCGATCTGTTGCTCGGCCTTGCCATGTTATTCTTCGTCTTCAACACGGTGGGGGTGCGCCCGACTCCCACGCCCGGCCCGACGCCAACGCCCTACCCGACCTACACCCCTGGCCCGACGCCCACACCGTATCCAACCTACACACCCGGTCCGACCTATACACCCGGTCCGACGTATACGCCCTATCCGACCTACACGCCGGGGCCGACACCGACCCCTTACCCGACCTATACACCCGGCCCGACACCCACACCTTATCCGACGTACACGCCCGGCCCGTCGCCAACCCCTTATCCAACGTATACACCCGGTCCGACCTACACACCTTATCCGACGTATACGCCGGGTCCATCGCCCACGCCCTATCCGACCTACACGCCCGGCCCGTCACCGACACCGTATCCGACCTATACGCCGGGACCATCACCGACACCGTATCCGACCTATACGCCATGGCCGACGCCGCGCCCATTGCCGACATATACACCGTTGCCGCGCACCGGCCTGGACCCCCGCTCTTCGACCATCACCCTGGTGGCCGATGCGGACGCCTTGCTCGCGCCAGGAGGGCCAGAGAAGGCACGTGCGGTCGAGCAACTGCGCGTTCAATTGCGTGAACGAATCGGACTCATCGGAGCGCGCAAGGCAGGCATCGTGTTGACGTTTGGCGTCTCGCCTGATCCGTTTGAGGGTAATCGCATCGCGCGTGAGGTGAATCGCGTGTTGCTCGAAACGTTCCCGGAGGTTTTCGAGACGGCCATTTTGCGCGACTATCACACGATTGATCCGAACCGTGCCAACCGGGGCAACGTCGAACTGGAGATCTACTTCTTGCTCGAGACACCGCGCTGAGCGCGACTCCCTGGCATATGGCTCTAAGAACGTCGTGCACTCGCCTCACCTGCCTGCGTGACACCCGGTTGACCTGTGTACGGTGTCCGGTTGCGCTGTGGCCCAACCCTAAGCACTGAGGAGTTACCGCATGCTCGTATCCACCCTTGCCCTGCTGAAGGTCGCCTACGGCCGTTTCATCATCGGAGCGTACAACGTGCAAAACATGGAGCAGGTGCTGGCGGTCTTTCGGGGCAGCCTGGCAGCGCGGGCACCGGTCATCGTCGCCACAGTGCCGTTTGCGCGCGACTATGCGGGTGCAAGGATGCTCCAGGCGATGGTGCGCGCTGCGGATGAGATGTATCCCGAAGCGGTTGCAGCTATGCATCTTGACCACGGCGATGAAGCACACTGCCTGGATGCCATCCAATCTGGTTTTTACCACTCGGTGATGATTGACGCTTCCCATCTGCCGTTCGAGGAAAACATCAGCATGACCCGGCGCATTGTGGAGCGCGCCCATGCGGCTGGCCTGGCGGTGGAGGCAGAATTGGGCGTCGTGGCCGGGCAGGAGGCAAGCCACAGCGCAAGTACACGCCTTGCATTGACCGATCCCGATCAGGCAGCGGAGTTCGTCGCGCGCACTGACTGCGACAGCTTAGCAGTTGCCATCGGCACCAGCCACGGCGCCTATAAGTTTCAGGGGGAACAACGTCTGCACCTCGATCGGCTGGCCGAGATCCAGGCACGTCTCCCGCAAGGCTTCCCCCTAGTGCTCCACGGCGCGTCATCGGTGCCCTCTGATGAGGTAGCGCGGATCAATGCTGCCGGTGGGAAGCTCAATCCGAACGCGCGAGGTGTCGATCCTGCCGATTTTGCGCGGGCGTGGCCGCTGGGGGTGGCAAAGATCAACATCCACACCGACGCCCACCTCGTATGGTATCGTGTGCACCGCGAACATTTTCGTGACCATCCCGAAAACTTTGATTTCCGCCATCCTGGCAGCATCTTTATGGAGGAATTCGAGAAGCTGATCATCACGCGCAGCGAACAATTGGGCTGCGCTGGCAAGCTCGACGAGGTGCGTGAGAAGATCTATGCGGCAAATTGAGACCGAAGTGCTGGTGATCGGGGGCGGTGCCACCGGCACCGGTGTGCTGCGTGATCTGGCCATGCGTGGCTTCCGCGCCATTCTGGTAGAGCGGAACGACCTTGCCCACGGCACCACCGGTCGCTACCATGGATTGTTGCACAGCGGTGCACGTTATGCTGTGCGCGACCCCCAAACGGCTGTCGAGTGCATCCAGGAGAATCGCATCCTGCGGCGCATCATGCCCCATTGCATCGAAGACACCGGCGGGTTCTTCGTGGTTACCCCTTGGGATGACGAAGCATTTGTCCCTCAGTTCTTGGAAGGATGTCGCAAGGCAGGCATCCCAGTGGAAGAAATCCCCATCGTGCAGATGTTGCGTGCAGAACCTCTGCTGAATCCGCGCATCACGCGTTGCTTTCGCGTGCCGGATGGGGCAGCCGACTCGTTCCGCGCCGCTGAAGCCAACGTGGCGTCCGCCCGTGCCTATGGCGCCCAGGCGTTCACCTACCATCGTGTGGAGCGGCTGCTCGTCTCGGCAGGCAAGGTGAGCGGTGCGGTGTGTCGCAACTTAATCCGAGATGAAGAGGTAACCATCCGCGCCGACATGGTGGTGAATGCCGCAGGGGCTTGGGCAGGACGGATCGCCGCGCTGGCAGGCCTCGATGTGCCAGTGCGATGTGGCAAGGGCACTATGGTGGCCATCAATCACCGCGTCCTCAACACGGTGGTCAACCGCTGTCGTCCGCCCTCGGATGGCGACATTATTGTGCCGACACACACCGTCGCCGTGATCGGCACCACCGATGTTCCGGTCGACGATGCCGACGACTATCACATCGAGCCGTGGGAAGTGGAGCGCATGCTGGCGGAGGGGGCCAAGCTGCTGCCCGGTCTGCCTGAAATGCGCATTCTGCGCGCGTGGGCGGGCGTGCGTCCCCTGTATGCCGCTGAACCAACGCAACACGATCGCGGCATCAGCCGCGGGCACGTGCTGCTCGACCACACCGAGCGAGACGGCGTCGTCGGCTTGGTCACCATCGTGGGTGGGAAGTGGACCACATACCGCCTGATGGCGCAGGACACAGTGGATCTGGTATGCCGTTTATTAGGCACGCAACGCGCGTGTCGTACCCATCTGGAAGCATTGCCGGCGGTGGAAAAGGACCATGCCACTGACCATCACCGCCTGGGCGTACCGCTCGCACACGTTGAAGGGAGAAACGCATCGGGGGAGCTGGTGTGTGAATGTGAGCTGGCAACGCGTCACGCCGTGGAACGTGCCATCGCCACAGGAGAGGTTACCAGCCTGGACGACTTGCGGCGTGACGTGCGCCTGGGAATGGGACCGTGCCAAGGAGGTTTCTGTAGCTACCGCGCCACTGGTATCATGCACCGGATGCATTCCCGAAATGGCGCTCGAAGCACCCTCCTGTGGCGCGACTTCGTACAGGAGCGCTGGAAGGGCTTGCTGCCTGTGGTGTATGGAGATCAGTTGCGTCAAACACGTCTCAACGAGCTGCTGTGTCGCACGCTCTTCAGTCTCGATCGCGGGATGCGCTAGACCGCTATGATGGCAAAGTTGTTCAGGAAGGCGTAGATCTCGTATGGAAGCTGCCATCTTGGATGTTGTGGTCATCGGAGCCGGCTTAGCCGGGTTGACGGCCGGTTGGCACGCTGCTGTGAAAGGGTGCCGCGTGCGTGTGGTCGCTAAGGGTTGGGGCACGACGTACTGGCATGCCGGTTGCATCGATGTGTTGGGCTACTATCCGGTCGACCGTCAGATACC
>QEXY01000048.1 GCA_003130875.1 Ardenticatenia bacterium
CACCCACATTACCGCATTGGCCACGCGGGCGTCGCCGATCTCGGCGGCGATGGCATTCGCCGGCACGGCGACATAACGGATGTCGGCGCGTTCGATGGCCTCTGAGACCAGCGAGGAGTTGTAGAACAGAATTCCATTCGGCTTCACCAAGGGTTCGTACCTGCGGAACGATGGCGCGTTCAATGCGATCACCACGTCCGGGTGGAGCACCACCGGCGAGCCGATTTCCTCATCGCCGATCACCACCGTCGCGCTGGCGGTGCCGCCGCGCATCTCCGGCCCGTAACTGGGGTACCAGGTGACACAAAGATCCTTATCCATGGCGGCGTAGGCCAGGATGAGCCCCGCGAACAGAACGCCCTGCCCTCCGAAGCCAGCAATGATCACCGAAGTCTGCATCGTCACGCCACCGTCATCGCTATACTTTCAAGCGTTGGACCATCTCGGACACTTTGAAATCGCCCAACGGGTAGTAGGCCACCATGGTCTCCTTGATCCAGCGGAGCGCATCCTGCGGAGAAAGACCCCAATTGGTGGGACAAGCGGAAAGGAATTCGACCATGCTGAAACCCGCCCCGGCCATCTGGGCGCTTAGGGCCAGGCGAATGGCATTGCGCGCCTGGCGGATCGTGCGCGCATCGTAGGCCGCACAACGCGCGACGTAGGCACTGCCCGGCAAGCTGGCGATCATCTCGGCCATGCGCGTCGGCATGCCCATTGTCTCTATGTCGCGCCCTTGAGGAGATGTCGTTGTCACCTGGCCGGCCAAGGTGGTCGGCGCCATCTGCCCGCCGGTCATGCCATAGTTGGCGTTGTTGACGAAGAAAGCGGTAATGTTCTCGCCGCGCATCGCTGTCCATACGATTTCGGACATACCGATGGCAGCCATATCACCATCGCCCTGATAGGTGATGACGATGCGGTCGGGGAGCATACGTTTGATGCCGGTGGCCACCGCCGGAGCACGTCCATGAGGCGCCACCACGCCATCCAAAACCAGATAGCGATAGAAGAACACCGAACAACCCACCGGTGATACGCTGATGGTGTTCTCCTGGATGCCCAGCTCATCGATCACCTCGGCGATGAGCTTGTTGATCAGGCCGTGCGTGCAGCCAGGACAGTAATTGGTGGTCTCCTCGATCAGGGCACGCGGTCGGCTGTAGACTTTTTGTTCTTGTAATGTTGCAACAGCGATCCCTTCGTCCACCTCAACCCTCTCTGTTCAATGTCATAATCCGTTCCAGGATTTCCTCCGGCACAGGGACACTGCCGCCCGGACGCCCATGGAAGTGTACCGGTGCCTGTCCGCACACTGCCACGCGCACATCATCCACCATCTGGCCGGCGTTCATCTCCACGACCAACACCGCTTTGACCCGCGCTGCAGTCTGCTCGATTGGGGCGTAGGGGAAGGGCCATAGGGTGATGGGGCGGATCAAGCCGGCGCGCACGCCGTGCGCCCGCGCCTCGCGTACGGCGGTCTTGGCAATCCGTCCGACACTGCCAAAGGCCACCACCAGCACATCGGCATCATCGGTCAACCAGGTCTCATACCGCACCTCGCGCTCGCGGATGCGCTGCAGCTTGGCCTGGAGTTGCCAGTTCATCGCCTCCAGCGTCTCCGCTTCGATGCCGAAGGCTGCGATACTGTTGGGCGGACGTCCGCGGGCGCCGGTCAGCGCCCATGGGGGGCGCGTCCGCGGGCGCTGGCGCATCGGGGGCAGCTCGGCCGGTTCCATCATCTGGCCGATCAGACCATCCCCCGCCACGATGGCGACGGCGCGATACTTGTCAGCCAGGTCAAATGCCAATACGGTCAGGTCGATCGCCTCTTGAACGGTGGCGGGGGCGAGCACGATGCAGCGATAATCGCCGTGGCCACCGCCGCGCGTCAGCTGATTGTAGTCCGCCTGGGAAGGCTGGATGTTTCCCAATCCCGGTCCGCCGCGCATGATGTCCACCACCACAGCCGGCACATCCGACAGTGCAATGTAGGAAAGTCCTTCTTGCATCAGGCTGATGCCAGGTCCGGAAGAGGAGGTCATCGCCCAGGCGCCCGTGCACGCGGCGCCGTAAACCATGTTGATCGCGGCGATCTCGCTTTCCGCCTGGAGGAAGACGCGCCCCAATTCCGGCATGCGCCGGGACATATGTTCCAACAATTCAGTCTGGGGCGTGATGGGATAGCCAAAATAAGCGTCCACACCGGCACGCAACGCCGCCTCGGCGATCGCGATATTGCCTTTCAAAAGTTCCTTGGCCACTGTCGCTTGCTCGCAACCTCTTGGGGAGTTTGTGCTTCCAGCCCTTTCGAGTGCCCTTGAGACCGCCTGCTGATGTCCTCAGCGCGACCGCAGGCGATGACTAGAGGGGCAGGACGTCACGCCGGCCCAGTCACGATGACCACCACTTCTTCAACTGGCTGGGCCTCGTGCGATTTGACCTTGACCTCGCGGAACACCTCGATCGCCGCATCGGGGCAGATCATCGCGCACAACGCACACCCGGTGCAACGACCTGCCGGGTCGACCAGCTCCGCAGGGCGGTAGCCTTTGCTGTTGAAGGAGGTGCTCATCTGGATCAGCTCAGAGGGACAGGCAGAAGTGCACAGCTGACACCCTTTACACGCCTCAATATTAATAACGATCCGACCTTTAGGCATCTTATTTCCCTATCCTGCTAGCAAGATCTATGCTCCAGACATTCCATATACAATAACCCTCAGATACGCCGAAAGCAACGTCCGCTGTGATGAATCCACCCGAACTCTAACACACCCTGCCTGCGTTGGCAAAGATGTCCATGGG
>QEXY01000049.1 GCA_003130875.1 Ardenticatenia bacterium
CCTCACACCAAGAGGAACATATCATAACCCAAGTTGCTACCAAAGGAAAGTTGAAACTACAGGCCAGCATAAGAAGTGTGACTTTTCGCTCCAACCTGTGGATGGTCACCACGGAAAGCGAGTGACGCGAAATGGCAACTGCATAATCCGAGCCGCGACCGTCAGGGAGCGGCACAAAATTCACCGCAGAGAACGCAGAGGACGCAGAGGTTTTTTTCTCCTGTCAATTCTCTGCGTTCTCGGCGTGCTCGGCGGTAAAATCTCTGCCGTTTGCCCACGCGCGCGGCTCGATTCACACCATCCGGTATATCCTGCAGCACTGTGGTCAGGGGTAGGGATGGAGAACCAACCGCCGCTGGCGGTGTTGCAGTATTGGGGATATCGCGGGGATGAGGGGATCGCCCTTTTCCCGCCGATGTTGTTGGATGGTATCGCGGCCGATCGGCTCCTCATCTGTGACCGAGAGGCGGGTAGCGATCGATTGGCCCATTACGAGTGCGGCGCGGATGTCCGCACTGGCAAGCAAAAGTTGACAGCACACCACGGTCATGCATAATTGTCATGATATCATGCTTTATTGCACACCAGGAGGCGCTGCTTATGACGGAGTTTGTTCCACATCCCATACTCGACCCCGCTGTGATCCCCCGAGGAAGTCAACAGCTGCTCAGGGAGTTGCCAAAGGAACGGTTAGCCTGGATGCTCCAGAAAATGTGTGAAATTCGCTATTTCGAGGAAAAAGCAGAAGAGCTCTATGTCCGCGGGCTGGTGCACGGGACAATGCATCTGTCCATCGGCCAGGAAGCTTCTTCGGTGGGCAGCATCGCGGCGCTGCGACCCGATGACCTCATCATCCATCATCATCGTGGGCACGGCCACACGATCGCCAAGGGCGCTGACCTGAAGCGCATGATGGCCGAGTTTCTGGGCAAGGAGTGCGGTTATTGCCGCGGGCGCGGCGGCTCAATGCACATCGCCGACATTCCCGGCGGCAATTTGGGTGCCACCGGCGTGGTGGGCAGCGGTATCCCCACCGCTGTCGGCATTGCCCTGGCGCTCCAGATGCGCCGCTCCCCCCAAGTTCTGTTGGCATTCTTCGGAGATGGTGCAGTCAATCTGGGCGAGTTTCACGAGGCGCTCAACATGGCCGCCATCTGGAAGCTGCCGGTGGTCTTCATCTGCGAAAACAATCAGTACGGCATGTCCGGGCCGGCCAAGGTGATGTGCGCCGTGCAACCCCTCTCGGTGCGCGCGATCGCCTACAATATGCCCGGGCAGACCGTGGACGGCAACGATGTGCTTGCAGTGTACCAGGTGACCCAGGCGGCAGTGGAGAGGGCACGCCGTGGAGAGGGGCCTGCATTCATCGAGAACTACACCTATCGCTGGCGGGGCCACTCCAAGAGCGACCGCAATGTCTACCGCACCCAGGCGGAAATCGACGAGTGGAAACAGCGTTGCCCGATCGCTCGCTTCAAGCAGTTGCTGATAGAGGCACACGTTTTAACCCCGGAAGAGGTGGAAACCATCGACGCTCAGGCCAAGATGGCGATCGAACGGGCTGCTGAAGAGGCGTTGGTCTGTCCTGAGCCCTCACCGGAAAATCTGGAAGCGGAGGTATATGCCCCATGAGCGAGCCCAACACGCGTGAAATCACCTATCTGGAAGCCGTGCGCGAGGCGCTGACGCAGGAGATGCGGCGCGACCCGAGCGTTTTCCTGTTGGGCGAGGACATCGGGGTGTATGGAGGTGCCTTCGGCGTGACGCGTGGGATGCTGGAGGAGTTCGGCCCAGAACGTGTGCGCGATACGCCTATCTCCGAAGCGGCGATTGCAGGTGCCGCCACCGGTGCCGCATTGATGGGGATGCGCCCGGTGATGGAGATCATGTTCATGGACTTCATCACCATCGCGATGAATCAACTGGTCAATCAGGCGGCGAAGATCCGCTTTATGTTCGGGGGTAAGGCCAGCATTCCGATGGTGATCCGGACGCCGGCGGGGTCGGGCACCGGCGCTGCTGCGCAACATTGCCAGAGCTTGGAAGCGTGGTTTATCAACGTGCCCGGCATCAAGGTGGTGGCGCCGGCCACCCCTTACGACGCCAAAGGATTGCTGATCGCTGCCATCCGCGACAACAACCCAGTTTTGTTCATGGAGCACAAGCTGTTGTATCGTACCAAGGGGCCGGTACCCGAGGAGCTTTACAGCATCCCGCTGGGGCAGGCAGTGGTGCGGCGCGAAGGCCGCGATGCCACCGTGCTGGCCTATTCGGTAATGGTGCCACGCGCACTCGAGGCGGCGGAACAACTGAGCCGCGAGGGCATCGAACTGGAGGTGATCGATTTGCGCAGCTTGAAGCCGCTCGATCAGGCAACCATCGTGGCGTCCGTCTCGAAGACAGGGCGTGTGTTGATCGTGCACGAGGCACCGCGCACCGGCGGTTTCGGCGGCGAGCTGGCCGCGGTGATCGCGGAGAGCGAGGCGTTCGACTATCTGGATGCGCCGATCCGGCGCCTGGCGGGGCGCGATATCCCCATCCCCTACAACCGCACTTTGGAGCGCGCCGCGGTGCCCCAGGTGGAAGACATCGTCGCGGCAGCGCGCGCACTGGCGCAGGAGGGCAGGTGACGATGGCGACTGAGATCATCATGCCCAAAGTGGATATGGTGATGGACACCGGTACTTTTGTCGAGTGGCTTAAGAAAGAAGGGGAGTATGTCGAGAAGGGCGAACCCCTCTTCGTGGTGCTCACCGACAAGGCGAACATCGAAATCGAGGCGCCGGCGAGCGGCATCCTGGCCGGCTTGCGGGCAAAACCGAATGAGGTGATCCCGGTGACCGAGGTGATCGGATACATTTTGGCGCCCGGCGAGACGTTGCCCGGTGCAGCCCCAGCAGTGCCGGTGCAGGAACCGGAGCGCGCCATTCCACCTTCTCCAGAGTTCACCACGGATCAGGCAGTACCCCGGATGGGACCGACAACCGGGCCAGATAAGGTTCGTGCAACCCCTGCGGCACGACGTCTGGCGGCGGAGCTGGGCATTGATTTGCGCCATGTGCCGATGGGGCGCGGGCCACGCGGGCGCATTCAGCGGGCTGACGTAGAAGCACTGGTCGCACAGGCAGCGACGCAGCCCTCTGCTCCTGCTGCGGGGATGACATCGGCACCTGTCACCACCCTGTTCGGCATAATGCCCCCGGCAGGTATACGTCTGCCGGATGCCCGGCAAAAAGAGGTGGTGGTATTGAGCGGGCCGCGCAAGATCATCGCCGAGCGCATGGCCTACAGCGCTGCGACCGCACCGCACATTGTACTATCTGTCCGTGTGGACATGAGCGAGGCCAGCCGCTTGCGCACGTATGTGCAAGAACACTTCCAGCAGAAGACCGGCCAGCGCGTGTCGTTCACCGCGATCATCGCGCGTGCGGTCGCCGCGGTGCTGCCCCAGCATCCCTATCTCAACGCCTCGTTGGACGGAGAGCGCATCATCCTCTGGGAGGATGTCCATCTGGGCATCGCCACCAGCCTGGAGGACTATCTGATTGTGCCGGTCATCCGTCAGGCGCAGAATAAGAACCTCGAGCAGATCATGACCGAGCTGGCCGCCCTAGTGGAGCGAGCGCGCACGCGGCGCCTGACCCCCGCTGAGATGAGTGGCAGCACGTTCACCATCACCAACCTGGGCATGTTCGGCATCGAATGGTTCACGGCGATCCTCAACCCGCCCGAGACAGCCATCCTGGCGGTGGGGCAGATCGTGGACACCCCGGTCGGGCATGAGGGCAATGTGGTGCTGCGCCCGATGATGCATCTGACGCTCTCCGTCGACCATCGCGTCGTGGATGGGGCGGGAGCGGCACGCTTTCTGACCGAGGTCAAACGGGTTCTGGAGAACCCCTATCTGCTGATCTGATGCGACGAGTGGAGGAGCATGGCGATGCAAGCGATCAGGATTCATCAACTGGGCGGGCCGGAAGTGTTGCAGTTGGAGGAAATACCCACTCCCACCCCTGGCCCGGGCGAGGTGGTCGTCGCGTTGCGCGCGGCGGCGCTCAATCGGCGCGACATCCTGGTGCGCACCCGGCAGGAATGGGCGCCTCAGATGCCCTTTGTGCCCGGCTCGGACGGCGCCGGCGTGGTGGCAGCGGTCGGCGCAGGCGTGCACCACGTGCGCGAAGGGGATGCCGTGGTGATCTGCCCTTCGCTGTGGTGGGGGGACGATGAGGAACGTCCTTCCGAACGCTTCGAGATTCTGGGGGGACCTTCGGATGGGACGTATGCGCAGTATGTGCGCATTCCCGCCGAAAACGTCTTTGCCAAGCCGGCCCATCTGTCGTTTGCCGAGGCAGCGGCGTTTCCATTGGCTGGCCTCACCGCGTGGCGCGCGTTGATCACCAGGGCACGCATCCGACCCGGCGAGCGCCTGTTCATCCCCGGCATTGGCAGTGGGGTGGCCACCTTCCTGATACAAATCGCCCGGCTGGCCGGCGCTCAGGTCTACGGCACCTCAGGCAGCGCGGACAAGCTCCAGCGTGCCATGGCGCTGGGCCTGTCCGGCGGAGCGCTCTATACCGACCCCAACTGGCTGGAGCAAATCCGCCAGCAGGCAGGTGGCGGCGTCGAGGTGGCCGTGGACAGCGTCGGGGCAGCCACATTCGACTCGTGCTTGCAATTGCTGGTGCCCGGCGGCCGGCTGGTCACCTTTGGCGTGACAACCGGCGCCACCACATCCCTGGATATCCGGCTGGTCTATCGCCGCCAGCTGAGCATTCTGGGCACGACAATGGGCAGCCTCAAGGAGTTCAGGGGCTTGCTGGCGGTGATCCACCGCGGCGAGGTCAAGCCCGTCATCGACAGCACCTTCCCGCTTGCCGCCGCTGCCGAGGCGCACCGCCGGATGGAAAACCACGCCCAGTTCGGCAAAATCGTGCTGGAGATCGCCTGAGGCGATGGCCCGTTCGCTCGAAACCACCGTGCTCGTCATCGGCGGCGGCGCCACCGGCGTGGGCGTGGCGCGCGACCTGGCCATGCGCGGGGTTGAGACGACCCTGGTGGAACGGGATACGCTCGCTTCCGGCACCACCAGCCGTCACACCG
>QEXY01000050.1 GCA_003130875.1 Ardenticatenia bacterium
GCTTACGTTCTGTCACCAGCTCCGCCTGCATACTCCATGGGCCGCTCCACGTGATCACGACCTCAACCAATTCACCACGCCAGTCACGGTCGCTCTCGTCGGAGAAAAAGACCAGTTTGTTGGTGCGCGTGCGCCCTTTCCACTTGCCCTTTTGTTTGCCCTCCACAAGGATTTCCACGCGCTGGCCCAGCAGACGGCGGTTGATGCGCGCGGCAATTTCCTCTTGCAGGACATTCACAGCATCCAGGCGGCGCTTCTTTTCCTCTGGCGGCACATCGTCCACCATCGTGGCGGCGGCTAACGTGCCCGGACGTGGCGAATACATCGCCACGTGGCATACGTCCATCTCCAGCTCAGTCAACACGTCGAGCGTATTTTGGAATTGTCGCTCCGTCTCCCCGGGGAAACCGACAATCACATCCGTCGCGATGGAGCAGCCCGGTAAACGCTCGCGGATGCGCCCGATCAACCGACGATAATCATCCACGGAGTAACCGCGTCGCATGCGCCGTAGAATCTCATCGTCACCCGCCTGGATGGGCACCTCGATATGTTCGCATACCTTGGGCAAAGTCCGTACTGCCTCGATCAGACGGTCATCGAAGTAATTGGGATGGCTGGTCAGGAAGCGGATGCGTGCGATACCCTCCACCGCGGACACAGCGGCTAGCAGGTCGGGAAGGCGTGGCGCTTCGGCTCCCAGATCATAACCATAGCGGTCCACAATCTGGCCGAGCAACACCACCTCACGCACACCGCTCTGCGCGAGCGCCTCGATCTCTGAAACTATGAGGTTCAGCTCGCGGCTGCGCTCACGACCACGCCGCGCCGGGATGACACAATAGCTGCACACATGGTTGCAACCCAACACCACCGGTACCGGTGCGCTGACCAGCTGCCCGCGCAGATGGGCGGGCAGAATAGGCTGAACGCTCCCATCACACCGTTCCATCCCCTCTTGGGGCAACACCTGATCCAGGTAGCGCAACAAGGGTTGGACGTCGCCCGGAGGCATCAGCACATCCACGTGGGGAAACCGCTCGCGCAGTCGGCCGTTGCCTCGGATGCCCACCATGCACCCCATCAACGCGATGATGAGCGCGGGTCGGCGCTCTTTGAGCGGCTTGAGCGACCAGAGAAATCCACTCGCGCGGTCCTCGGCGCTCTGGCGCACCACACATGTGTTCAACACCACAATGTCCGCCTGACGGACATCTTCGGTGTGCTCACATCCGCGTGCTTCCAAGGCTGCCGCGACACGGAGCGAGTCGGAGCTATTCATTTGACAGCCAATCGTCCAGATATGGTACTTCATAATCCTCGTGACATAGCCATTCCAACTCCAACAGCCCTATCAAGCCGAATTGTAAACCTGCTGGGTGAATTCGTCAACGAAGGAGAAAGCGTTGGAAAATGTCCAACTTTTCTCGTTTTATATGGACATTGGACTGCTTGGGGCTAGCTTTGAAGACAGCTACTTCGATCAGCTACCGCGAAGCGATTTGCACGTCACAGACCCGCGAATTCCTCGCTATGTCGCCTCGCCTGAAGCTCCTGGACGCGTGTCTTCAAACCAAGTGATGCGAACACCATCAACAAAGAAAGTATGCCTGCGATAAGGTAGGCCATGGTGTATCCTCTAACCCCACCACCCAGTGAGCCGGCAATGGCACCGATCGCAGCGCCACCCACCATCTGGCCTGCTCCGATAAACAGGTTGACCGACCCCTGCGCGGAGGCACGTTCCTCCGGGCGCGCTTCACCCAGCACGATGTAGCGCAACGGGGCACCGATCAAACTGGCGACACCGAAGCCGATCAACACCGTGCTCCCGTAGAAGAGGAACACCTGTTGAGCTCCCCACAATGCCAGTCCCAGCATGCCGGCACTCATCAGCACCGTTCCACCCAGCACGATGATCCGCGAGCCATAACGGTCGAGCAACCGCCCGACAACCGGCGAGCCGATAGCCACGCCGATCACCAACGGCAGGAGCATAAAGCTAGCCGTGGAAGCGGCAACGTGGAAAGCGGCCACCGCCAGCTGCGGGATAAAGGCGATCCCCGACTCAACCAGCCCGGCACTGGTCGCCAGGACGATGACCAGCTGCATCTGGCGGCTGCGATACAGCCCAGGACGCAACACCGGCCCGGTGACGTGTTGCTCCACCCACACGAAAACGGGCAACAGCACGATGGCGATCACCAAATAGGGCCACACCTGCCAGGATTTCAAGCTCTCACCAATGGCCGTTGTATCCATGCGATTGATGCCATACGCCAACGAGGCAAGCAGGATAGCCAGGATAACCATGCCGGCTTTGTCGAACTCGCCCTGACGTGCCGGTCGCACCGTCGGCAGCAGGCGCCAGCCCGCCACGATGATGGCCAACGCAATGGGCAGGTTGATCACGAACAGCCACTGCCACCCGGCGAGCAACAGGACACCCCCGATCACCGGCCCGATGATAAACGCAATGCCAAACACAGCGCCGATCAATCCCAAGGCGCTGCCCCGCTTTTCCACCGGGAACGTGTCACCGATCACCGCACTGGCGACCGGAAAGATGCCACCAGAACCAAACCCTTGCACCGCGCGTCCGAATAACACCACCGCGAAGGAAGGTGCCAATGCCACCATCGCAGAACCCAAGGCAAACAGTAACACATCCAGGATGTAAATGGAACGGCGACCGAAAGCGTCCGACAACCTCGCCCAGAGCGGCGTGCCCACCAGATTGCACAACACATAGGCGGCATAAATCCACGCCAGCGAACGGTCCTCAACGTCAAAATGACGTTGGATAGCAGGCAACGCCGGCCCGACAATGGCGATGTCCAACGCGCCCATCAGCACGCCGACGAACAGCACGGCCAGCAGACGGTTGCGCGTCCCATTATCCTGAGAGTTCATATTTCGAATGTTCTTCTCCCTTTCAACTATGAGATAATGTTCCTGACATATCTCCTAATAGTAACAGAAAGGGGATATTCAGGAAAAATTGTGCGCCCACACCGGTATGGGAATTCTTGCGCTCGCCTAAAACGAGGCCGCAAGGAGACTGACCGATTCGCTGGCCAGACGGATGAAGGGCTCAGCATATAAGGCCATCATCAGCACCATAACAGCCGCCACGCCCACCGCGACGCGCAAACCGGGACCTTCATCAAATGGGGATGTATCAACCGCCTCTCCGAAGAACATCTGGCGCATGATAGCATAGTAGTAATACACCGAGATGACGCTATTCACGATGCCCACCACGGCCAGCATAATCATCTGCCGCTGAATAGCAGCGCCGAAGACGAACAGCTTGCCCACAAAGCCGGCCGTGGGCGGTATGCCGATCAAGGAGAGCAGGAAGAGGAACATCGTGATGGCCAGGAAGGGATTGCGGCGCATCAGCCCGGCGAAGGCGTCCAGCTGGGCCGAGCCGGCGTGATTCTCCACCGCGATCACCACCGCGAATGCGCCCAAGTTGGTGAAGAGATAGGCGAGCAGATACAGGAGCAAACCGTTCAGACCGGTCGTCCAGCTTTGCGCTTCAGGAGCAAGCGCCACCAAACCGATCAGCATATAGCCTGCCTGAGCAATGCTCGAGTAGGCCAGGAGACGTTTGACATTGCTCTGCCAGAGCGCCACCAGGTTGCCCAACGTCATCGTGACGATGGCGATACCTGCCAACACCGCTATCCAGTCGAGTTGGAAACCCGGAAGCGCGGTGAGAAGCAAGCGCATCAACACAGCAAAGCCGGCTGCTTTGGGCCCTACAGAGAGAAAAGCGGTCACCGGTGTGGGCGCTCCCTCATATGCATCCGGCGCCCACTGATGGAACGGCACCAACGCAATCTTAAACCCCAGACCAACCAACACCATAATCAGTGCCGGATACACCAGCCAGTGCACGGGCACCATCCCGCCCATCAACACCGTCGCAATACCGGCCAAATCGAGTGTGCCGGTCGCTCCATAAAGCAGGGAAAAACCATACAGCATCACCGCCGAAGCGGTCGCACCATAAACGAAGTATTTGACCGCCCCTTCGGTCGAACGTTCGTCTTCGCGCAGATAACCGGTGAGCAGATAGCTGGTGATGCTCAAAAATTCAAGTGACAGATAGATCATCAACAGATTGGTGGCAGCCGCGGAGAGCATCATGGCCAAGCCGCCGAACAAGATGAGCGCATAGAACTCGCCGCGGAAGCGAATGCGCACACGCACATAATCACCCGAAGCGAGCAACACCAGGATGAGCACAAGCGCCGTGAAGAGCTTGAAGAAAAGCGCCAATGGATCCAACGCCATCATCGGCACCTGGTCACCGCCGAAGTCTTTCCCGGTCGCAAAGGCAATGGGCAACCCACCAGTGCCCGTCAATGGCCAGATGAGCACTGTGACCGCTATGAGTATCACGGAGCCGATCAGAGCGATCCAGAGCAAAAACCGCTGCGACCAGCTTCCATTCCGCCAGATCATATCCAGCCCCAGCACCACCAATGCTGTCAGCGTCAGCACCAGCTCAGGCAGGAGTAGTACAAGCAATTGAGTCAGCGTCAAGGCTGTCCCTCCTATATCGCCCGCTGCTTATGGGTTAACCAGCTGCTCATCAAAAGGTGCTCCTTGCTTATAAACCTGCTAATAGCGCCGTTGTAGCGGCGTTGATCCCATTCAACACCGGCGCTGGATATACGCCCACCAGCACCATGAAGAAAAGCAGCGGCGCCATGGTGATCACTTCGAAACGGGCCATGTCCAGCGAAAAGTGCCAGTGCGCCGGATTGAAAATCTTCTGCCAGCGCTCCTCGCTGAACTCCCCCAGGAAGACGTGTTGGATGATCTTCCATAGGATATACGCCGCACCCAATACGATCGCCACAATGCCGATGATGGCATAGGTTGGAATAAGAGCGAAGGCTCCGCGGAACACCATGAACTCGCTGATAAAACCGGCCAGTCCCGGCAACCCCAGGGAAGCCAATGCGGTCATGAGCATTACGCCGTAGTATACGGGCATCTTGGCACTCAGCCCGCCAAACGCTTTCAAATCACGCGTATGGGTGCGCTCGTAAATAACGCCCACCAGGAAGAACAACCCCCCGGTGATGATGCCATGGTTGAACATTTGCAACACAGCGCCGTTCAGCGCAATGGCACGGCTGTTCAAAACCGGGTTGGCGACATCCAGCGAAGCTGCCGCGGCCACCAGCCCCAGCATGAAGAACCCCATGTGGCTCACCGAAGAATAGGCGATCAGCCGCTTGAGATCCCACTGCGCCATGCTGACCAACGCGCCGTAGATCATGCTGATCAGCGCCAACACACCAATCCACGGTGCAAATTGCCGGAACAGATCAGGGAAGAACGGCAGCAGGATGCGGATCATGCCGTATCCCCCCAGCTTCAGTAGTACACCTGCTAACACCACAGAACCGGCGGTGGGCGCTGCCGTATGCGCATCCGGCAACCACGTGTGGAAAGGCCATGAAGGCACCTTGATAGCGAAAGCCAGGAAAATGGCCCAGAAGGCGGCAATCGCCAATGCCGGATTGCCTGCTAATGGTTTGAGCGATGGGATTTGCAATATATTCCACGTGCCGGTGGTCAGATAGATAGCGATGAAAGCCAACAGCATGGCCACCGAACCGACCAAAGTGTAGAGGAAGAACTTGATAGCGGAGTACTGCGGGCGATCCTGCGGCTGCCCCCAAATTCCGATCAGGAGAAACATCGGCACCAAGCCGACCTCCCAGAAGATGTAGAACAGAATCAAGTCCAGTGCCACGAAGACACCGATCATGCCCGTCTCGAGCAGCAGAAAGAGGGCGAAGAACTCCTTGACACGTTTCTTGATCGTGTAAGCGGAATAGAACAGAGAGAGAGTGGTCAGAAGCGTTGTCAGGAACACGAGCGGCAAGCTGATCCCATCGACACCCACCCGATAATAGGCATTGAGCGTGGGAATCCAGACTGCCTCCTCAAGCAGCTGCATCTCGCCCGCCGCCTGAGCGGATAGCAGCCAGGCGATTAACGCAAGCACCAACGAGGGCACGCTGAACAACACAGCCACCAGCTTGAGCGCGCGCTCGTGCTTGCCCGGCATCAGAGCTACTACTACTGCGCCCAGCAATGGAATGAAGGTGATCAGAGTGAGAAACGGGAAATTCATCAGCGCGCTGCCTCCTTGCAATCAGAAGTACAGATACAACCCTAATAGCAACAGGATCGTCACAGCTACCACGAGCAGGTAGTTTTGCACATGCCCGGTTTCCGAGTAGCGCAGCCAACGCCCAGCTGCGTTGAAGAGCTGCGCGGTGCCCTCGACAAACCAGCGGTCGATCACACCACTATCCAGCACTCGCGCAATGTCCGAAGCGGCTCGGCCTGCCGCGCCCACCAGGTCGACGAATGGATCGATGATCCAGCGATCATCAATGTTGAAGCAGAAATTGGCCAGCCAGACAGCTGGTCGGATGATCGCCCACTGATAGAGATCATCGATGTAATATTTATTGCGCAATACAGTGAAGACAGGCCCCAGCGCTGCCTGGAACGGCTCGACCTGGCCCGCGCGGTAATTGCGATAAAGCGACCAACCCAGCAGCAATCCTGCCACCGCCAACACGGTCGAAATGCCCGCCACCGTCGGGTTGAAAGGAATTGCTTCCGCGTGCACCACCTCGCTCACCTCGTGCACATTGCCCATCAGATGATGCAGCGGATTGCCCAAGAAGGGGGCGTTTACAAAGCCAAACAGCAGCGCAAACAGTGCCAGAACGATCAATGGCACCGTCATGCTGGACGGCGACTCGTGGGCATGGCGCGCTGCTGCATGGCGCGGTTCCCCCCAGAAGACCAGACCCAGCTGACGCCCCATATAGAGTGCCGTGAAGAAGGCGCCCAACGTGCCTGCCAGCCACACCCAGAAGGGCAAGTTCAGGGTGCCATCAGCACGCCACAGGTGGAACGCTTCGGCTAGGATTTCATCCTTGCTCCAAAAGCCGGCAAAGGGCACAATCCCCACCAGCGCCAGCGCGCCTGCCAGGTAGGCGACAAATGTGCGTGGCATGCGATGACGCAGCCCTCCCATAATCTTCATATCATTAGGGCTGAAATGCTCCCCATGGCCATGACCATTATGGGCCGCGATATGTGCGCCGTGTTCCACCCCGTGGATCACCGAGCCAGCGCTCAGGAACAACAGCGCTTTGAAAAAGGCATGGGTCAACAAGTGGAAGATGCCGGCCACCAAGCTGCCCAGCCCCAATCCCATCATCATATAGCCCAGCTGGCTGATGGTGGAATAAGCCAGCACGCGCTTGATGTCATCCTGGGCGAGGCCGACGGTTGCTCCCAACAGCGCTGTGATGGCCCCGATGACTGCCACCCAGTGCAGCGCGGGCGCGTCGGCCACCACAAAACCGGCAATGAAAAGGGGCAACGTGCGTGCCACCAGATAGACACCTGCCGCCACCATCGTCGCGGCATGGATCAACGCCGACACGGGGGTCGGACCCTCCATCGCATCCGGCAACCATACGTGCAGAGGAAACTGAGCGCTCTTGCCCACCGCACCGCCGAACACCAAAAGCGCAATCACTGTCACAGCTGGCATGCCCAGCAGCGAGATCGCCTGAAGGGTTTCCAGAGTCTCAGGTCGGAAGAGCTCTCGAAACGTGAGCGTACCGGTATAGCTATACAACAGCGCAATGCCCGAAAAGAGCAACACATCCCCGATGCGCGTGGTGATGAACGCCTTCAGGGCTGCCTGGCGCGCGCGCACGACCTGTGCCGCGTCAATGTGATGCTCGCTGTCCGCCTTGCGGAAAGACCAGAAGCCGATCAACAGGTACGAGCACAGGCCCATCACCTCCCAAGAGATGAACAGCAGCACCAGATCACGCGCCACCACCAGCCCCAGCATGCCGGCAGCAAACAGCGAGATGTAGGCAAAGAAACGCGCATAACGCGGATCTTGATCGGGCTGCCCCAGCTTCATGTAACCCTGGGAGTAGATGAAGATCATCAAACATACGAAGGGCACCATAAAGAGCATCGCTGCCGTAAAACCATCCACCGCAAATCCCAGCTCCAGCACAGTGGTGCCCGCAGGCAACCATGGCACACGCAGCTGCCAGCCTTCCGCCCAGGCATGTTCGCCACTTAATATGGTTGCCAGCACCAGCGTCCAACCTAACGCAGTGGACAGTGCGATCCCCCCAATGGCAATGCTGGAACTGAGCCGATTGTGGCGATGGGTGAACAACACGATGATCGCGAACGCCAACAAAGGGAAGAGTGGTATCAATGGCGTGAGGTTAAAGATGAACTCCATAGGTGCTCCCGCTCCGTGTGCTCATCTATTTTCGGCCATCCCGCTGCACTCTCGGCCTTGTCCGATGATGCATGGCTACACAACTACCAACGCATGGTGTCCAATTCATCCACCACCACCGTACGGCGGCGACGATAAGCGGAGATGATGATAGCCAGACCGGCCGCCGCCTCGGCCGCTGCAATGCCGATCACGAAGATCGCAAACACTTGCCCGGTGAGTGCCTGAGGCGTGATGTAACGCCAGAAAGCCACCAGGTTGATATTCGCCGCGTTGAGCATCAGCTCGATGCCCAGGAGCACGCCAATGGCATTACGGCGCGACAGGACGCCATACAACCCGATCGCAAAAAGTGCCGCAGCAACCGTCAGCCACCATGGTAAAGGTATCGCCATATGCTGTCCCTCGTTTCTTTATTACGGACGTTGGAGAGCATTAGTGAGAGTGTTGAAAAACTCTTTAGTTACCCGCTTTATTGGCCCATTTTACTATGAAAATCTGAGCGGTCAAGGGACTTTTTCAACACCCTCATTAGTAACAGTTGCGCTCGTACGACCGATAGCCATGAGATCCCCACATACAATCGATTGATCACTCGCCCGTCTCAGCGTCGGCGCGGGCTGGTTGATTCCCCTCCTCGCGCGCCAGCACGATCGCACCTACCAGCGCGACCAGCAAAAGTGCGGAGATGACCTCGAACGGGATGGCATAGGGCCCCACCAATGCCGCACCCAGCTGGGCGATAGCGATGTTAGGAGCGCGCAGCGCTTCCGTGTCCGCTATCGGCCATACCGTCTGCCACATGGTCACGACCAGCACAACAAAGGTCAAAAACACCACCAGCGCTGCAATCCACCACTGCTCATTGCGTTGCACCTGCCCGGGCATCATCAGCCCACGCGTGAGCATAATGGAAAACAAGATCAAGATCGAGATTGCCCCGATATAGATGAGCAACTGCACAACCGCCAAGAAGCCGGCATCGAGCAGGACATAATAGCCCATCGCACCAGCCAGTGACAGAATGAGAAACAAAGCGGCATGGAACAGGTTGCGACTGGTGACCACTGCCAGGCCACCCCCCAGGGTCATCAATGTCAGAATGACAAACGCGAAGATCTGTACCGCATGTTCAATTATCATAGTTGTGCATCCTCAAATCGATATCTTTCACAACGTGAGGCACACCAAGCCCAGGAGGGTCGAAGAGCGCTCATTCTACTCCGGCCACCTCACGCAGAGCGGCCGAGCGGCTGCGTCGTGCCAGGATGGACACGCTGAGCATCATCAGCAACGCCGTGACGACGTTAGCGACCAAGAGCGCAACCCAACGCAAGCCCGATGTACCGATGACAGGGAGCTTCAAGGCGACCGCCACGGTCACCACCAGGATCAAGCCTAAAGGCACCAGGAACTTCCAGGCGAAGTCCAAAAGATGATCGATGCGGATGCGGAACAAAGTGCCGCGCACCCACATCATCACCCAGATGACCGCCGTGGTTTTGATGACGAAATAGATGAACCCGAGCAAGACACCGAGCCACGAATCCGGTCCGGCGAACGGTCCACGCCAGCCCCCCAGAAACAGAGTTGTGGCGATGCCAGCTGAAGCAAACAGGTGCATATACTCGCCGATGAAGAAGAAGGCGAACTTCATGCCGCTGTACTCCGTGTGGAAGCCGGCGACAATTTCACTCTCCGCCTCTAAGAGGTCGAACGGACTGCGTCCAATCTCGGCGATGCTGGCGACGAGAAAGATCAGGAAAGCCACCGGCAATACCAGCACAAATGGTACATCTTGGGCCGCCACAATCGCGCTCATCTGCATCGAACCCGCCACCATGACGACCACGAGGATCGCTAACACGATGGGGATCTCATAGGCAATCAGCTGGGCGACGGCGCGATAAGCGCCTAAAAGGGCGAACTTGTTGCGACTGCTCCAGCCGGCCATCAGGGCCGCCACTTCACTCAGAGCGCCGACCGCCACCACATACAAGATGCCAGCTTGCAGATCCGCACCGATCACCCCTGGCGCCACAGGCAATACCGCGAAGACAAGGATGGCAGCAATTGTCGCCAGTATCGGCGCCAAATTAAACACCACCCGATCCGCACATACGGGTGTCACGTCCTCTTTGGTGAGCATCTTGATGGCGTCCGCAAACCCTTGGAAGATACCTAGTGGGCCAGCGCGGTTGGGTCCGATACGATCCTGAATGCGCGCGAGCACCTTGCGCTCCATATAGGTGTACGCCACCACGATGATCACGGGCGCCACAAAGGCCAAGATCGCCGAATACAGCACATAAACGATGAAACGTGCCAGCCCTTCGGAGAGCGGGGGAAATGTTGTCACTAACCAGTCGATAAGTGCTTCCATAAGAAGACCTCACCAAGTACCCGCTAGATCCACCGCAATGCGCCCTTGCGCCACGCGTAGATTAACGCATAGGCCAAAATCGCCACGAAGATGATTGCCTCGATCACGGCATAAAGCGCCAGCTGCTGATATGCCACCGCCCAGGGCAGCAAAAAAGCAGCTTCCACATCAAACACGACGAAGAGCAAGGCGAAGATGTAATAGCATGCCCGAAACTGCACCCACGTTTCACCGCGCGTCTCAATGCCGCACTCATAAGTGGATTGTTTGATGGGGTTGGGCTTCTTAGGGCGGATCAGCCAAGCGACAGCCAGTCCGGCCACGGGGAGCAATGTCGCGAAGATGACCAAAACGCCTACGAAGGCAAATTCGGACAACAACGTCTACCTCCTCGTCAGCTGCAATGTGCTGGAGCGAACATCAGAGCGATAGAAGATATTCAAAATTATAGCACGCTTATCGGGCAAAGGGAAAAAATGTCAAGCCCGCTATAAGCTCGGAGGAAAAAGGGGGACATGGCCGCACAGGACTTTTGCCCCAAATGGCGGTTCAATCTCGACTCACCCGCACACTGCCCAGGGTGAGCTCGCCGGATCCGTTCACCGGCAATGGCGTCAGGGTGTCGGGTTCATAGACCACCAGATGCACCGTGTACACTCCCGGTGGTACAGGTGCCAGCCAGTAATACTCATTCACGGGCTCAGACGGCCAGAGACGAGTGTCCTGGTGCCAGTTATGACGCAGGGTACGGTCCTTCTGAAAGACCAGGGTGCCGTCTTCCTTCCTCAGGCGCACAGAAGCTTTGTAGTCCACCGACATCTGCGCCTGAGGCATCCAGCGCAATGCCACGCCGACCCAATCCGCACCTGGCTCCAAATGGAACGCCTCCAAGGCGAGTTGTCCGCCAAAGATGGCATGACGGGGGGTATCGGGCACCGGCAACCGAAAAACTGTCTGTTCGGACGGCAACGCCCACGTCTCCACCTGATATACCGGACGTACACGCTGATCCACCCACCGCGCCGTCGTGCCCAACAGATATGCCACGACCTCCCGCTCATCTGCTGCCAGATGTTTGTCCTGTGTCCAGCGCACCACGCGGAACATCCTGGCGCCCGATGCTGCTTGGGTCATTTGGGACGCGATGGTGGACTCATCTACCACGATGTAATGGTAAGGCGTCCGGCCGTGGTAGAGAAAATCGAGCGAGTAATGGCGCGCCTCGTGGCCGGCGCGCAAATCCATCGGGATGACATACACGGCACCCGGTTCGCCATCGGCTGCGATCTCCTGTGCCAGTTCCTCGGCATATACATCGAAAGCCATGTACAGCTGCGGCAGCTGTGCCCACTGCACGAAATACTGCTGCGCCGTGATCCCGCCCACTGGCAGGAAGAGCATCAGAGGGATGACCACGCCGGCAACTGGACGCGAATCGGCCAAAGCCCGGAGCAAAACGCTCCCATGCCGGGAGAGACCTCCCTTTTCCCAATGCCTCGCAATAGGTGACATGATCTGGTTTTTGACGGCGCGTAACAGATGCGCACACCCCAGTGCCATGAGCACATAGGTAGCCGGCGCGCTGCCGATCAGTCTCAGGTGGTGGGGTGCCCCTTCCGGTGCCAAAATGGCCGGCAACAACATCACCCCCCACCAACACAGCAGGAATAAATCCAGCTGCACCGCTCCGCTAGCGCCCTCCAGCTCGCACTCAGCGATGGGACGTCTGATGGAACGAGCCAGCCGCCAGAGGCACAGCGCAACTCCGAGCCAGAAACAGGCTGCCAGCGGGACGCTCAGCATCGGTTGTCCTGGCAGGTTGCCCAGCGGATTGGGGTCACCAGTCAGCCCGGCGAAGGTGCCCAGCGTTACGCCGGTTGTGTGTAAGAATGTGCCCAGCAGATCACCCTGGTTCCACAACGGATTAAAAATGGAAACCGCTGCTGCACGCTCGGCGAAGGCTTCCGGATGTCTCAGAAAGAAGAGCGCTAACGGCAAGAAGACCAGACACGCCGTCAACCCCATCAGTACCCAACTACGCCGGTGGCGCCACACCAACGGTTGTCTTCCGTTCAGAGCTGCCAATCCCGCTTCTACAGCCAGGAAGAGCCCGATCCCCAGCGGCACAAAGCGACCGGCCAGGTAGGTATATGCCCCAAGCCCGACGAATCCGCCCGCCGCCAGGAAGTGCGGTCGCGCCCGTTGTTCTCCCTTGATCTCGGCGAGACGCAATGCATGCCACAACCAGGCGATGGCTACGGCTTCGACGGCCGGCATCGCCAACGCGCGAAAGCCGATGCGGCTGTACGCGACGTGCCAGAAAGCGGTTGCCAGGCCCAGGCCGGCCAGCAACGGCAATGCGATAGGTGCGCCAGACCATCGCCGTGTATTCCCAGCCGAGGCAACCGCCCACTCGCTCGCCAGCCACATTGTAGCGGCGACCGTGATCACCCCCATCGTAGCCGCATAGGCGCGCAATGCGAGCCGGGTGGCGCCTAGCAGCCCGAACAACGGCTGCACCAGATAGGCCATGAGAGGTTCCTTGCCCCCGCCGATCGGCCACCAGATGCGCAGGTTGCCCTGGGTCACATCCAATGCCGCGACCCCTTCGCCGCCTTCGTCAAAGTGCAACCCCGGTGGCAATTGATCTAAAGCGACATAACGTAGTACGGCCGCGATGAGCAGGACGATGACCCACCAGCGGTACATTTTCAACCTATCGCATCTCTCTGCCGGACTCAGCGCACTTTCAACGTTCACCACTTATCGCCACCACATCGCTCTCGGCATGCAGGGCGCGGAAATGTTCCACCCAGGCACGATGCTCGGGCTTTTCCGGGCTCGCCTGGAAGAGCAATGGGCTGCCGATCACGATGCGCTTGACGCGTGGGCGGGTGATCGCCACATTCAGCCGGTTCGGCTGGAAGTAGAATTCAGCGCATTGGGCAGCATAACCTGGGTCGCTGGTCGTCAACGAGACGATCACGATCTCACGTTCCTGGCCCTGAATCCGCTCCACAGTGTCCACCACGATGTCATTGAGGCTCTCGTCATGCTGTGCAACCAGCTCCTGAAGATACTTGCGGATCAGCCGCCCCTGGGCGCGGAAGGGGGCGACAATGGCGATCTCGTGCGCAGAAAGGCCACACGCCAGCGCCTCCGCCGCCAGTTCAGCCGCGAGACGCGCTTCCTCCGGCGCGCGCATGCCCCGCTCGGCGTGCCGCATCTCGGCGAAAATGTTAGGTCGCTCCGGGTCGAGCAGATCAACATGCCGTCTCGGCCGCCGCGCCAGCTTCAACCGCCGTCCGCGCACCTCCGGCGCCGGATGCAAACGTCCTTCATAGAAGCGTTGGCTGGGAAACGCAGTGATCTCCGCGTTCATCCGATAGGTGATGTCCAACATCGTGCCTGGAGCATGCTGGAACAGGGTCTCGAAGATCGAACGGGTGACCCACTCTTCAGCATGTTCTCCGACAATGACCGGCGCCATCTGTTTGTGGTCGCCGATGAAAATGTAGCGCTCGCCGGAGAGCATGCCGGAGATGGCTAGCGGCAGGGTCACCTGGCCTGCCTCGTCGAAGATCACCGTGTCGAACTTGATTCCATCCAGCCGTCTGGTGCGCAGGGCGAAGCAGGTGCCCCCGACGATGGAGCCTCCCCCTTCGGGATCGTACACACTATAAGGGAAGCTTTCATAGTTCGCCACCTGACCCTCTCCCCAGACGAGGTCATCGGCGTACCGCGCCTGACCCACCTTGAACACGTGGGGATAGTGCGTGGTTTTCGCGATCGTGCGCAGGGCGTTGTTGATGGCACGATGGGTGAACGCGGTCACCAAGACCCGCTGCCCCGCGCCGGCCAGCGCACTGGCAATCATCGCCAACACTCGCGTCTTGCCGGTGCCTGGTGGCCCCTGGATCAGGTAGTAGTTCTCCGTGGCATACGCGTGGACGAATGCTTCGCGCTGGCTCGCGTTGAGTCCCAATATCCGTTCCAGGTGTCTAGCCAGCCGGACGGCCTCTCGCTCGCGCGAGGCGTTCAGCTGGGGCCGGACACCACCACGCAGTATGCCCAGGATGTGCTCGCCCTGCGTCTCCGAGTCCGCCAGGGTGTCGAGGGCACCCAGTATGATGTGGCGCAGGTCACAAACGTCCTGATCCAACACCCAACCCTTGCCAGGAGACAGGTCGATGAAGCCCGAAGAATGGTTCGGTGACACAACCAGCTCTGTGCCGCGTTCCTTCTCCAGGACACAGGGATATCGGGGACGTTGCCCGGGATCTCCGCGGTTGAGGAGCAGCATATCGCCTTCGCGAAACTTGGAGATGTTCTCCTCGCAATGCAACACCGCATAGTCCCACGAGACCTGAACCACCTCCACGTCGGCGATTGCCTTCCCCTCGGCGACGCGCACGTCGAGTGGCTGCTGCCACATTTTGTACACCTCACGCACCTGGGTCTCATACTCGACGTTGACGAACTCTTTGAGTGCTGCGATGAAGTCGGCCATAGCTGCTCTGATCTTCTCGAAACCCTGCAAGAGGTTCCACTTTGTCCACCAGGTTCTGCAACCAATTAGTGGCAGGCACAGATATCCAGCGCCCAGCCAAAGGTTATACCTTGTTTCTATGCCCGCACCATCTCCGCCAGGATGCGCAGACGACGCCAATCGGCCTGTACTGGCACCCGATCGGCCACCCCCAGGATCACGTGCCCGTCCACACGTGCCCATTGCACGGTCTCTACAACGGCCTTGCGCAACTCCTCTTCCGGCTGCGTCGCCAGCAGGTAATCTTGGGGGATGCCACCCCACAACACCGCTGACGGCCCCACTTTTTCGCGTGCCGACGGCAATGGTGTGTCGCTTTGCGGTGGGCCTGCCACGCCCTCGATGCCGTCCACCCCGGCATCCGCCAGTCCACTCAGCAAGTGTCGGCCCATGCCGCCCAGGTGCACGATCAGCCGTTTGCCCTGCGCGTGAAGCGTCTCGGTGGTGAAACGATAGGTATTGGCCATGTGCTCGCGGAAGACAGAGGGTGTGATAAACTGCCCGTCCAGGTTGTCCGGTGCCAATACAAGCGCACCCGGCAGGTGTGCTAACGCGACCACCAGCTCGCGGTATTGCGCTTCCATGATGTCCAGCAGCTCCAGCAGGGGCTCGCGTTCGTCGTCGGCAAGGAGCATGAACCCTTCGCTCCAACCGATCCAGGTGTGCAACAGCTCCGAGTAGGGGGTCTTGGGCAGCTCGATCACCGGGATAACGTCCTGCGCTGCCTCGTCCTGCCACGGTTGCCAGGCGGCTACATCCAGAACGTATCTATGGGCAGTGACCAACTGACCCGCCGCGGGCAGATCGGCAGCTGTCTTGATCAAGTACTCGCTCTGCCACCAATCACCGTCCGGACCGAGCATCCAACGCGCCTGCAGTTCGCCCGCAGCGGTGCGGTAGCGCAGGATGCGTTCGCTTTCTCGTTCCTCACGGATTACCTCAACGTCTGGCATCTCCAAGCGCCACGGACGCACTGGCTGCCACAAAGGTGTTCCCAGCGCCTCGGCGAGCTGGCGCAGCGTATAGTCCTGCCACTCGGCCGGCAATGTGCCACGGCTGCGCTGCCAGTCCAGCCATAGCGTCAGGTCGGCGACGTAGGGCACCGCGTCCCCTGTATAACCTTCAAAACAAGCCAGGAACTCCGCTCGCGTGGTGATCGTGCTCATCTCTGCTGCTCCCTGACCTCGATGGTTTTATCCTGATGGCAACCAGCGATGTCTGCGTGCCCAGCTGTAAGGGTGCTCGTCTATTCTGAACGCGAGGATACCATATCTTTCAATGCGTAACAAGGCGGGTTTTCCACCTGCTCGGGTGATTTGTGAACCCTTGGGGAGTGTTGTTATACTTTACGATACCATTCGAGAGAGCTCGATTTTTGAAGGAGAACCGTCGCGTGCTGGACATCGCTTTCATTCGTGCCCATCCCGAAGAGGTCAAAGAAGCGCTCCGAAAGCTCAACACCGAAGCTCCCATCGACGAGATCCTGGCATTGGATCAGCAACGGCGCGCCCTGTTGCAAGAGACAGAGGCGCTGCGCGCCGAGCGCAATGCCGGCTCCAAGCAGATCGCTGTGCTGATGCGCGCAGAGCGCCATGCCGAGGCTGAGGCACTCAAACGGCGCATGAGCGAGATCGGGGATCGGATCGCCCAGCTCGAGGAAGCGCTGCGTCAGGTCGAAGCGGCGAGCTATGAAAAGCAGCTGTGGGTGCCCAACCTGCCCCATCCGAGCGTGCCCGTCGGACCGGACGAGTCGCACAATGTGGTCGTGCGTCAATGGGGCACACCGCGGGAGTTCGACTTTGAGCCGGTGCCGCATTGGGATTTGGGCGAGACTTTGGGCATCATCGACTTTGAGCGTGGGGTGAAGATGAGCGGCACGCGCTTCTTCGTGCTGCGCGGTGCGGGTGCCAGCTTGCACCGTGCCCTGATCAACTTCTTCCTGGATGTGGACACTCGTGAGCACGGCTACACCGAGATTTACCCGCCTTTCATGGTGCGCGAAGAAGCCATGGTATGCGCCGCGCATCTGCCCAAATTCCGCGACAACATGTACCACGATGCCGAAGAAGACTTCTGGTTCATCGGCACTGCCGAGGTGCCATTGACCAACTTATATCGTGATGAGATTCTCAGCGTGGAGCAGCTGCCCATCAAGATGGTCGCCCACACACCGTGTTTTCGGCGCGAGAAGATGAGCGCGGGGCGCGATGTGCGCGGCATCAAGCGTGTCCACCAATTTGAGAAGGTGGAGATGTACTGGATCACCACGCCGGAGACGAGCTATGAAGCACTGGAACAGCTGGTGGCCGATGCTGAGGACCTGTTGCGCAGGCTGGAGCTGCCCTATCGCGTGGTGGAGATGTGTACCGGCGACCTTGGCTTTGCTGCGGCAAAGAAATACGATCTCGAGGTGTGGTGTCCCGGCAGCCAGGAGTGGTTGGAGGTGAGTTCATGCAGCAACGTGACTGACTTCCAGGCGCGCCGGGCAAACATCCGCTTCCGCCGCGAGCCCAAGGCACGTCCCGAATATGTGCACACCCTGAACGGCTCCGGTCTCCCGGCAGGGCGGGTGATGATCGCCGTGATGGAGAATTACCAGCAACGGGATGGCAGCATCGTGGTGCCGCAGGTGCTGCGTCCCTACATGGGAGGAGAGGAGCGCATCACGGGGCAGACGTAGCGTTTGCGCTTACGTTATAAATCGGATATCATATCTCCAAAGATATGCGTTCGATGTCGTGCTGCTTCAGCGCACCAGTTTCTGAAAACTTCAGCGTTATCGTCTAGCGATGAAAGGAGACCCACCATGTTAGCGAAATCTGTCCAGGACAAGATGAACGACCAGATCAAGCATGAGCTCTATTCCGCCTATTTTTACCTGTCAATGGCTGCTTATCTGGAATCCAACAGCTTACCCGGCGCGGCGCACTGGATGCGCCTGCAGGCACAGGAAGAGCTGGGACATGCTATGAAGTTCTTCGACCACATTCACGATCGAGGCGGCAAGGTGACGCTTCAGGCGATCGACCAGCCACCCACGGAATTCAACGGCCTGCTTGACGTTTTCGAGAAGACGTTGGCCCACGAGAAAAAGGTCACCAGCTTGATCAACGATCTTTATGCCCTGGCGGTTCAGGAAAAGGATTATGCCAGTCAGATCTTCCTGCAATGGTTTGTGGACGAGCAAGTGGAAGAAGAAAAGAATGCGGAGCTGATTGTGCAGCAGATCAAGATGATCGGCGATCATCGGGCATCCCTTTTCATGCTGGATCGGCATCTGGGCGAACGCGAAGCAGCGGAGGAGTGAAGCCTCTCCGACCCATCGAAAGGCGCAACCGAACCTTTGCCCTATCCCACGTGACGATGGACCAGGGCTTTTCACTCCTATAATAAAAATAAATAGTATTGCCTCGACTGGGTGAAGGGGCAGACCCAACCCCCGATCCGGACGCGCCGCCAGCACACGCCGACCATCCGGGATGAAGCGAAACCCCAGACGCCGGACGAGATGGAGGGCGACTATACGCAGGCCGCTCAGTGCCAGACCGGTCCAGCGCGCGGGATTGCGATCCTCGCCGTAGGTCCCATCGCACGCCCCAAAGACCCGCTTCGCCACCTCCCGATGGCCGCGCAGCTGCGCGAGCACCTGGGGTGCATCCCACGCAGACAGATGCCCACCCGCAATCCAGCATACCCCCGGCAGCCGTATTCCTGCGCCCGATACGTCCCCAATTCTCGGCTTGCCACCACCCAGATCGCGCGGCGCTCCGCGCGGCCGTGCCCTTGGCCACCTGGAGGCATCCGGCGCACGCGCTGCGTGGGCTGTCACCCGCTCCCGCACCGCCGCATACACCGCCCCGTGATGGCCTTTCACCCAGCCGAGGTCACCGCCCCCTTTTCACCACCCGTTCCACCAGGCGGCGCGGCAACCATCCCGCATCCACCCTGACCCCCTTCCCGGCCAAGGGGATTTCCTCCAACAGCGCCAGCGCCGCTTCCAGCCCATCGTCTTCCATCGCACGTTGTTGCACCACCACCCCTAACTGCTGCGCCGTCACCACCAGCACCGGCACGGCCGCCCGTTCGCTCCGTTGGCTTCCACGCCGAGATTGCGCATCCCAACTGACCACCCGCACCGCTCCCCCGTCCTCCGCC
>QEXY01000051.1 GCA_003130875.1 Ardenticatenia bacterium
GAGTCGTTCAATCCTCCGATCGCCACCACCTTGTGCACGTTGATCATCTCCGACACCGCACTGGTCACCGCCGTCTGATCCGTCTTGCCGTCTATCGCCACAATCTCCACTGGCCGCCCCAGCAGACCTCCCGCCTCGTTGATCTGCTTCGCCGCCAACTTCATCCCGTTCAACCCCGGCGCATCTATCGACGACATACCACCCGTCACATTGTACATCCCACCAATCTTGATCGGCTCGGCGGCCAGGGCTTGGCTGAACGGTGCCAGGCTGAACACCAAACACACCAACAATAGTGCACTGAGTATGCGCTTCATAGTTGTCCCCTCCTTTTGCTCGCGGAATGGTGATTGAAGATCTGACCGAACGAAGAAGTGTGCCGCGTCAAACTTGTTCTTCAATCTTGTTCCTGGCATCCCTCCTTTCTATCCGGTAGTATCAACCCGGGCCTGAGGCAATGCCCGTTGCCTATCGAACAGGCGCGGCAGTTGCACCTCACGCCCTCCCAGCAGACCCTGGCGGCGGAAGATCATCACCAGGGTGATGGTCACGGCGATGATGATCTGGCTCAACCCGTAAAGTGGATGGCCACCCAAGGACAAGCTGGTCTCCACGCGACGCAGGAACTCGGGCACCAGCGTCATCACCGTTGCACCCAGAATCGAGCCGCTGATCGAGCCCATTCCCCCCACGACCAACATGACCACCACGTTGAAGGTGATCAGGAAGGAGAATGAATGCGGCGTGATCGCGGTGATCAGGTGACCCCACAGCGCACCGGCGATGCCAGCGAAAAAAGCACCGACACAAAATGCCAGCATACGATGGGCGGTCACATTCACACCACGCGCTGCCGCAGCCGTGGCATCTTCACGAATCGCAATCATCGCCCGCCCGTAGGAGGAGTTCACCAGTCGCCAGACGACATAGACGGTCACCACTGCCCAGCCAAACACCCACCACAAATTGGTAAAGGCGGGCAAACCGTTGATCCCTTTGGCACCGCGGGTGACGGCTGTCCAGTTGATTGCCACCACGCGCACGATCACCATCAGGCCCAGAGTGGCGACGGCCAGGTAGTGCCCCCGCAGGCGCAGCACCGGGATGCCCACCACCGCTGCTACCAGCGCCGCTAGCAATCCTCCCAGGATCGTCGCAGCCAGAAACGGCACTTCCAGCTGGCCCAACCATGCCGGCAACTGTGGCATCAGGCCTGCCTTGGAAGCCGGCGGCAGCGTGAGCACCGCAGAAAGGTAGGCACCGATGGACATAAATGCGGCATGGCCCAACGAGAAGTCGCCCACAAAGCCGTTGGTCAGATTCAGACTGACCGTGAGGATGATATTGATGAAAACAACCGCCAGCACACGCTGATAGTAGTCGTTCAACAACGACTGTGCCAGGAACAACAGCCCGGTCAGCAGAGCCAGATAGAATAGGGTGTTCTTGTTCATAGCGGCTCAGCCCTCCCTCTCGGCGACGGTGGCCAACAAGCCGCGCGGGCGCACCAGCAACACCAACAGCAACAGGGCGAATACGAAGGCATCCCGATACCCCGAGAGCTCGGGCGGGAGAAAGCCCACAAAAAAGATCTCGGCGAAACCCAACAGATAACCGCCGAGCATAGCCCCCGGAATACTACCGATACCTCCGATCACCGCGGCCACGAATGCCTTCAGACCGGGCAAGAACCCCATAAAAGGTTCGATGGAACCAAAGCGTCCGGCCCACATGAAGCCGGCTGCGGCTGCCAACGCCGAGCCGATGGCAAAAGCGTAGGCGATCACTTGATTGATATTGATGCCCATCAGGCGCGCGGCGCGCAAGTTCTCAGCACATGCCCGCATTGCGATGCCCACGCGCGTGCGGGTGACGAACAAAGTCAACAGCGCCATCAGCCCCACCGCCATTGCCACACTGAGAACATCCAGTGTGCTGAAGCTCACAACCCCCACTTTTTGTTGTGCAATCAACTCTTGAGGCAGTCGAAAAGCACGCGGCTGAGCGCTGAGCGTCATAATGGTGCCGTTCTGGATCACGCTGCTCACCGCCAGACTGGTGATCAACATCGCCACTTCCGGCGCACCGCGCAACGGACGATAAGCAAGCCGTTCCACCAGCATCCCCACACCGCCCACAATGATCATCGGCAGCAACACTGCCGCACCCAGCGGCAGCGCTGTGTTCAGCAGCAGCGCAAGGGCTAGATAAGCACCCACCATCAACAGGTCGCCATGGGCGAAGTTGATGAGCCGCAAGATTCCATAGACGATCGAGAGACCGATTGCCACCAGAGCATAAATGCTGCCCAGGGTGAGACCGTTGACAACCTGCTGTGCAATATAGGGCAAAGAGAACACCGGTCAGCCTCCCAGATATGCCTTTTTCACCTCTTCATTGCGCGCCAGCTCCTGGGCTGGCCCGGACAACTTGATGACGCCAGTCTCCAGCACATAGGCACGGTCGGCGACGCGCAACGCTTGATAGGCATTTTGTTCCACCAGCAGAATGGTAACCCCTTGGGCGCACAGCTGCTGGATCACCTCGAAGATGGTGTCCACCAACATGGGTGCCAGCCCCAGCGACGGTTCGTCCAACAACAGGACCTTGGGACAGCTCATCAGAGCGCGTGCGATGGCCAACATCTGCTGCTCGCCTCCGGAAAGGGTGCCGGCCAGCTGTCGCCGTCGCGCGGCCAGGATGGGAAAAAGCTCCTGCACCCACGCCAGATCACGCGCCACTTGATCGCGGTCTTGACGATGATAAGCGCCCATAAGAAGGTTCTCCATCACCGTCAATCCGGTAAAAATCTGTCGCCCTTCCGGGCAATGTGAGATACCACGTCGCACGATCTCATGGGGCGCAAGGCGAGTGATGTCCTGTCCTTGAAAGCGCACTGTGCCGCGACGCGGCCGGAGAATGCCGGAGATGGTGAGCAAAGTGGTCGTCTTGCCGGCACCGTTGGAGCCGACGATGGTCACCAGCTCGCCCTCATCGACCTGCAACGAAATGCCCTTCAGGGCCTGAATACTGTCATAATAGACGGACAGATTCTCGACTTCCAACAGCATGGCGCGCTCGATCCTTTCTGCTATGCGCGCTGCAATAAAGTGCCCATCGGCTGACTATGGCCCAGGTAGGCTTCGATGACACGTGGATTGGCTTGGATTTCTGCCGGCGTTCCCTCCGCGATCACCTCTCCATAGTTGAGCGTTTGGATGCGCTGACAAATGCCCATGATGACTCGCATATCGTGCTCAATGATGATGATGGTTAAATCGAATTCCTTGTGGATGTGATGGATGAGCCCCATAAGCTCTTCCTTTTCGCTGGGGTTCATGCCAGCTGCCGGCTCGTCCAACAGCAATAGACTCGGGCGCGTCGCCAAAGCGGTGGCGATCTCCAGGCGGCGCTGATGGCCGAAGGACAAGCTCTGAGCCGGGCTTGCCCACAAATGGTCCAGGTCGAACAGCTCTAGCAGATGCATGGCCTCATCCGCCAGCCGACGTTCGCGTTCCAGAAATCTGGGCAGCGACAAAATCGTCTCACCCAACCCGGCACGCGCGTGCATCTGGAGGCCCAACATCACATTCTCCCGTACCGAGAGCGCGCGAAAGAGACGGATGTTCTGAAACGTGCGCGCGATCCCCATGCGGGCAATCTCGTGCGGAGCGCGCCCGACGATATTGTGTCCTTGGAAGCGTATCCACCCGCGCGTCGGTGGGAGCACCCCGGTGATCAGATTGAAAACGGTGGTTTTGCCAGCGCCATTCGGTCCGATGATCCCTAAAATCTCGCCCTTGGATACGCGCACGTGATAATTGTGGACCGCCAGCAAGCCTTTAAACGCTTTGGCCAGGCCTTCTGCTTCAAGCAAAAAGGGTTTTTCTGCCATCACTGCGCTCATCAAACCTTTCCCGAATTTAGGTTCGGTGGGATTAATCCACCGTCAATGTCTTGCTTAGGTTGCGCGGATAATCGGGATCTAGCCCGCGCCGTACGCTAGCACGGTATGCTGCGAGCTGCAAAGGGAGCGTCGCCAGGATGGGATTTATCCATTGGCCCGCTTTGGGCAAGGGGAAGTAGGCCTGCACGTTCTTGCGCAGCCGTTCATCTTCCTCTGCCATAGCGATGGCAACCCCGCCGCGACAGGTAACCTCATTCACATGGTTGATCATCATATCCACATCATGCGGAGCTGTGATGAAAACCACCGGATAGCCGGGGGAGACGGCCGACAGAGGTCCATGCTTGAATTCAGCACTGAATATGCCCTCACAGTGCATATAGGTGAGCTCCTTTAGCTTGAGGGCGCCTTCCAATGCGATAGGATAAGTGACACCGTAACCCAGATAATACATGTCCCCCATGGCCATCAGGGGCGCAAGGATGTCATCCACCTGACGTTCTGAGCGCTCTAAGGTGTCCTCCAGCAAAGTCGGCAACTGACGCAAAGGAGCTCCATCCAGACCGGCCAACCGTTGCGCCAGGTAGAGGAAGAGGACGCATTCGGTCACAAAGGTCTTGGTGGCCGCCACGCTGAACTCATATCCGCAGTGGAGCAGCAGGTTCAGCTCGGTGGCACTCATCAAGCTGGAACTTTCGAGGTTGGTGATGCCGAGCATGTGCACCCCCTTGCTGCGGGCCAGCTCCACCGCATTCATCACATCCTTCGTCTCCCCGCTCTGGCTGACGAAGACCACCGTCGTGTCGGCGTTCAAACCGGGCGCATACTGCTCGATCCATTGGGCAGGCAACGCTGGGATCACCAGTTTGCCGGCCAGGCGGCTGAAGTAGTAGCTGCCTAGCAGACAGGCATGAAAACTGCTGCCACTGCCCACCAGAAAGACAGAAGGAGCGATGCGCAGAGCATCGAGAAAGCGGGTCGTTTCACCATCTCCGTCCAGTCGACGTAGAAGCCGCTCGACGGCACGCGGTTGCTCGTAGATCTCCTTCAGGATGAAATGGGGGAAATCACCCTTGTCGGCGACAGGCACCTCCCCTTCGAAGACCTCTGGTGCACGCTCAACGAGCGCCCCATCGCGAACGCGATACAGCTCGACCTTGTGCGGCCACAGGATGACGATCTCGCCGTCGTGAACGCGCAGGAAACGACGCGTAAGTGGAAGAATAGAGTGCAAGTCGGAAGAACAACACGTAAACCCTTCGCCGATGCCCACCACCAGACCGGAGCCCTTTTTGATCGCGTACAACCGGTCGTCATCGCGGTGGGTGATCACGAAGGCGTAGTCTCCTTCCAGGTCGGCATAAGCGCGTCGAATCGCCTCCACCATATCGCAGCCGCGGTCGAAATGGCGCTCCACGGCATGGATGCACGTCTCTCCATCGTTCTCGCCGCGCACCGTGTGTCCCTCGCTGGCGAACAGCTCCCGCATCTGGACATTATTAATGATATTGCCGTTGTGCGCGCCCACCATGTCACCATCGCAATCGAGATGGGGCTGCGCGTTGCGTCGCGCCAGCTCGCCAAAAGTGGCCCAGCGCACCTGCACAATGCCGCGGCGGCCGCGCATATTGGCAAATTCCCAACGCGCAGCTACCTCATCCACACGCCCGACATCCTTGCGCAAGTCGATACCTTCCGAGGAGACCGTTGCGCACCCCGCCGAGTCATAACCCCGATACGCCAGCCGGCGACCTGCCTCGATGAGCAGTGGACCCAGATTGGTTTCCTGAGCGGTGATGATGCCAAAAATGCCACACATAGACCGTCAAAGCAAAATGGGAAATAATCCCCAGACAAACTCCGCAATCAGATCAATACCATGATGCACGACACTGTAACATGGTGAACGAGAACTGTCAAGAGGACACCAAAACTCTTATATATTCCATCTCATTTACCTTCTAACTCTTTGAACGCAATGGCCTCAATCTCGACGCGCGCGCCCAAAGGTAAAGCGCTCACCTGCACCGTCGAACGAGCTGGGGGCACAGCCGGGAAGAATTCGGCGTAAACGCTGTTCATCGTTTTGAAATCGTTCATATCGGTGAGAAAGACGGTGGTCTTCACAACATCCGCCATAGAGCAGCCTGCCGCTTCTAAGATTGCCTGCACGTTGCGCAACGCCTGGCGTGTCTGCTCCACAATGCCCCCGGCCACCAGCTGGCCGGTCGCCGGGTCGACCCCGGTCTGTCCGGCAGTGAACACCAGGTTGCCCGCTTGAATCCCTTGCGAGTATGGTCCTATAGCACGTGGCGCCTTCTCTGTGGCAATGGCACGACGTGACATGGTATCCTCCTGTTGTGCAGAAAGAATGGCAGTATAGTAGATGATTTTGAACGCGAACACAAAAACGGCCGGTATCGGTTGATTCCCCCAACCGTCCTCCTCTCACCGAGCACATCTCCCCTAACGATTTAGTGGCCAGAGGATGGGGAGAAGCAAGAGGATGGCAGCGAACAAGAACACACTCATTGGCAGCCCTACCTTGAGATAGTCGCGAATCTGATAACCACCTGGTCCCATCACCAGGATGTTCACTGGATGCCCAAACGGGGTGAGGAAGGTCATAGAGGCAGCCAGTACGACGCCCATCGTCATAGCGCGTGGGTCAGCGCCGATCTGCTGAGCGATATGAATGGCTATAGGCGTCAGGACGGTGACCACCGCTGCCGAATTGATCACCTGCGCTATGAGCAAAGCCAGAAAGGCCAACCCGGCCAGTATAGCCAATGGACCGGCTTCACCGAGGAAGGTCACCATTTGCTGTGCTGCAGCAACTGCAATGCCCGTTTTGGTGATGGCAATCCCGAGCGGCAGCAGGCCAGCTACCAGGAAGATGGTCTTCCATTCGATCGCCTGGTAGACACTGTCCATGCTGATGATGCCAATCAGGACCATCACCAATGCACCGCCCAGCATGATTTCACCCACCAGCGCGGGGAAGATCGCTGCTAATGTCAACGTGAGGCCCAGGACACCCAGTGCCAAGCGACGTCGCCCAGTCGGAGGAGGCGCCTCGCGTCCGTTGGCTAACAAGATGACATCAGCGTCATCTTGCAACAGTCGCAATCGATTGCGTGGTCCTTGCAAAAGCAAGGCATCTCCAAACTGCAAGGGCAAGTCGGCCAGGTCACTGCAAATACATTGGCTGCCACGCAGGACAGCCAACACGGTCATATCATATTTCTCACGAAAGTTTGTCTCGCGCAGAGTGCGTCCGATAAGCGCTGAGCGTGGTGCTAGCACAGCCTCGACGATCGCCACCGATGGAGATTGCAAATCGGCCTCTCGCCATTCACTGGGTGGGAACAGCTCCAATGGTATACTTCGGTCCATTCCCTGGGGGGTGCTTGGTGGGCCGGAGAAGACCAGCACATCGCCCGGTCGCAACGTCTCATGCGGCGAAGGAGCTAAAATCACCTGTCTACCACGTTCGATACCCACCACGGTTAGGCCGTAGCGCTCACGTAGAGCGCTCTGCGCCAGGGATATATCCACCAGGGGCGAATCGTAGGGGATGCGTGCCCGGAAGAGATGTTCGTCCAGGCGATACACATCCACGAGGTCCACCTTCTCTTGTTGCCGAATGAGCGGCATCCGTTCGGCTGGAGATTGGGCGGGCAACAAGTGGCGACCTAACAAGGCCATGTAGAGCAACGCCAATGCAATAATGGGCAATCCTAATGGAGCGAAGTCCAGCAGGCCATAGCCAGCCACTCCGCGGTCACGTAGCAAACCGCTTGCAATGATGTTGGCTGTGGTAAGCAAGGTGGCCATTCCGCCCACAATGGTGCCAAAAGCGAGCGGCATCAGCAGGCGCGAGGGACTCACACGGGCACGCTGGCCGGCACTCGCCACGGCCGGCAGAAGCACAGCAGCCGCGGCGATGTTGTTCATAAAAAGCGACAACAGCGCACCGGCCAGCATCGTCAACACCACCAACCACGACTCCCGCGAGCGGGACAGCCGCAAGAGAAAGCTCGCCACATGCTCGGTAGCGCCGGTGCGTTGCAACGCGTCAGCAAGGATGAACACCGCCAGAATGGTGATCACGGCCGAGCGGCTGAATCCGGAGAAGGCTTCTTGTGGAGTCAGAACGCCGCTGAGACCCAACGCGACCACGCTGAGCAGAGCCGCCAGGTCAGCGCGCAACCAACCGCCCACTGTCAGGACAACCATCATCCCCAAGGTGAGCAGGGTGATGAGCGCAGGATCTAAAATCGACATCGGAATAACTGGATTGTGCTCCAGGCTATATGATATGGGCGATGCGAGCGGGTCAGCTCAATGACGTCACCAGGACACCACCCAGTCGTCTTGATGAACGGTGCAAGAGAATAAGGCTTTTCTCAGCTTCCCCCCGTGCCATCCAGCCCTAATTCGGGGGCGATTTCCTGCATAGCGCGCAGCACCACGTCCACGTGCTCCCACAGTTCCACACCGATGGCTGCCGCACCGGCCTCGATTTCGGCGCGATTGACGCCGGCAGCAAATGCGCGGTCCTTCCATTTGTTCCTGACGGACTTGACCGTGACATCGCGAATGTCTTTGGACGGACGCACCAAGGCCACTGCGGTGATCAAGCCAGTGAGCTCATCCACAGCGTATAACGTGTGCTCCATAAGGCTTTCGCGTTGCACTCCGGTGACTTCAGTGGCGTGAGAGAGAATAGCCCGCACCACTGTCTCATCATATCCGTGCGCCCGCAAGATGGGAGCACCGGCATTGGGATGCCCGTCAGGGGCTATATGGGGATGCTGTTCGTAGTCAAAGTCGTGGAGCAGCCCCACCAATCCCCATAATGTCTCGTCCGCGCCGAACCGCCGCGCGTAGGCTCGCATAGCCGCCTCAACTGCCAACATGTGGCGACGCAGATTGACATTGCGCGTATACGTGCACACCAACTCCCAAGCGTTCTCTCGCTCGTTCATGAATCATACTCCTATGGCCTGCGGACTGGCTGAATTTGGGCGCATGTTGCCCGTCGCGATGCTCGTTTCTACGTCTTGGTGTGTTGCATGGGGCAATTGTAGGTCAGCTCCCCGGAGATTCCAACACCAGGAGCTGTCCTAAATTGGCGCTGGCCGATGTCATATCTGACAGCCATGCACCAGACAGGTCACGCCAACCCACATAGAGCGTGTACGAACCAGGAGAGAGACTCGCAGGTATCGTGAGATCAAACCGGTCACGCACCCATTGTCCAGTCTGCCATAAATTGGTGGGATAATCGCCCTCCAACGGTTCCTTCCTCCTCAGCACGATGGGCTCGCTGTCTGCCGTGGCCAGCCATGCCTCCAGCCGATATCTTCTGGCAGGTGTTCTGGAGACTTCCCAGAATAAAGAGACATGGGTTGCCTCTCCCGCTTGGAGGATGCGTCTTGAAACAGAATAGCCGCGCAGTGTGAAAACTCCTCCGAAATCGACATAGCATGCATTGGGGATGCGAAATTTCTCCAGGACGGGCGAGACCGCAGCTCGATCGGTATGCACGGTCTGCAAGACGAACGCGTGCGTCCCGGCTGCCTCTTCGGGGAGCAGATTGCGACCCGTGGAACGTTCCTGGAGTCCGACCTGAAGGGTGTATTCCAGGGGAGGAAGGTCAGGTGGCAGAGCGAGGTCCAGCCACTGCAACGCGCGCACGCCAGGCTGCCAATCCACTGCGTCGTACCCAATGGTGTCGACTTGGGACCAGACAAAGCCGCGCTTATCCACCAAATGAGCATAGAAAGCGTAGTCGGGGTTGCCCGGCACATCTATCAGTGTCTCCCAGCCCAGCAACACGTGGAGCGTTTCGCCCGCACGTGCGTCACCAGAGAGCGCATATCCCCACAGCGCCACAATCGGTCGCGGTGGAACGACAGCGCCCAGCAAGTGATCTTCCATAAACGTAACATGTACCGAATGCTCCAGCGTGGGGATATCGCTTGCCTTAAGCCGATACACCTCTATGTCTTGTCCCTGTTTCTCCAGCTGTAAATACTCCAGCCAACGCGGATGTGGCGGAGCACCCCGCGTGAATATGTAAGTGGCACCTTCTACCCCGGCTGGAGGAAATAACATTGTCTGAGGACCGTGAAACCATACCACGAACGGCGGACGATGGCGCATATGAAGGTCCAGGCGAAAGCGATCCCAATCCCGAAAGTAGGCAGCCGAAAGGGCCACCGGACCGGATAGCCTGGTGGTGCGGAGATAATGTGCCACCTCACGGAACTCTGCCCCGTAAATGGAGCGTGCCTCTGCATCCGAAGCCCAGCGGACGAAGTAATCGTAGCCGGTTGCAGCATTGTGGAAGAGCAGGTACAACCCCATGCCTACCACGGGAGCCCATGATAGCCAGTGCCTGCTTTCGGGCTTGGGAGCGCGCACGTCTGGAAGCCGACGTGCTGCCCTGCTCTCTATCTGCCTCAACAGCCACCTGCCGGAAGTCACCAGGCCCAGGGCCCAGAGGACGAATGTGGGAGGCAGAGCTCCCACCGTGCGCAGATAGTGGGGGCTTTCGCTGGTGATGAAATCGGGCAGCAACATCACCAGCCACCAGATAAGAAGCAGGGCATATGGCGCTCCGCGATCATCCCGATAACGCAATTGTACCGCTGCGGTGACCAGTCCCACGACGAACCAGACAGCCCCTAAGGGATCCAGGACAGGACGTCCGGCAAGTCCATAGCGACTTGAATCGGGCCCGATGACGCCGAACATGCCCAAGGTGCGCATCATCGAGGTAAACAACGGTTGAATATCGCCGGCCAGTGCGTAGGGCAAGTTGAGCACCTGATCGGACCGTCGGGTGAAAATATCCGGATGGGTGATGTAGAAATAGGCCAGTGGAGCAAAGACCAGACCCCACACCAACATATACAATGCCATTCCATACAACTGGCGTCGCACTACCTGGCCACGCACAACCCAGTAGAAGAAGAACGCCAAGGGCACGAGCGGGAGGAAACGACTGGAGAGATAAGTGTACATCCCGATGCCGAGCCAAAAGCCACCCAGGGCAAACCAGACCATCTGGCGAATTCCTCGGGTGGATGCAGCGGTGAATCCACGCCACAAGAAATAGAAAGCCAGCAGCGCCATAAGGGGCAACGTGACCGCCCGGAGTGTCAGACGGCTGATGAAGACAGCCCAGAAGGCGCCGCTGACACCCCACGCTGCCAGCAGGGCGGTCATTTCGCCGGTCAAGGATTGTTGACGGACGAAGAGACCCCGCGTCAGGGTATATAGGAGCGCAATGGTCAGCAAACCGGCGGTCACATTGACCAGTCGCATCACATAAGGGGCAATGCCGAACAGGTGGAAATAAAGCGCTTCCCAATAAATGATGAGCGGTTCGATGCCATTGTAGATATCGAAAAAGATCTCCCTTCGGCCCGATAACAACACCTCGATGGCGGTGACACCGTTATACGCCTCATCGTGTGAGAGGCCGGGGGGAATCTGTTCCAACCATGCCAGGCGCAGGAGAGCACCCCACCATACTGCCCCAGCCGCAAGGGCTATCACGAGCGGGGATTTGCAGAGCAGATGCCTTTTCGTGTGACACCC
>QEXY01000052.1 GCA_003130875.1 Ardenticatenia bacterium
CAATGAAACCAGTCGGCATCGGCGAAGACCTGTCGCCAGTCGATCATACCGCGTTCTATGGTGGCGATGGCGGAGCCGGCACGGTCGTAGATCACCTTGCTGCCGCGTTGCATCGCGCCGTGCTCAAGAAAGTAGATGCCCAGGCGCTCGCCCCCACGCACGATCTTGTCCACTCCCACTCCGAACTGGCGCAGAAACGTAATGCACGCATCGCCCAAATCATTCTGAGGCAGGCGGGTGACGTAGTCCACCAGGATGCCAAAGTGGGCCAGCGAAACGGCGACATTGGCCTCACCGCCCCCAAAGGTCACCTCGAACAGACGGGTCTGCCTGAAACGCAGATGGTCGGGTGGTGACAGGCGCATCATAATCTCACCGAAAGTGATCACCTTGTTCTTCACCGCAGCTCAATCCTCCTTTTGAGACACGTCGAGCATGGATTCTAGCAACCTGTGCCTCCAGGTCAAAACCTGCGCAATCACGGTCCGGCCGGATTAAAATGTGCTGAACAGGCATTCCCCCATCTAGGGTTGACCCCGCATCTCAGCCGATCCCCAACAATAATCCGCCTTGGAAGACGACAAACGCTGCCAGCCAGGCCAAGCCGAGCTGGCCAAAGAGGGCGAAGAGCAGCCAGTGGATGCCCAGTTCCTGGCGGCCGGTGGTGGTGGCCACGATGCAGGGCGTGTAAAGCAACACAAACACCATAAACGCTGCCGCTGCCAACCTCCCATGTCCGCCGCTGGTGCGCGCGAAACTTTCGCGCATCCGCTCCATCAGTTGGACAGCGGGTGCCTCCTCTTCCTCAGGTAGGAGGTTGATCCCCACAATGAGGGGCAGCGAACGCAGCGCGTCAAACGTAGCTGTGATGAATCCCAAACCGATTACGCCGATATCTTGGAAGAAAGTACGGGGGACTGTCTCCGTCGCTTGTTTCATGCCTACCTGATGCACTTGGGCCAAGGTGCTAATGATCACCTCCTTGGCGACCAACCCGGTGAGCAACGCCCCGCTGTTCTCCCAGCTGCCGAAGCCGAGGGGCTTCAGTGCCGGGGCGATCTGTTCCGCGACAAAGGCAAAGGCACTATCGTGTAGCGATGTTTGGCCGAACTGTCCTTCTCCACGCACCGGCAGAGCAGTCAGCCACCAGATCACCACGCTGGCAATCAGCACCACTGTGACGATTCGCCGCAGGAATGATGAGATATGTTCCCACATATGGAACCATAACGAGCGCAATGTGGGCATTCGGTAAGGCGGCAGCTCCATCACGAACAGCGATTCCTCGTAGTGGCGGAACACAGTGTTTTTGAACAGGATGCCCAATAACACGGCGATGAGGACACCGGTCAGATACAGCAGAAAAATCACCTGACCGGTGTGCTCCGGGAAGAAAATAGAAGCGAAGAGCACATATACTGGCAATCGTGCTCCACAGCTCATAAAGGGCACCAGCAGGCCGGTGAGGAAACGGTCTTTGGGGCTGTCAAGTGTGCGCGTGGCGTAGAGTGCAGGCACTGTGCAGCCAAATCCGAGCAACATGGGCAAGAAGCTCTTGCCGTGCAATCCTAATACATGCATCAGATTGTCCATAACGAAGGCGCCACGCGCCATGTAACCGGTGTCCTCCAGAAATGCCAGCATCAGATAGAGCGCCATCAACACCGGGATGAAGACCACCACGCCCCCCACACCTCCGATGACTCCATCCACCAGCAATCCCTGCACCCAGCTGTCGCGCAAACCTGCCAGATGAAGCAGCGCCAGTACCCAGTTGGTCGCAGGGCCATGGACCACTTCGCTCAACCAATCCACGTAGGGCGAGGTCACGTCGGTGGTGACCTTAAACACCACCCACATAAAGAACAGGAAAATGGGAATGCCCAACACCCGGTGCATCACAATGCGATCGATGCGATCGGAGCTTGTGATACGTTGTTCGATCGTGCGCGTCAGCACCTGACGGACCAAGCTGTGGACAAATCCATATCGGTAGTCGGCCACGATCAGATCGAGGTCGTCGCCGTAATGCTGACGTAAATGGGCGCGCGCCGTCTCCCATACGCGCAGCACTGCCTCACCTCCGGCACATCGTCGCACCTCTTCAAGCAAGACAGGGTCGTTTTCCAGGAGCTGGATAGCGAGCCAGCGCGGGTTATAGATGCTGGCCAGAGCTGGCACCTGTCGGATGGCCGCCTCGAGACGCGCGATCTCCTCCTCGATATCGGAAGCATAGCGGATCAGCACGGCTGGTTCTACAAGGGTCACCTCATCCATAACGTTCCCCTCACCAGTTTAACCATCCCAGCAATATCCCTTCGGATGGCCGGACAGGACATTTCTCGATAATCTGCAGCCGGCGTATTCAGTGGCAAGATCGTACCCTGAGGGAAGCATCTCACCTGGGAAACATTGGAACACAAACGAAGAGACGGGAGAATGCAAGTCTTAACAGTGTGCACCTTGTCGCATCTCTTTTGAAGGGACACGCCGATTGCCGTCGGGACGTGAAGCAGCAAATGCTCCAATAGCGGCTTTGAGCGCTTCCACCCCTTTGCCGGATCGGGCCGTCATCGGGATCACCGGTACGCCATTCAGCAGCTCGGAAAGCTTGGCAATATCGATGTGTAACCCGCGTGCGTCGGCCATATCGCTCATATTAAGCGCCAGGATCAAGGGAACACCCGTTTCGAGGATCTGAGCGGTCAGGTAGAGGTTGCGCTCCAGATTGGCGGCGTCGACCACGTTGACAACCAGATCGGGCTTCTCTTTGACGATGAACGTCCGGGCGATTTCCTCCTCCGGCGAATAGGGCGAGAGGCTATAGGTACCCGGTAGGTCAACGACATGGACGGTCACGTCATTCCACTTAAAGGTGCCTTCGCGCCGTTCAACTGTCTTGCCGGGCCAGTTGCCCACGTGTTGGCGGGCACCTGTCAGGGCATTGAACAATGTGCTCTTGCCAACGTTAGGATTGCCTGCAAGTGCCACCAGCAGCTCTTTGGCCATCGTGCTTCACTCATCCAGCAGCTCGACCAACACCTTGTCGGCCATACCACGTCCCAGTACGAGGCGCGTGTCGCGCACCGCCAACAAAAGGGGTCCGCCGTTGTTGCGATGCAATACTTCGATCTCGACTCCAGGCGTCAAACCCAATTCAGACAGACGATGGATCACGCGGTGTCCTCCTTGGATGCGCACCAACCTGGCACGTTGGCCGGGCATCAGAGTTAACAAGGATACGAGGGGTCTGTGTCCCATCATCTCACCTCAGAATCAGCGTACTTCTCCATAGGGATTGGCAGTGCCTCGATCTGCGTAGCTAGATCCCGACACAAGGTCAACCGTCGTGCTGCGGTCTCAAGCAGCAGTGAGCCGTCCGATGAGACAGCCAGCACGGTTAGCTCAGCGCCTGGGACTATACCTTGAGCAGACAGGAATTCACTGGCCACCGCATCATCTACTGCCACGTGCGTCACACGCGCCCGCTGCCCGCTGATCAAATGGGACAGCCGTTGCACTTGAGAACCCGAAGCGTCCGCGGTCGGGCGGGCTGTGGCCGGTTCTGGCTTGGCCAAGTACTCCGCCAACCGTCGCGCCAAGTCATCTGGGGTTGCATGTTCCAGATGGCAGGCAAACACACGTGCCTCATCCGCATCAGCTCCCAGTCGTTCCAGCAGGAACGTCTCCCACAGTCGGCGACGTCGCAAAACCTGGTGGGCTAACGTGGCCCCCTCTGGTGTAAGCTTTACCCCTTTGTAAGGTTGATAAGTAGCCCAGCCACGTTCCACCAGCTTGCGACACATTTCATTGACCGACACTGGAGAGTGGGAGAGATGCTCAGCCAATTGCGAGAGCGGAACTGGCTGTTCTTCCGTCTGCAAGGTGGCGATGGTTGCCAAATACATCTCAACATTCCCGCTGATCTCAACCTCAGAACCCATACCACAACCTCTGGAAATGTTTTAGGGCATACCAGAGAACCAACGTGGCAATCATAAGGTATGCCTAAATTCTAATCCGGCGAGCCCGTTTGTCAAATTGTCATCTTTGAGAGTGTTGAAAAACTCTTTAGTTACACGCCTTATTGGCCTATTTTCCTATGAAAATCTGAGCGGTCAAGGGACTTTTTTTTTTAACACCCTCCATCTTTGCTTAAGTGGGGGAGCGATGGGCACGAAGGCTACGGAAAAGTCCACGGTTACTTTGCTTCTCCCCAAGGGATCCACTATGATACTTGGATGACACGGCGATATCTGTGAGGAGACCTTCGCATATGACCAAGCGCGATGTCGTTTGCACCGTTCTCGAGGGCAAGCGGCCCCCCTATGTCCCATGGTCGTTCTCTTTCACGCTGGAAGCGAAGGAAAAGCTCATTAAGCACTATGGTACTCAGGATCTGGACACAGTCCTGCATAATCACCTGCTGGGACTGGGCAATCCCATCGGTTTTTTCGAGGATTTGGGCAATTATCGTTTTCGCGATGTGTTCGGGGTGATCTGGGACCGCACGGTGGACCGCGATATCGGCATTGTCGAGAAGACTGTCTTACCAGAACCTACCTTGCGCGGCTATCAATTCCCCGACCCGCTCGACCCGCGGTTTTTCGCCGATATTCCGGAGCGGATCGCGCGCTATGGAGATTGCTTTCGCGTCTTCGAAATAGGGTTTTCGCTGTATGAACGGGCGTGGACGATGCGCGGTTGGGAAAACCTGATGTTGGATTTCTACGATCACCCCGCCTTTGTGCGTGAGCTGCTCAACACCATCGCCGATTACAATATTGCGCAAGCGCGCAGGGCAATGGAGTACGACATTGACGCGGTCTACTTTGGAGACGATTGGGGGCAGCAGCGCGGCTTACAGATGGGACCACGCATCTGGCATGAGTTCATCTATCCAGTGCTGAAGCGCATGTATGGCGCCGTCCGCGAGGCAGGCAAGTATGTCTTCATCCACTCATGTGGGGATGTGGATGAGCTGTTCGACGACTTGATCGCCATCGGACTCAATTGTTTCAACCCGTTTCAGCCAGAAGTCATGGACGTCGTGAGTTTGCTACACCGCTATCGAGGCAATCTCACCTTCTATGGTGGTCTCTCGACTCAGCGTACATTACCCTACGGCACGCCGGAGGATGTGCGACGCGAGACGCGCTGCTTGATCGAGCTGGGACGCGAGGGTAGCTATATCTTGGCGCCAGCACACGATGTTGAAGGAGACGTGCCGCTGGAGAACATGCTGGCGTTCACCGAGGAGACACACCACCAGGCAGGTCTCGCTTGATTAAGAGGACGCGGACGGCAATTCCCCTGAACTTTACCCCTTAAGTGTGCCGGCCATTAACCCGGCAATGAAGTAGCGTCCCAGGAAGATGAAGATGATCAGCGGTGGGATGGAGGTGATCATCGCGCCCGCCATTTGGATGTGCCACAGCTGGGCATAGTTGCCTTTAAGCCCCGCCAGCACTGGTGTGGCCATCTGGGTATAGGGCCCCTGAGTCAGTGTGATCGCAATGAGAAACTCGTTCCATATCATGGTAAAGATGAGAATCGTTGTGGAAACAAGCCCCAGCTGTGCCACAGGTAGAAGGATGCGAAAGTAGAATGTGATTGGGCCACATCCATCTAGCGCTGCTGCTTCTTGCAGCTCGGGCGGCAGCATCTGGAAAAAAGTGGACGAAATCAGCGCCGCCATGGGAACGTTGAGCAGGAGGTAGGCGACGATCAATCCCAGCTGGGTGTTGAACAAATTCAGCGTCGCCATAAATTGGGTGAAGGGAATCAGGATGATCTGATAAGGCAAGAAGGTAGCGACTGAAGCGACGAAGAAGACGGTCTGGCTATATCGAAAGCGGAACATCGCCAGAAAGAAGCCTGCCCAGGAACCTAGGAATACGGCTAAAGCGGTGGCTGGAATGGCCACTGTGACACTGTTGAGCAGACCTTGTTTGAGCACCCCGAAGGCGATGATGTAATTGTTAACCTCTGGAGTATGAGGCGGGGTGATATACTGACCTAGCGCTACTTCACGCGGTGTCTTCAGCGAGGTACTTAACATAACATACATCGGCAACAGCCAGGCCGCTGCTGCGAGTGCCAAGACAATATGCAACCAGAGACGTGTAGGATGTTTCATGTTTGCATCCGTTTCATCGACCACGATGCATAGGGAATGACAACCACCACTGCCAATATCAGGATGATGACGCTGATCGCTGCGCCCAAGCCCACCAGCTGCTGACGGAACGTTGCCACAAACATAAAGTAGGAGAGCACCTCGGTGGAGTTGCCCGGTCCGCCCATAGTCATGACCCATACGAGATCAAACACCTTGAGCGAGAAGAGGGTCAGCATCGCCACAACGATCATGGTGGCATGCTGTACATTCGGTATGACAATATGGATGAACACCTGCAGGTCGGAGGCGCCGTCCACGCGTGACGCTTCGATGATCTCACGCGAGATGTCTCGGATTGCAGCCAGGTATAGCGTCATCGCAAATCCGGTGTATTGCCAGATCGCAGCGCCGATCATGCAGTAGAGTGCCTGTTGGGGCGATGCAATCCACGGCTGCGCCAGCGCTCCCAATCCTATCCCTTTGAGGAGCGAATTGATCACACCGGTTCCTGGGTCATACATCCATGCCCACAGGGTACCTGTGACCACGAAGGAGAGCGCCATCGGGTAGAGAAAAATGGGGCGAAAGAACGCTTCTGCCCTTCCAGAGAGCTCCAATGCATAGGCCAATACCAGGCCCAGAAAGGCGGTGGGGGGTATGAAGATCACCATCCAGAGAATGTTGTTTTGGAGGTTGATCCAAAAACGTTCCATGCGGAACAATGTCAGATAGTTGGACAAGCCATTGAAATTCCATGAAGGGGCCATCCCCACCCAGTTGTTCATGGAGACGTAGACCGTCCAGAGCATCATGGCGTACATGAAAAGTACCACCAGACCGAGTGGGCTCAGAAACAGAATCACGTGGCCTTTTGAGTATCGCATCGTGACAATGACCATGGCAGGGAGGCACGATGCCTCCCTGCCGTTTTATGCTTGAGATGGGTCGGATAGCTTACTTAGCCCAGTACCACTGACTCGATTCGGCAACGTTGGTGAGTGCCATCGAGTCGGCAATCTCACCCTGGATACGCTCGATGTCCGGGCTGTACAGGAATCGGGTGAGAATATCCTGCCAGTCGCTGAGGAAAGCAGGTGGCGCCAACACACCATGGATCGAGCTGGGCACAATGCGCTTGGTCTTAAATGCCTGAGATGCTCGCTGGTGTAGGGAGTCCGCATAGGCGGTGTCGGGCACATCCTTGTGGATGGCGATGGAGCCCTTGATAATATTGAACTCCTCCTGCACCTTGGGATCGGTCAGGTTGGTCAGCCAAGCAGTGGTAGCTTCGGGCGACTTGGCGCCGGTCGGGCGTGTGAAGGTGTCCACAATCATTAAGAAGACCTCTTCGGGCTTCTTGGGGAACGCCTCAGCTTCCCAATCCACACCCTCTTGGTAGCCAGCTTGCACCAGCAGACCAGCAGCAAAGTCACCGATGACCATCATGCCGAACTGACCTTCGGCCAGCGGGCCCACGATGTCGCTCCAGGTCTTGGCGCCGTGGAACTCATACAGGTAGGGGATGAGATCTTTGTACTTTGTGAGCGCATCCTTGACGGCGGGATCCGTCTTGGGATCTAGCTGACCGGTATAGAACTTCTCGTAAGC
>QEXY01000053.1 GCA_003130875.1 Ardenticatenia bacterium
CCTCACTTTTCCCACTCAATCTGCGGAACGCCTTCTCACAAGTGAGACGATCTCCGTCGAGGGGCTGAGCTCTAATATAATCTCTACATAATTCTTACGTGACTCTAATGTCCCTCAGCTAAGCTAGGAGCGAACGTCGAGCTTTGCCATAGGTTTGGTGCAGAGTGCGGCGGTTACAATGTCCACCACTGGGGAGATGCTCTCTTCCCATGTGACGTGGCATCGAAACTTGTGGTTGGAGGTTGGAGTATGGATCTAAACAAGTACACACAGAAAGCTCAGGAGGCAATTCTCGCCAGTCAGGATCTGGCGCGGGAATATAATCATAGTCAGATTGAGCCATTGCACCTGCTCGTGGCGCTGCTGCGCCAGCCGGATGGTGTAGTGCCCCAGATTGTGCAGCGCGTGGGTGGCAGCCCAGGCATGTTGCTGAGCGACCTGGAGGCCGAGTTGAATCGGCGTCCCCGTTCCTATGGCCCGACGGCGCAGATCGGCGTATCACGTGCCTTGATCGACACGGCTGCCGAAGCGGAACGCATTGCCGCTCAGATGCGTGATGAATATGTCAGCACGGAGCACCTGTTGCTGGCATTGGCACGTTCTCGGGATACGGTGCGTGACCGCTTGGCGCAGTATGGCCTGAACGAGACCACCATCCTGCAGGCGCTGACCCAGATCCGTGGTAGCCAGCGCGTCACCAGCCCCACGCCGGAGAGCACTTATCAGGCGTTGGAGAAGTATGGGCGTGACCTGACCGAGCTAGCACGGCGCGGCAAGCTGGATCCGGTGATCGGGCGCGACAAGGAGATCCGTCGCGTGATCCAGATTCTCAGCCGGCGCACTAAGAACAACCCGGTGCTGGTCGGCGACCCAGGCGTGGGCAAGACCGCGATCGTCGAGGGCCTGGCGCAGCGCATCGTGAAGGGGGATGTGCCTGAAGGGCTCAAGGATAAACGCGTCATCGCGCTCGACATGGGTGCGCTGATAGCGGGTGCGAAATATCGCGGCGAGTTTGAAGAGCGCCTCAAGGCAGTGCTTAAGGAGATCACGGATAGCGAGGGCAAGATCATCCTCTTCATCGACGAATTACACACGGTGGTGGGTGCCGGTGCTGCCGAAGGCGCTATGGATGCCAGCAACATGCTGAAGCCGATGCTGGCGCGAGGTGAGCTGCACGCTATCGGCGCGACCACGCTGGACGAGTATCGCAAACATATAGAAAAGGACGCTGCCCTGGAGCGTCGCTTCCAGCCGGTGTTGGTGGAGGAACCCAGCGTGGAGGACACCATCAGCATTCTGCGTGGCCTCAAAGAGCGCTACGAAGTGCACCACGGTGTGCGTATTACTGATAGTGCTGTGATCGCGGCGGCGACGCTCAGCCATCGCTACATCAGTGATCGCTTCCTGCCCGACAAAGCGATCGACCTGATCGACGAGGCGGCTAGCCGTCTCAAGATGGAAATCGATAGCAAGCCGCAGGAGCTGGATGCGCTCGATCGCCAGATCATGCAATTGGAGATCGAGCGCGAGGCGCTTAAGAAGGAGAAAGACGAAGCGAGCAAGCAACGGTTGGCCGAGCTGGAGAAGGAGCTCGCCGACTTGCGGGAAGAATCGCGCCGCCTGACAGCGCGTTGGCAGGCGGAGAAAGCGGCGATCCAGGCGATTCGGCAAACCAAGGAGGAGATCGAGCGCACGCGCATTGCCATCGAGCAGGCAGAGCGACGTGCTGACTTGGAGGAAGCGGCGCGCTTGCGCTACGGTCGCCTGCGCGAGCTGGAAGCACAGCTGCAGCAGTATGAAGCACAGTTGGCGGAGTTGCAAAAGGGTTCGCCGTTGCTGAAAGAAGAGGTGGACGCCGAGGACATCGCCGAGGTGGTATCCAGCTGGACAGGCATTCCGGTCAGCAAGCTGTTGGAGGGCGAGCGCGAGAAATTGCTCCATATGGAAGAGCGGTTGCATCGGCGTGTCGTCGGCCAGGATGAGGCGATCAAAGCAGTTTCGGCCGCCGTGCGCCGCGCACGTGCTGGGATGCACGATCCCAATCGGCCTATCGGCAGCTTCCTGTTCTTAGGTCCGACAGGTGTAGGCAAGACCGAGCTGGCGCGCGCACTGGCCGAGTTCTTATTCGACGATGAGAACGCCATGATCCGCATCGATATGAGCGAGTATCAGGAGCGCCATACGGTGGCACGGCTCATCGGCGCTCCACCGGGTTACGTCGGCTATGAAGAAGGCGGGCAGCTGACTGAGGCGGTGCGGCGCAAGCCATACAGCGTGGTGCTCTTCGATGAAATCGAGAAAGCCCATCCAGAGGTCTTCAATGTGCTGTTACAGGTGCTCGATGATGGCCGACTGACCGATGGGCACGGCCGCACGGTGGACTTCAAGAACACAGTCATCATTATGACCAGCAACATCGGCAGTCATTACATTATGGAGCTGGGAATGGAAGCGGCGGAACACAAGGTGATGGAAGCGCTGCGACAGCACTTCCGGCCTGAGTTCCTGAACCGCATCGACGAGATTGTAGTGTTCCATAGCTTGACTCGCGAGCATTTGGCGCGCATCGTGGACATCCAGGTGGAGCGCCTGGAGAAGCTGCTGGCCGATCGGCGCTTGACGCTGGTGTTGGATGCAGCGGCGCGCAACTTCCTGGCCGAAAAGGGCTATGACCCGGTCTTTGGAGCACGGCCGCTCAAGCGCGCGATCCAACGCTACTTGCAGGATCCGTTGGCCGTGGCGATCCTGAACGGGCAATTCCACGAAGGTGACACGATTTATGTCGGTGTCGAGGGTGATCGTTTGACCTTCCAGCGCGGTCCTGTCCAGACAGGTGGCAACGGCGCGGAACAACCTGAGACGGTCGTAGTAGAGGGAGAGATCGTAGAGTAGAACACGACGCATCCAGTTTCTGGGCCGACGGGGTGTGGCCTCTCTGGGATGACCAGATGACGCTGCACCCCGTCCGTGCCTGTAGCCTGTAGGGATTTATCGGGCTTCGGCCTCGATAGATGTTTCCCGGACGATCTGGCGTGCGAGAGCGCACACCTCGGACAAGTTCCCGGATTGAGCCACTCGTTCCAACTCGCGGCACATTTGGGCCACCTGACGCAGTCGCTGTGCCAGGGCGCGCTGAGCGATGAAGGCATGCGCCAAATCCTCTCCGTAGGCAAGCGTCTGTCGGTGAGCCATCTCCATCTGAGCGCGCGGCGAAGAAAGGGGTTCCTTAGGGACTGTTGGCAAAACCACTCGGAAACGACTCCCCTTCCCTACCGTGCTGGACACCTCGATGTGGCCTCCGTGCAGTTCGACCGCCCGTTTAGCGATTGCCAGTCCCATGCCCAATCCGCCTTGCCGGCGCGTCATATGCGCTTCTACTTGATAGAACATATCAAAGATTTTTTCCTGCTCGGCGACCGGGATGCCGACCCCGGTGTCTTCAATTTCCAATATTGTGTGCTCGTTCTCCTGAAAGGCGCGCACGTAGACCGTTCCGCCGCGGTGATTGAACTTGATGGCATTGTCCAACAGATGGCCGATAGCTTGGGTCAGGATTATGCGGTCGCCGCTCATCAACAGTGGGCGTCCACCGGATTGTAGCGTGATTTGGACTTCTGCCTGGTTGGCTTGATAGGAAATCGCTCGGACTGCCTGTTCGATCAAATGATTCAGGTCAAATTGATCCATTGTGCTCTCAGAGGCGCTGCTGCGCACGGCTGCAAAGTCCACTAGTTCGTCGACGATTGCTTTAAGACGATTGGCAGCGCTCACGATCGCTCGGATCGACTCGGATGCCGGGGATTCGGGAAGATTGGCCAGTTCCTCATCCAACACGCTGGCGAAGCCCAAGATGATCGCTAAAGGGGTGCGCAGCTCGTGGGCTGCGATGTCGATGAACTCCTCTTTGAGTCTCTCCAGACGTTTGCGCTCTGTCAGGTCGAACAAGCTGATCACCCAGCCCTGCTGCGTGTCGGTAAGCAGGGGAGCGCCCATAACCTGGATCGTGCGCTGGTGAGAAGGGTAGGATAGGGTGACTTCCACGTTGATGAGGGGGGTACGGTGCTCTGCAGCGTCGAGCAGCACCGTTGTGAGCTGTTGCGAGGGTATCAGCTCGCTCAGATGACACCCCACACAGTCGTGGCGCTCAACCAATGTCTCGAAACGAGGATTGGCCTGAACGACAATCATCTGTTCGTCCAGAACCGCCAGCCCATTAGGAGCTGTAGCCCAGACGATGCGCAGCTTCTGGTTAGCGACCTCCAACTCGCGACGCCTGGCGCGTTCTTGCTGGTAGATGCGCACCAGGTCCTCACCGTATCGCTTGGCCTGCGCATAGGCCATTTCCGCTTCCTCAGGTATATCGTGGGAATTTTTGCTCATTGTCTTAACCCGAGTTGCTACCCAGGGAAGTTGAGACTACAGACCGGCATAAGAAGTGTGCCTTTTCGCTCCAACCAGTGAGTGGTCACCGCGGAGGGCGAGTGACGCGAAATGGCAACAGCATAATCCGAGCCGCGACCACCTATTCGAGCCGCGACCTTCAGGAAGCGGTAGGGGCGACCAGCCGATCGCCCCCTACCACGCGCGCGGCTCGGATTGAGACAAACCTTGTCTCAGAATGAAATGCACCCAGTCAAAGGTTGCAACTTGAGTTATCTTATCTGCCTGCTTTCTGCTCACCTCCGACAGTGGACACTACTAGCGAGTGTAGTATGAAAATGTCGGTTGTGCAAACAAGTACTGGAAAGATTGACCACCCGTTTGGGTGTGCTAAAATTATCTCAAGAGTCTAGTGCAAAGTCATCTGAAGAGTCTAGTAGAAGGCAGGGCAAGAAGATGGCGTATACAATTGCGGTGGCAGGCAAAGGAGGCACCGGCAAAACCACGGTGGCTGCCTTGATCATTGACTACCTGGCGCGCCTGGGCAAGGGGAGCATCTTGGCAATTGACGCGGATCCCAGCATGAACCTGAATCTGGCGCTGGGTGTGGAGGTCGAGGAGACCATCGGGAGTGGGCGCGAAGAGATTGTCGGAGATATTCGCTCCGGGCAGTACAACCTGGGACTGGACAAGCAACAGGCATTTCGCCTGATGATCCAGGAGTGTCTGGTGGAGACGGAGCATTTTGACCTGCTGGCAATGGGACGCCCTGAAGGACCAGGATGTTACTGCGCGCCCAATCATCTGCTCCGTCAGAGCATTGATGCGTTGGCAGGCCACTATCGTTTTGTGGTGATCGATAACGAGGCAGGTTTAGAACACATCAGTCGACGCACTACGCGCGATGTTGACCTACTGTTGGTAATCTCCGACCCCACCGTGCGTGGTCTGATTGCTGCGCAGCGCGTGTTTGAGCTGGTGGCGGAACTGGGCTCGCGAGTGCACAAGGCACACTTAATCGTCAATCGGGTGCCTAGTTGCGATGATAATGAGATTGTACTGCCTCAGGAACTCGCTGCGAAGGTCGCCGAACTAAACCTGCCCTTGTTGGGTGTCCTGCCACAGGATCCGGCTGTAGCAGAACGAGATGTGTTAGGCCAGCCACTTATCACATTGCCTCACAATGCTCCTGTAAGGCGTTGCCTCGAAAACTTGTTGGAACACGTGTTACCGATTGATGGCCAGTCGAGATAGGAGAGCCAGCAAGGATAGAACAATCGGCCAGGGATCAAAAAGCCCTGGCATCTTTACCAGGGCTCTGCCTATATTTTTCGAGGTGTCCAGCCTTCTGAGGACACGCTTATGATCCGTGTAGTGTGAGCTTGCTGATCGTTCAGCTCGCCCTCGATATTTTGAAAGAGCACGCCACTGAGATGGGCGTGCACAGTTTTTAGATCACTTTGCTCCTGGGCACTCCGCTCCGGTCTGGGGCAGCACCATCATATGCTGCGCGTCCACGCTGGGCACCGCTTGCAGTGCCGGTTGTCCGCCTGCCAGGCCCATTGCAAAGATCGTGTAGACAGTGCCGTCCTCAAGCCGCACACCGGGCACACTCAGGGCAACGGTATTAGTTCCCGCCAGGCGCACTTCCAAGTTGTACGCCCCTGCATCTACAGGCAGATATTGACTGGCTTGCTTGAAGGCAATGTTGCTGAACAGGACCGGGCCACCACCCGCTACGGCGATGTCCACGGCGGGGGCATCAGGCGAAGCGTGCACGAAGCGCACGTGTGCTTTGCCAGGAGCTGGGGCATTGTTGTTGTCCTCGAGCAACAGCGGCTCGATGTTAGCCAACTGACCGACCGCGACAACTGTGTAATCTTTGCCACCCACCAGTGGCAGGTTGGCCTCAATCACTACCGGTTCAGTCGCACCGGTTGGCACCACCTTAACATTGTAAGTGCCTGGATCCAGCTCCGCGTAGCCGGTGATACCCTTGAAGGGGGCATTTTCAAACGCCTTCGTATTGTTGACCCAAACGTCCACTGCAGGGGCATCTGGGGAAGCATGGACGACACGCACACGCGCTTTTTCCATCCCTTGTGCAAAGGCTACGCTGGCCAGGGCTAATACCAGGACCAGAGCGAGAGAGATTGCTAACCACTTTTTCATTTTCATTTCGACCTCCGAATGTATTGTATTGGTGAGTATATAGACCATATACATCTACAATTATAGCATAGAAAGTGATTTTGTCAATACTCTGCAAGGGAGAGAGTGTTGAAAAACTCTTTAGTTACCCGTTTTATTGGCCCATTTTCCTATGAAAATCTGAGCGGTTAAGGGACTTTTTCAACACCCTCTGCAAGGAGATTTTCCAATCAATCCTTATCAATGCTCTCTATTGGTCTCTTCCAGAAGAACAAAGACGAGAAAGGGAGTGGAGCGATAACCCTGCCAATACGATGTTTGAATGTACAGAGTGTGGTACAGAACACAAACCACCTGCTGGGGCGTAAGGCAGGTGGGGGTTTTGAGTGGCGTTTCGTGATGTTTATACTTACCCAGTTGCATCGGTTAAGGACGGCCGATATTCCGGACGCGCACCGGCAGGTGCAATTTGGCCTAATCTCGGCTCACAGCTTGTTAGGAGCGTTATTGAAAAGTTTCAATGCGATGGTTATGCATCGCTCTCAATGGATGGCCGCCCCGTTTGAATGAACAACCGGGTGAAGCTGCTTAGTAGCCGGTATAGCTCCAGCCACTGCTATATGGTGCGACGCCGTAGCCTCCCCCGAAACGTTGATAGGGGCCATACACATATCCGCCGCCGAAACGTTGATATGGTGGAAAATAACCTCCACCAAAACGGTTATACGCTCCGGTGCCATAACCCGGGAAAGGATAGGCATATCCACCGGGGTAGGCATAGTAGTATCCCTGTAGATAGTATGTCTGAGGTGTGTAGCCGTAATAAGGTGATGGCCCCTGAGCACTTGCAACCCCAACGGGCACGAGACCGGCTATCAGCGCTGCCAGCAAAAACGCAAGCATAATGATTCGCATGAGCATCCCTCCTTGGTTCGTTTCACTGTGATATCTCGGATCGCCCCATCACCTCGCGGGAGTCCAAGGTGACCATTGAGCTCAATTGTACCTATTTGGAATGACCAGTGGCGAGAAAAAGTTGCTCTGAAAGGGAGCGGGAGAACGAGATCGCCCCCGTTCTCCCTTATTCCCGACGAAAGACGCAAAGGTACTGCTACCAACCGACGAAGTAGTATCCGCCGTAATAGTACCCACCATAATAGGGCACGTAGTAGCCATATGGGTACGGATAGTAGTACGAAGGATAGTAGCTCGGATAGTAGCCGCCTGACCCGGCGTAGTAACCATGGTTATAGCCGACATAGTACCCTGCACGATACCCATCTGCATAGCCCGCGTAATATCCGCTTCCTGAGTAGTAGCTGGGATACGGATAATAATAAGCAGGGTAGTAAGGATAATATGGGTACTGTGCGGTTGCCACTCCCACTAGGAGCAGTGAGGCAACCAGTGCTAATGTTAAGCCAATACCGATTTTTTTCATCGTTACCTCCCTGGCCCGGTCGATCGCGGGCCTGACCCGCCATGTGTGACGTGCCAACCAAGAGGGCATCACCAGCCCTTGCTCTCAGCGTCGCATCCGTACGCTCGACGCACCCCCCATCTTACAATCTGTGGATCGCCAGGTGCCATCCTCCGAGGCGTTCAGCAACAACACAACTCCATTTCCGATCCTATGCCGGTATACGGGCAATGCCACAAGAATAACAAATGTAACGCCTCACCTCCTTTCCTCATCGGTAGTCGAAAAATGGCTCGATGTCGCCCGTCCAGCTGTGACTTACATGCTTTATTTATAGTATAAGCCACTTTCCGGTTTCTTCAATAGATGACAATGCTGAGCATGGCCTCCGCAAAAACCCTGATGTCTCTTCCGTGCTAACACGTATCATCTGCAATCTTCTCAATAATTCTTTCGCGAGGAGTATAGTTGGACAACCTGGGGCAGCCCCTTCTCTTTCTCAAAAACTTGTTCCGTCTCTACGACAAAGCGATCGTGGCCAGTTCTATAGCTTGGGGAGTCCACTCTTTGTAAAAAAAGAGCACCCGCGTGCGAAATGAACGCGGGTGCAAAAGTGCAAGTAGGGTGTACTGCTTAGCTCAGGTAGTCTCGCAGCTGGCGACTGCGACGCGGATGGCGCAATTTGCGCAGCGCCTGTCCTTCGATTTGGCGGATGCGCTCGCGCGTGAGACCAAACTTCTTACCCACCTCTTCAAGGGTATAGCTGCGACCGTTCTGTAGCCCAAAACGCAGACGCAGAATGCGCGCCTCACGCGGTGTTAGCGTGGCCAGCACTTCTTCGATCTTCTCCTGAAGCATGTGATGATATGCCACCTCGGGTGGCGTGGGAGCGTCAACATCCTCGATGAAATTGCCCAGCTCGCTATCTTCCTCTTCGCCCACCGGTCGTTCGAGGCTGACCGGATGACGGCTCACCCGCAACATCCAGCGCACCTTGGCAGGTTCGAGCTCCAGCTCGGCAGCGAGCTCTTCCGGGGTCGGCTTGCGTCCCCACATCTGTTCAAGCTGGCGTGACACCTGATGCAGTTTGCGCAGTCGGTCGCTCATATGCACCGGCACGCGGATTGTGCGTCCCTGATCGGCCAGTGCACGTGTGATGGCCTGACGGATCCACCAAGTCGCATAGGTGCTAAACTTGTATCCGCGGCGGTAATCAAACTTTTCCACCGCTTTCATAAGGCCTAGATTGCCCTCCTGGATCAGGTCTGAGAAGGGAACTCCCTGGCCCATATATTTCTTGGCGATGCTCACCACCAAACGTGTGTTCGCGCGAATGAGATGATCGCGCGCCTGCTGGCCTTGTACAACTTCACGGCGGAGCCGTGCTGCTTCCTCCTCGGTGTAGCCCCCTTTGGCCAGGAGACGCTCGGCACGGCGACCACGTTCGAGGCGCTTGGCCAACGTGGTCTCCTCTTCCGGGGTCAGCAAAGGAACCCGCGCCATCTCCTTGAGATAGAGGCTGATTGTATCATCTGCCGCGATGCCGTCTAAGTCGAAGGGTTCCACCTCCATCGCAACTTCTACGGGTTCGTCCGATAAGCTGCTCATCTGGCGCAGCTCGCGTTCTTCTTCGGCTTCCTCTGCATCGTTGTAGACCTCGATGCCCATTTCGTGCAATTTGATGAAGAGCTCCTCTAACTGGTCAAGGTTCTCCTCGGCCTCCGGAAACACGCTAAGCAGGTCATCGGTGGTGAGATACTCCTGTCTCATCCCCTTGCGAATCAGCTGTTCAATTTGTTGATCCACACCGGTTTTGATTGTCTCTTCCGCCATATTCTAGCACACCCCAAAACGCGCGAAATTATGGTAAACAGAGCCAGGCACGGTAACACGCACCATTGCCTGGCTTCTGGTCACTGACAAATTGCTCTCTTCTGCTAGCACTTGAAAAACCTACATTAATACTTTGTTATTATAACACAGAAAAGTTCCTATGTCAATCCCTGCGGTACGAGGGTGTTGAAAAAGTCCGCTGAAAAGTGTTATGCTGCCTTGGCAGCGCGTTCATAGGCTTCATTCAGCCCGGATGATCCG
>QEXY01000007.1 GCA_003130875.1 Ardenticatenia bacterium
ATACTGTTGCACAACCCGCTATCGCGCTGGCTGGCCGAGCGCACGCTCGGCATTGCACGTGAGGCGCCGCTGCCCCATTTTGCGCGGGAACGTTTCACCACTTGGTTTCGCCGTCATCCTCGCCCGAACGGCGCATCGCGGCGCGTGGTGTACTTCCACGGCTGTTCGACGGAGTACTACGAACCCCGCGTCGGGCGTGCTGCGGTCTATGTGCTCGAACATAATGGGTGCGAAGTCATCGTCCCGCCGCAGAACTGCTGTGGCCTGCCCCTGCTCTCCAATGGGGAGTTTGGCGCGGCGCGCAGATATCACCAGAACAATGTGCGCCATCTGGTCGCCTATGCCCGCCAGGGGATACCTATTGTGGGCACATCCACCAGCTGTATCCTCACGCTGAAGGAAGAAGCGCCGGAGCTGCTGGACATGTGGGATGAAGACACCCAGCTGGTCGCTGCCAATACCTTCGATCTGCACGAGTTCCTGCTTCTCTTATGGGAAGAGGGTGCCCTGCGTACCGACTTCAAGCCCTTGCCCTGGCGCCTGGCTTATCATCCGCCCTGTCAATACCGTGCCCATCGGTTGGGGCGACCGGCAGCAGAAATGATGCGCTTGATACCGGAACTGGAGATCGTGGAAAGCCAAGCTGCGTGCTGTGGCATCGGCGGGACCTATGGGTATAAGGTGGAGAAGTACGCTATCGCTATGGAAGTAGGACGTTCCCTATTCGATTTCGTCGAGCAGGTGGGTGGCCCGCTGGTCGTGTGCGACAGCGAGACCTGTCGCTGGCAGATCACGCATGGCACCGGCAAACCGGCCGTGCACCCGGTAGAGCTGCTGGCACTCGCCTATGGCTATCCGGCCGAGGGCGCACTGGCAGCATTGGCATAGGCACATCGCGTCTGAGCGTCGCGACACGTCTCGGTCAATAGGACGTCGGAATACTGCTTGCCGCGCCAGGTGACACCTTGATAATCCCGTGATTGGAGATGGAAAAGATGCCGGGTCTGTTTTCTCCGCTGCCAGTCAAACACTTCACGTTGCGCAACCGGATCGTGCTGCCTCCTATGGCCAGCGACACAGCCGATGATTCCGGCCGGGTGACCGAAGCGCACATCCGGCATTACGTGCAACGTGCTGCTGCCGGGGTTGGGATGGTGATCGTCGAACATTGTTATGTGCGGCGTGACGGACGCTATAATCCTCGCCAGCTGGGCATCCATGATGACAGCGTGATACCAGGTCTGGCGCAGCTCGCTCGCGCTGTCAAAGCGTACGACGCGGTGGTCGGCGTTCAAATCGCCCATGCCGGTGGTCGCGCCAGCTCCAAAACCATAGGGGGGCAACCAGTGGCACCCTCAGAAGGAGTGTTGAGTCCCGGCGGCAGCGAGCCGGCGCGTGCCCTCACATTGGCGGATCTGGATGCGCTGGAAGAGGCATATGTCGCCGCCGCACGACGCGCTGTTGAGGCGGGCTTCGACTTTGTGGAATTGCACGGTGCCCACTGCTTCCTGCTGTGTGAGTTCCTCTCGCCGCTGGCAAACCGCCGTATGGATGCTATGGGGGCAGCCTGGAGAACCGCCTGCGCTTTCCCCTGCGCGTGGTACAAGCGGTGCGGCGTGTACTTCCAGAGGCGCTCCTGCTGCTGTATCGGCTGCCGGGCGGCGACTTCCTGCCAGGTGGCCTGACCGAGGAAGAGGCACGGCAAGCGGCACAAGCATTGATCGCCGCCGGCGTGGATGTGTTGGACATCTCGGGTGGGATGTGCGGCGCTGAAAGGCCCGGCTGGGATGGCACGAGTCAGGGGTATTTTGTCCCCGTCGCTGCCGGCATCAAGGCGGTTGTATCGGTGCCTGTCATCGTGGCTGGCGGCATCACCGACCCCCGTTTTGCCGACCAGGTGATCCGCTCTGGACAGGCGGACCTGGTGGCGATCGGGCGCGCAATGCTCCGAAATCCTAACTGGGTTCAAGAAGCACGGGCGATGTTAGGAACGGAATAGACTGTCTACTGTACTGAGGTGGCCGTCTATGGAGATTGTCCCCGGCTTGTATCGCATCGCCGACTTTTTGAGCACTGTCTATCTGATCGTCACGCATGAGGGTCTGACGTTGATCGACGCCGGCATCGCCGGGGGGCACAAGCGTATCCTGCGCGCCATCGTGCGCCTCGGCCATGACCCGAGACAGCTGCATCACATCCTGATCACCCATGCTGATGGCGACCACGTGGGCGGCCTGCTGCCCCTGGTGGCCGTTTCGGGCGCGCGGGTGTATGCCAGTGCCATCGAAGCACAGGCACTCGCGCGCGGTCAGTTCTCACGCCCGCTGCGCTTGCGTGGCCTGCCGCGTTTCCTCTTCTGGCTGGCGCGACCGCTCTACCGGGTGACGCCGTTCGACGCCGCCGAGGTAGTCAAAGAAGGGGATATCCTGCCAGGCCTGGGTGGCCTGCGCGTAATTGAGACGCCTGGCCACACTCCCGGACATATCTCCTTCTTCGCCCCTGCAAGCGGCATTCTGTTCGCTGGCGACTCGATCGCCTATCACAACGGCAAGATGCGCCGACCGTTCGCGCTTGTCACATGGGATGAGCAGCTAGCGCTTGCCTCGCTGCGCAAGCAGGCCGCGTTGCAGCCGCAGATTGTCTGTCTGGGGCACGGCCCGGTCGTGCACGATGCCTCCCAAAAGTTCCTTTTACCGGATTCATGAGTGCTGGATGTCGACCGCACCGTGTGGGGACGAACAGCGGGATATTTTCGAGGGCACAGAAAACTGCGAAAAAGCCTCTGCGCCCTCGGCGGCGGAACAGGTATCCGCTCCTTCAGGTCGCGGCTCAGATATGAGGGTTGCAGCGCGGAGACGGGCATTCCCGCCGCTTTACAGGGAAGAGAGCTGCTGCGCCAGGCACTCCATGAAATGGATAGCGGTGCGGATGCCCCCGAAGAACTGGGCCAGGCTCAGCTTCTCGTTGGGCGCGTGAAGGTTGTCGTCGGGAAGCCCGAAACCCATCATGACAACCGGGACCTGCAGGATGCGCATAAAATCCGCTACCACCGGCAAGGTGCCGCCGGTGCGCAGGAAAACCGGCCTGGTCCCAAACCCCAAGTGATATGCTTCCACAGCCGCCTGGATTGCCGGTGCATGGCGGTCAATCAAAGCGGGATAAGCGTGCGAAAGCAGGCGCACAGATACGCGCACTGTGGGTGGCGCGATGCGCCGGATATGTTCCTCGAACAAATGGGCAATCTCCAGAGGGTCTTGATCGGGCACCAAGCGCATACTTAACTTGATAGTGGCCTCCGCAGGGATGACTGTTTTCTGCCCCTCGGCGACGAAGCCTCCACGAATGCCATGAATCTCCAACGTGGGGCGGGCAGTGATGCGCTCGCGCAGGCTGTATCCGAGCTCGCCGAGCCATAGCGCGGGTGCTCCGATTTCCTCGTGCAAGAATCGCTCCTCATCGAAGGGGATGCGTTCCAGTTCATAGCGCTCCTCTGCGGAGAGCGGCTGCACGTGCTCATAGAATCCGGGAATTGCCACCCTTCCCTGCGCATCGTGCAGCTGGGCGATCATCTCGGCAGCAACCTGAAGCGGATTGTGCACCGCGCCGCCGTAGGTGCCAGAATGCAGATCATGGCGTGGCCCTCGGATGTCCACCTCGAAGTACACCAGTCCCCGTGTCCCGATGGTGATCTTCGGCGTCGTGGCATCCCAAAAACCATCGTCGGAGATAGCCACAGCGTCACACGTCAACAGCGCCCGGTGTTGCTGGATGATGTCTTCCAGGCCGGTGCTGCCACATTCCTCCTGACCTTCGATGAAGAATTTGAGATTGATGGGCAGCTTGCCTGAGGTGCGCAGATACGCCTCGGCGGCGATCAAGTGGGCCAACAGCTGCCCTTTGTCATCCGAAGCGCCTCGTGCATAGATCTTTCCATCCTGGATGGTCGGTTCGAAGGGAGGTGTGTGCCATTGTTCTTCAGGGTCAGCGGGTTGCACATCGTAGTGGCCGTATACCAGCAACGTGGGAGTCTCAGGGTCTTCTGGCCCCCAAGCACCGTAGACGACTGGGTGGAGGTCTGTGGAGATCAGCTGCACGCTGTGCAGACCGATATATTCCATAAAGCTCGCCAGCCACTGCGCAGCGCGTTCCATATCGGCACGATGGGCCGGCGAGGTGCCCACGCTGGGGATGCGCAGAAATTCGATCAGTTTCTGGAGATAGTGCGTCTGGTGTGTCATGACATACTCGATGGCAGCTTGTGGGGAAGACATCATAAAATAGCTCCTGTGACAAGATTGCCATTGGGGCTCAGTTAGTGGTGAAACCCAGAGCACATCATACCATACTTCACCCAGGTGACAAAGGATGTTATTGACCCGGAGGCGTATTTCAAATTTGCGGGTGGGTTGAAACGGTAACATTTCTGGAGTTACAGGGGGTTATCCGAGCGGTGACCGTCAGCGAGCGGCTAGACCACTTGGCTTAAGCGCGTGGCCTGGTTTGACTCCCCATCTCTCCCAAAGATGAAATGCCACCCTTGGCACGGTGATGTGCTCACCAATTCATCCCCAAGTTGGAATGCTCTCTCCTCGCTATGAGGGTGTTGAAAAAGTCCCTTGACTGCTCAGATTTTCATAGGAAAATGGGCCAATAAAGCGGGTAACTAAAGAGTTTTTCAACACCCGCTCGCTATTACGGTTGACTCACGCTTCGGAACCCACTATAATGGGCATCGTAAAGGAAGATGCTACCCCCAGGAAGCGACATCATGCTCCAGGGTGATCAGGAAACCCATCCGCTCAGCGAGGGCTTGGCGTAATGGCCTTAAAAGGAAACCTGCACGATTTCAGCACGACCCAGCTGCTCAACTTGATCCATCTCGCCCGCAAAACCGGATGTCTCACAGTGCGTACGTCCTCTGAAGCGGCCCGACTCTATTTCCGCGACGGCAAACTCATCCATGCCCACACGGCGAGCCACGATGGACATCTCGCCACGATGTTGGTCAAGGCCGGGAAGCTCACAGCCGAACAGGCTCAGAAGATCATGACACGTCCCGAAGGGCGCAACGACGTGCAGCTGGGGATGCTCCTCATTAAAGCGGGACACGTCTCCCGCGAGGACATCATTCATAGTGCTCGACACTATATGCTGGACATCGTGTACACACTGTTCGGCTGGTACGACGGGGAGTTCGAGTTCACGCCGGACGCGTTGCCCTCCGCCGACCGGATCCTGGTCCCCATCAACCTGGAACAGGTCATCCTCGAGGGCAGCCGCCGCCTTCAGGAGCACGAACGGCTGCAGGATGAGCTGCCGGACCTGGATCACACCGCTTTGCGTTTCACCAACGGCGCCGATGCCCGCCTGCGCACGGTCAACTTGACCGTGGAAGAATGGCGCGTTATCTCGTTCGTCAGCCCACGCAACACCATCCGCGTCATCGCCCAGGCCAACAATATGGACGACTTCCAGGTGCGCAAGATCGTGTATGGTCTTATGCAGGCTGGTATCGTGGAGCTGGTGCGCCCAAGCGGACAACCGGCCGTCGCAGGTGCTCCCGGCAAACCCGGCGCCGAACCGCCACCCGCCATTAAGCGCAGTCTCATCGAACGGCTTATCAACCGCATCAAACGCATCTGAGTCATCTCGTCTATGCATCAGGATTGAGCATGCAAGCTGTCAAAATCGTGATCACTGGACCCTTCAACGCCGGAAAGACGCAATTCATCCGCGCAGTCAGTGAGATCGACGTCGTCTCCACCGAGAGCAAAATCACCGATCCCGCTGAACGCATCAAAGACGAAACTACCGTGGCGATGGACTTCGGTCGTATCACCATCGAGGATGACCTGGTGCTCTACCTCTTTGGCACACCAGGACAGCGCCGCTTCGATTTCATGTGGGAGATCCTCTCCGAGGGCATGTTGGGCTTCATCGTAATGGTGGACAGCACTCGCCCGGAGACCTTCCGCGAGGCGCGCTATATCCTGCAGGTCTTTCGCGGCTATGCCCCCACTCCGTATGTCGTGGCAGCCAACAAGCAGGATCTCAGTGAGGCATGGTCGCCGGAAGATCTGCGCATTGCGCTCAAGGTGGACCCCGAGGTGAAGGTGATCCCCTGCGTCGCCACCGACAAGGAACAGGTGAAGAACGTCCTTCTGGAGCTCCTGTACACCATCTTGGAGCGATTGGATCTCGAGGAGACGGAGCTCGCAGAAGAAGAGGCGGAGCGATAAGGCAGAGCGATCTCAGAGAGGAGTAGAGCAGAATGATGACACAGGATCGCACGTTACCCAATGCCGCGTTGCGTACGCTGTTCCTGGCCATTGAAGAGGTGACCGGCGCCAATGGCACACGGGCGGTGCTGAAGGCGGGTGGTCTGGAACGCTTCATCGATAATTACCCGCCCAATAACACTGCCCTGGAATCAACCTTCGCCGACTACGGCGCCGCCGAGCAGGCAGTGGAAGACATCTACGGGACACGTGGCGCACGTGCCATTCTGATCCGCATCGGTCGGGCCACCTTCCAGTACACTATGCGCGAACAGCCTGCCATCCTGGGCTTGGCCGGGCTGGCTCTCAAGGCGCTGCCAATGGGCATGCGCATGAAGGTCGTGTTGGAACGGGTTGCCAAAGCGGCGAATGAGGATGTCAACCAGCCGGCCCATCTCCGTGAGGAGCCGGATGCCTTCTACTTTGTGGTGGAAGAGTGCCCATGCCGCTGGCGCCCTCCACATACCAGTCCGGCGTGCTTCGTCACCGTGGGCGTGCTCCAGGAGGCGATGTACTGGGCCACCGGCAAGCAATTCCGCGTCGAAGAAGTCGCTTGCATCTCCAACGGCGCGGCTGCGTGCGTCTATCGCATCCCTAAGCAGCCCATCGAATAGCGTACGGATGACAGCGCAGCGCGTGGTCATCCTGGCAAATGGACATCTGCCCGATCCACAGTGGGCACGTCGCCATATTCAGGCAGCGGATCGGCTCATCTGTGCTGATGCCGGCGCAGCCCATGCCATCGCCCTGGGGATAACCCCTGCTGTGGTCGTGGGTGACCTGGATTCTTTAGACCCTATCCACTATACGACACTGAAAGCAGCGGGGGTGCGTTTCGAGGTCCATCCCAAACTCAAGGATAAGACCGACCTGGAGCTGGCACTCCAGCTAGCCGTCGCCGAGGGTGCCGCTGAAGTTGACCTGTTGGGCACCCAGGGTGGTCGGCTGGATCAGGCGCTGGGAAATGTGTTGCTTCTGGCGCGCCCGGAGTGGGCAACTGTGCGGGTGCGCATCCTCGAAGGCGATCAGACCGCATGGGTGCTGCGCGACGGGCAGGCATGCACCATTATGGCCACGGTGGGCGATACCCTCTCGCTTTTGCCGCTGACCCCGGAGGTGCGCGGCGTCACGCTTTCCGGCGTGCGTTGGTCGCTGCGCGATCGCACTTTGTACTTCGGCGACACCTTGACGCTCAGCAATGTGTTCACGCAGCCGTCCGCCCGCATAGAGGTTGGCACAGGCATTCTATTGATTGTCCACCAAGGCAGCACATGTTCAGTTGATTTTTGCCAGAAATAAGTTTATAATAGAGATGCAATCGAGCCCCCTACAGGAGGACGTAAGAAGAGGTTCATGGAGCAAGAGCACTTATCCGGCAGCAAAGATGCTATGCGCGACGAGGCGATGATAACAATGGCCGACCTGTTCGATCACTCGGCAGAGCTGAAGGATGTCAAATATGGCGACATCCTCACCGGCACAGTGGTGCGCATCTCGCCCACCGAGATCCTGATCGACATCGGCTGTAAGTGTGAAGGGGTGGTCAGTGGACGCGAGTTGGAACGCCTTTCGCCGGAGGATCGGGCAGCGCTCAAAGTGGGCGATAAGGTCAGCGCTTACGTCCTCCGACCGGAAATCGAAGATGAGGGCCATGTGGCGCTTTCTTTGATGCGCGCATGGGTGGAGGAGGATTGGGCCAAAGCACGCCGTATGTTCGAGAGCGGCGAGCTGTACGAGGGTATCGTTTCCGGTTACAACAAAGGCGGGCTGATCGTCAATTTCGGCCACGTTCGCGGCTTTGTGCCCATCTCGCAGCTGGAAAGCGGCCGTGACGCTGCTAAGACGGGCGATGAAAGCGCGTGGCGCCAGCTGATCGGGCAGAAATTGCGTCTGAAAATTATCGAGATCGACCGGCAGCGCAACCGCCTGATCATGTCCGAGCGCGCTGCCATGCAGGAATGGCGCAAGGGACAGCGCGAGCAGCTTATGAACAGCTTGAAGGAGGGCGATGTGCTCACCGGACGGGTGAGCAGCTTGGTGGATTTTGGCGCCTTTGTCGATCTGGGGGGAGCGGACGGCTTGATCCACCTCTCCGAGCTGTCCTGGATGCCTGTGTCTCACCCGCGCGAGGTCGTGAACGTGGGCGATACGGTGCAGGTGTACGTCCTGCACGTGGATCACGCGCGCCAGCGCATCAGCTTGAGCTTGAAACGCCTGCAACAGGAGCCATGGACGCAGGTGTTGGGTCAATATGAGATCGGTCAGATCGTCCCGGCCACCATCACCCGGCTGGCCAGCTTCGGCGCCTTCGCTCGGGTGGGCGAGGTGGAGGGGCTGATCCATATCTCGGAATTGACGGACGAGAACATCGCCCATCCACGGGAGGTGGTGCAGGAGGGTGATGCCGTCCAGGTGAAGATCATCCAGATTGAGCCGGAACGCCGGCGCATGGGGCTGAGCCTGAAACAGGCGCGTGGCGTTGCCGATTGGGAGGAGTATCGGTCTGCTCAGCACGCGATGCCGGCATCCTCTGAAAGCGCGTATGATATGCCCTCTGCTGCAATGAACGCGGATGCCAACGACGCAGCGCCGTCGCCGATTCAGGGGTAACGGCACGACCGGCTGAGCGTGGGAAGGTAGATTGGGGTCTGGCAGAGGATGGAGCGCTATGACGGATAAATTCGATCGGTTTACCAAGCGAGCTCGGCGTGTCCTGACAGCAGCACAGGAAGAGGCCATTCGCCTCAACCACAACTATATCGGCACGGAACACCTCTTGTTAGGCTTGGTGCGCGAGGAGAACGGCGTTGCCGTGCGCGTCCTGCGCGAGCTCAACGTCGATCCGCAACAGGTGCGCGAGATGATCGAGCGCACCGTCGGGCGCGGTCAACGTGCCATCCAGGGCAAGCTCACCCTCACGCCACGCACCAAGCGCGTGATCGAGCTGGCTGTGGATGAAGCGCGCCGCATGGGCCATCACTACATTGGCACTGAGCACTTGCTCCTGGGCATTGTGCGCGAAGGTGAAGGGGTGGCGGTGGAAATTCTCAAGAGCTTGGGTGTGAGCCTGGAAGCGGTGCGTGCCCAGACCGCTAAGGTGATCGTCGAATCGGTCACCCAGGCTGAGACGATGCGCCCTGAGCGCCAGAAGCCCACCCCGTTGGTGGACCAGCTGGCCACCGATCTCACCCAGAAAGCAGCCGAAGGGAAGCTCGACCCGGTCATCGGGCGCAAGAACGAGATCGAGCGTGTCATCCAGATCCTCTCGCGCCGCACCAAGAACAACCCTGCCTTGATCGGTGAGCCGGGCGTGGGCAAGACCGCCATCGTAGAAGGATTGGCCCAACGTATCGTCAACGGCGAAGCGCCCGAGACGTTGCTCGGCCGGCGGGTGGTGCAGCTGGATGTCGGTTCGCTGGTGGCCGGCACAATGTACCGCGGCCAGTTCGAGGAACGGCTGAAGCGGGTGATCGAAGAGATCCGCGAATCGCGCGCCATCCTCTTCATCGATGAGCTCCATATGTTGGTGGGGGCTGGCGCGGCGGGCAGTTCGGTGGATGCGGCTAACATCCTCAAGCCGGCCCTGTCGCGCGGCGAGGTGCAGTGCATCGGCGCCACCACACTGGACGAGTACCGCAAGAACATCGAAGCCGACGCGGCGCTCGAGCGTCGCTTCCAACCGGTGCGGGTCGAGGAGCCGACCATCGAGGAGACAATCGAGATCCTCAAGGGCATCCGTAGCCGCTACGAGGCCCACCACGGACTGGAGATCACCGACGAAGCGCTGGTCGCCGCAGCCCACTTAGCGGCGCGCTACATCCCCGATCGCTACCTGCCGGACAAAGCGATCGACCTGATCGATGAAGCGGGCGCGCGCGTGCGGCTGTACAAGATCCCCTTCGCCGGCGCTATGGAACGCGCTGCTATGCAGATGCGCGAGCTGCGCCGCCAGAAAGAAGAGGCCATCAGCGCGCAGCGCTTCGAGGATGCCGCTGACCTGCGCGACCGCGAACGCGCCCTGGCCGCACAACTGAACCAGCTGCGCCTAGGCTGGCAGAACCTGGCCGCGGAAGAGGAGATCAAAGTCACTGCCAAGGACGTGGCCGAGGTCGTCTCAATGTGGACAGGCGTGCCGGTGCAAGACCTGGCGACCGAGGAGAAGGAGCGCTTGCTGCACATGGAAGAGGCGCTGCACAAGCGCATTATCGGCCAGGATGAGGCGATTGCCACCATTGCCAAGGCGGTGCGCCGTGCACGGGCGGGTCTGAAAGATCCGCGTCGTCCTATCGGCGCCTTTATCTTCTTAGGTCCCACCGGCGTGGGGAAGACCGAGCTCGCCAAGGCCCTGGCCGAGTTCATGTTCGGCAGCGAAGACGCGCTCATCAAGATCGATATGAGCGAGTTCATGGAGCGGCACAACGTCGCTCGCCTGGTGGGCTCGCCGCCCGGCTATATCGGCTATGAAGAGGGCGGCCAGCTGACCGAAGCGGTGCGCCGCCGACCTTACTCCGTGATCCTCTTCGACGAGATCGAAAAGGCGCACCCCGAAGCGTTTAATATGCTGCTGCAGATCATGGAAGACGGCCACTTGAGCGACGCCAAAGGCAAGCGCGTGGACTTTCGCAACACCATCATCCTGCTCACATCCAACATCGGCGCCGACCTCATCAGCCGCGAGACCACTTTAGGTTTCAACGTGCCGCGCGATGAGGTGAAGAGCGAGCAGGAACGCTACGAGCGGATGAAGGAAAAGGTGATGAGCGAGCTCAAACGCACCTTCCGGCCCGAGTTCCTCAACCGCTTGGACGCCACTATCGTCTTCCACGCGCTGAATCGCGAGCAGATCAAACAGATTGTGGACCTGGAGATCAACAAGATCCTCAAGCGGCTGGAGGACAAGCGCATGCAGCTGGTGATGACCGAGGCGGCGCGCGAGTATCTGGCGGAGAAGGGCTATGATCCCCATTTTGGCGCGCGACCGCTGCGACGCGTCATCCAGAACGAGGTTGAGGACGCGTTGAGCGAAGGGCTGCTCAGCGGCCAGTTTCGCCCCGGCGACACGGTGCAGGTGGATGCCCGCGATGGCAAGATTGTGATGGAGACCATCGCGCACCAGGAGATCGCCGAGGACGCACCACAAGCGGAGATCGTGTCTTAAGTTGCTCCAAGGAGGGAAGCGCGACTGGAATCGAACGAACTTGCCCATATCATTGTCGATGCGGCTGCTGAGAAGCAGGCGTCGGACATTGTTTTGCTTGATCTGAGAAAGATCACCCTCATTGCGGACTATTTCATTGTCTGCAGTGGGCAGACCTTGCGACAAATCAAATCGATCACCGAAGGAGTACTCGAATCGATCCGCGAGCGGGGCATTCGCCCGCTCGCTGTTGAAGGTGAATCCGACTCGGGGTGGGTGCTGGTTGACTTTGGATCGGTGATCGTGCACATCTTCTCCCCGGAGCTGCGCGCCTATTATGCGCTCGAAGAGCTATGGCGCGACGCGCCGGTGGTAGTGCACATGCAGTGACTTGTGGTGTGAGGTGGGGGTATGCGTGAAACCTGCGGAAAATAGAGTATTCCCCACGCACGTGGGGGTGAACCATCTGAGGTATACGCTCAATCCGTGCGGGGTAGTTGGTATTCCCCACGCACGTGGGGGTGAACCGGACTACACGTTCGGTAACCTGGTCGTGCTAAAGGGTATTCCCCACGCACGTGGGGGTGAACCCTAACCGCCGCAGCAATCCGACGTGCCCATTTAGTATTCCCCACGCACGTGGGGGTGAACCCCAGTACGGCATCACGTCCAGCGCCCGCAACAGCGTATTCCCCACGCACGTGGGGGTGAACCAATTTACACTGCCACGCGCCACTTGCAGGCCGACAGTATTCCCCACGCACGTGGGGGTGAACCGTGCGTGGACGATGGGAGTGGCCCGACGCAGTGCGTATTCCCCACGCACGTGGGGGTGAACCCGAGACGGCGCGTTCGATAGCGCCCCAGCGTGTCGTATTCCCCACGCACGTGGGGGTGAACCTACC
>QEXY01000054.1 GCA_003130875.1 Ardenticatenia bacterium
ACTTTGGAGAGATCAAAGATTTCCAAATATTGGAGAAAGACTTGCGGGATCATGCGCGCGTGGAGTACATGGGTTTTGTGCCTCACGATCGTCTCATTGAAGAGTATCGGCGTGCCCACGTGGCGCTGGATGTGATGGCGCGCAATCCGGAACGCGAGCTTGCCTTCACCACTCGCACAGTTGAGTACATGTGGTGCGGGCTGCCTGTTATCTACCAAGATTTCTCGGAACTGTCACCCTTGATCAAAGAGTATGAAGCTGGTTGGGTGGTCAATCCAGCTGACGAAGCGCAGGTTGAGGCAGCCATTGAGGAGGCGCTTACCTGTCCTCATGAGGTGCGACGACGAGGCGAAAATGCCCAGCAGCTGGTACGTGAACGATTGGTCTGGGACAAGGCGATCGAGCCGCTGGATACGTTTTGCCGAAATCCCCGACGGATTGAGCCGCTGCCTATGCCCATGTGGTCCTGGAGTCCTAAGAGTATTCCCAAATTATTGCGAGAAGTGAGGCATAATCTCCGCCGCGGCGGCTTGAGCGCAGTCCTATACTATAGCAGACGTTACATCAAGAACCAATGGGAAATCCTGAGAAGGTGAGGAGCCAAACAATGAAAGCACTTGTCACTGGCGCGGCCGGGTTTATCGGTTCTCATGTCGCGCGCCATCTCCTGGGCTACGGCATGGAGGTGGTCGCCCTGGACGATCTGAGCGGCGGCTACCAGGAGAATGTCCCACCTGCGGCGCGCTTCGTGCGTGGATCGGTCACCGATTATCGGCTACTGCGCGACCTCTTCGAGGCAGAAAGTTTTGACTATGTGTATCACCTGGCAGCCTACGCGGCTGAGGGGCTTAGCCATTTCATCCGCCGTTACAACTACGAGAACAACTTGATCGGCTCTGTCAACTTGATCAACTTAAGTGTTTTACATAACATAAAGTGTTTTGTCTTCACCTCTTCGATCGCCGTCTATGGTGCGAACCAGCTGCCAATGACCGAGGATCTTACACCGCAGCCGGAGGATCCTTATGGCATCTCCAAGTATGCTGTCGAGCTGGATCTCCGTGCTGCTCATGCCCAGTTCGGTCTCCATTACATCATCTTCCGCCCGCACAATGTGTATGGCGAACATCAAAATATCGGGGACAAATACCGCAACGTCATCGGCATCTTTATGAACCAAATCCTGAGTGGGCAGCCGCTCACCATCTTTGGCGACGGGGAGCAGACGCGCGCTTTTTCATACATTGACGATGTCGCCCCTATCATTGCGCAATCGGTCTTTAATGAACGTGCCTATGGTGAGGTCTTCAATGTGGGTGCTGATCAGCCCTACACGGTCAATTACCTAGCACACGTGGTATGCCAGGCGATGGGGGTTGAACCGAACACTGTACACCTGCCCCCTCGTAACGAGGTGAAGCACGCCTTTTCATCCCACGAAAAGGTGAAACAATTTTTCGATGTCCCAGAGCCGGTGCCGCTTGAGGAGGGAGTCGCTCGGATGGCCGCCTGGGTGCAGCGCGTAGGCAGCCGCAAGACGCGTGAATTCGCCAATATCGAGATCCCACGCGGCCTGCCGGCGGGATGGTGAACCGCCCAAAGATCGACAACTCATGGGATTCCGTGATCTCTTCAAGCGCAAGCCGGATCCTTTCATCCAGCAGTTGGAACAGCAGGCTTCTCTCACCCTGAAAGGGGTGGAGCTGCTGAAATCCTATATGTTACAGCCCGACCCAGCCGTCGAAAGACAAATTGGGGAGATCGAACGGGAAGCCGATGAGGTGCGTTGTATTCTCATCGATGAGCTGCTGCGCACTTTTGTTACCCCTATGGATCGAGAGGACATCTCAGCGCTTTCACGTGCCATTGACGACGTGCTGGACTACGCTTATACCACTGTCGATGAGATGTCTATTCTGAACGTTCAACCTACGCCGTATATGGCACGTATGGCCTCGTTGCTGTGGGATGGGGCGTTGGAGCTCCATTTAGCCGTCCAGCGTCTGAAGGACAATCATCCTAACATTGCCAGTGACCATGCCCAGCGCGCCAAGGGGATTGAAAATCGCGTTGAAGTCGTCTATCGCGAGGCACTGGCGGACTTGTTTCGGGATCCGCGCGATGTGAATGACGTGGTACGTATGCTGAAAATGCGCGAGGTCTACCGCCACTTGAGCAATGCCGCTGACCGGGGGGATGAAGCGGCTAACATCATCATCGACATCGTGGTCAAAATGACATGAATGAAGCGACCGCGATAGCACTGATCGGATTCGCCTCTTGCTTTGGCTTCCTGACCGGGTTACATGATTCGGCCAAGCTGGTGGCCACCGTTATCTCATCGCGTGCTCTGTCGAGTCGTGTCGCGCTCGGGCTGGTCGCGCTGGTCGGCTTTTGCGGAGCATTTGTACTCGGCACTGCGGTGGCCGAGACCCTCGGCCGAGATTTGGCCAGTCCTCACCTGTATACAGTCCCCACACTCTTCGCCGCCTTGCTAAGCACCATCGCGTGGAGCTTGTTCACTTGGTGGAGGGGTATCCCCAGCAGTTCATCCCACGCCCTGGTAGGCGGCTTGATCGGGGCGTTGAGTATGCAGGCGGGCGTCTGGGCGCTCAATCCTAGTGGGCTGAAAAAGGTGTTGATTGCCCTGTTGTTCTCACCTGTTTTGGGACTGGTGGGAGGATATCTGTTCACTCGCCTGACGTTTTGGCTGTGTCGTCACGCGACGCCGCGCGTCAACAGTGTATTACGGATTGCCCAAATCCCCACAGCATTGGCACTGGCACTCAGCCATGGCTCCAACAGTGCCCAGAGAACGATGGGTGTCGTGGTCTTGAGCTTGATGGTCTGTGGAATGCAATCCCATTTCGCTGTCCCTTCCTGGGTGACAGCTCTCTCAGCTGCAGTGATGGCTTGTGGCATGGGTGTGGGGGGATGGCGTCTGATCAAAACGATGGGGGCGTGCTTCTATCGTATCCGCCCCATCCACGGCTTCAGTGCACAACTGGCCTCTGCAAGTGTGATGGCAGCTGCCGCTGTGCTGGGGGGACCGGTGAGCTCCACGCACGTGGTGAGCTCAGCCATTCTGGGAGCGGGTTCTGCAGAACGGATGAGCAAAGTGCGTTGGAATGTCGCAGAGGAGGTGGTGGCAGCTTGGTTGCTGACCATTCCAGGTACAGCGCTGATGGGCGCGGTCTTTCATCAACTCGCTTCATACTTCGCGGAGACACAATAAGCTGCGGATACAGCAGGAGAAACGCAGGATGGAATATCGTAGATTGGGACGCACGGGATTAAAGGTGTCAGCATTGTGTCTGGGGACGATGACGATGGGCTGGACCAGCAGCCGCGCCGATTCGTTCGCCGTGTTGGACGCATTTGTGGAGGCTGAGGGGAACTTTATCGACACGGCTGATATCTACTCATTCTGGGCCGAGGGCAATTCGGGCGGCGTGGCCGAAACCTGGATCGGCGAGTGGATGGCACAGCGCAACATCCCGCGCCATCAGTTGATCATCGCTACCAAAGTGCGTGGTCGGATGTGGGAAGGACCTAATGGGGAAGGTCTCAGCCGGCAGCATATCATGAAAGCGGTCGAGGATAGCTTGCGACGCTTGAACACGGATTACATCGACCTCTATCAGACTCATTGGCCGGATGAAGATACCCCGTTGGAAGAAACCTTGCGTGCCCTGGACGACCTGGTGCACCAGGGCAAAGTGCGTTACTTAGGTACTTCCAATCACCCGGCCTGGTTGCTAACCAAGGCTCTATGGATCAGCGACCGGTTGGGACTGGCTTCCTATGTATCCCTGCAACCCCATTATAATCTAGTACACCGCGTCGAGTTCGAGCGCGAGTTGATGGCTCTCTGCCGTGATCAAGGATTGGGGGTCATACCGTACAGTCCGTTGGCAGGGGGCTTTCTCACTGGCAAATATCGTCGTGGAACAACCCCTTCGCCGGGGACAAGAGGAAATGTCAGTGAGAGTGTGCGACGTTATATGACTGAACGCAACTTCGCTGTACTCGATGTATTACGAGAGATTGCCCAATCGCACAGCGCGACGATGGCTCAGGTGGCATTGGCTTGGTTGCTCCACAATCCGGTGATCACCGCACCCATCGTGGGAGCTAATACGCCGCAGCAGCTTCATGAACTCCTGGGAGCGCTGTCGGTGCACTTGAGCGAAGAAGACATCACACGCCTCAATCAAGCGAGCGCTTGGGAATAGTGACGTGCTTGGCTTTGGCAACAAGCAGAATTAATTTGAGGAAAGAACAGGGATATGGAAACAGATCTTGAAATATGGATGGTGAGCCGCGAGATGGAAGAGATCGCCGGCGTCGGGGGTGTCAAGGACGTCACCCGCCAGCTTCTGGCTGCCATCGCCCGCCGTGGCATGCGGGCTCGACTGGTGATGCCGCGTTACGGTGTGGTGGATGACAGCACTTTGTCAGACACCGGTATCGTGCTCACCTTTCCCACTGACTACCCCGATCGTCAACATACGACCCATACCCGTGTTTTCTATACGGAAGCGGTGGGTGTCCCTATCTATCTGATCGATGCACCCTGTTATTCAGAAAAAGAGGGTATTTACACCTATACGGCTCGCGAAGCGCAGCGCATGGGACTGCCCGAGATAACCGGTTGTGGATACTATGATTTCTTCGAGATGAATGTCGTGCTGCAAAAGGCAACGTTGGAATTAATTCAGGTTCTCGGTGCGCGGCCCGATCTGATCCATTGTCAGGATGCCCATGCAGCGTTTGTCCCTGCCATAATGCGCCTAGTGCCGCGCTATGCTGATTACTTTGCTGACGTGGGCGCGGGGATCACCATTCACAATGCTGGGCCAGGCTATCACCAAGAGGTATATGATATTGCGCTTGCCCAGAGGATGACCGAGCTCCCGGAAGAAGTGATTCGACAAGGTGTGCACCGTGAAGGAGTATATCCCTTCCTCGTGGGTGGCGTGTATGCAGATTTTGTCAACACCGTCAGCGAGAACTACGCCCGGGAAGTGATGGAAGCGCCACCCGATGATGAGCAGACGGTGGGGATCGGTGCTGCATTTCGTGCGCGCGGCATCCAGCTATTAGGGGTCACCAACGGGATCGATCCCTCGGAGTATGATCCTACCCGTCCGCAAGAGATGGGAATTGCGGCCGGCTATGATCCCTTAGCAGGCGACATGGCCGGCAAAGCAATCTGCCGACGTGCCCTGATCGCCGAGATCAACAGCGGACAATCCGACAGTCTGCAAATCAACGGTTATCTAGAGGATGCACCTGGTCGCCCTCTGGTCACGATGGTCAGCCGTTTGACGGCCCAGAAGGGTGTCGACCGTTTCATCGAAGCGGCGCGGCTGCTGCTGGAGGGTTCGCCGGATCAACCACCGGATTCAGACATTTTGTTCCTCGTATTGGGTGCTGGAGATCCCGCTTATCAAGAGGCATTGATCCAGCTGGCCAATGCACCTCGGTTCCGCGGACGCATTGCGGTGATCATTGGCCATGGGCCAGCTGTGGCGCGACGTGTCTACGCAGCGGGAGACTTCTTCGTCAATCCTGCCGCCTTCGAGCCGTGTGGACTGACCGACTACATGGCCCAACTGATGGGAACAGTGCCGATCGTGCATCTAGTGGGCGGTTTGGTGAAAGTCCAAGATGGCATTACCGGATATGGGTATTACCCCCACACCGCGGAGGCATTGGCGGCAACCCTGCGCCGTGCCATCACTGTGATGCGCGAGCAACCCGAACAACACTTACGCATCATTCAACAAGCCATCCGCACCATCCACGAGCGCTATACTTGGGACAAGGTGCTGGAGCACGGGTATATGCCGCTCTATATGCACGCGGCTCGAAGGAAAAGGGGTAAAGGGGCGCGCATTCGTTAGCGGTCGTGGCGTGTACGGTCACGTGGCAGAAAAACAGATACCCGTGCTTGAGGCAGACTATCCTGCGTTTTATATTCCCCGTCTTGCGTTCGGAATGCTCAGGGTGGGATGCCCTCTTCTGCCCTCTGGGAGGCTCACCAGCGCGGCAGACCAGCCAACCCACCATATTGTGTGAGCAGTCGTTGTTCCGCCTCGCCGCGCACAAACTCCAAGCGGGCGCCAAAGTCGGCGGCTAGTTCGACAATGACATCTCGCAAAGGCACTTCTTGAATCGCGCTCTCCGGACAGAAGATGCGCGCCATTTCCGGCGTGCTGGCTACCCATCCTTCCGGACAGCGCCATACTTGTGCCTCGATGCGCCACGGCACGATGATGGCGGCCAGGCGTCCGCTCTGGAGAGCTTCCAGAGTAGGATCGAGCCCCCATATGCCGGCGCGTTCTTGCACTGTATCGAGCAAAGCTTGCTCGTGCGCACGTTCCGCTTCTTCCAAGATCGGTGTCACCTTCTCCAATACTTGGGCAGCCGAAGGGACAGGATAAGGAATGTCGCTCATGTGGGCCACAATGCGTGCGCGCACGCTGCGCGAGAGATATTGCTCGAAAAAGTGTGTATCTTCAGCTGGGCCTATGAGGACTAACCGACGGATGTCACGTTCCACCACCACATCTTCTAGCAAGTGGGCTAACCGTTTGAGGAAACGTTGTACCCACATCTCCACACGTCGCGCAAAGCGCGAGGGATGGGTGGCAACACGTTGCTTTAGCAGACCATTGTAGAGCGTGGGCATATAACGTGTCAGCTCCTGCCATTCCTCTGGAGAAACATCGCGGAAGGCATCGGTGGTTTCTTCGATCTCGCCCAGGAATATTTCATAGAAGCGCCAGCTGGCACGGTCGAGGTAGAGCACCCCTGCCCGTTCGTATTCGTCCAGCGCATAGAGGAGTGGAGTTACGTAGGGTTCGCCCCAACGGCATTCCACCCGCCCATGGGCCAGATCGACCACCGGCAGCTCCACCTGCAAATCGTAACGCTCAAGTAAGTCCGTTGCGGCAAAGAGCACCAAAGTGCGCGCCTGGGCACGCTCCTCGCTCAGCAGGGTTATCACACGCTCGTACAACGTTGTAGGGAGGTCGAAAGCTTTCAGACTGTCTTTCACGCGGATGAACCATCCACGACGGGCATTCTCCGGTCGGGCAGGATGTACATCCACGTAGAGCGACAGCACAGGAGCTTCGTGGGGGGCAATGCGCTCACGTACCAAGCGCACTTGATCTTTGCTCAGCATGGTTTGGGTCAGCCTCCTCTCTCCCCGAATTAACCACGAAACGTCGGGCGGTCTCCCTCGCGGGTGCGAGGCACCGGAATATATTCAACCGAAGGACGCCGCTGTGCAGTCTGTGGGTATAGGGACATAATCTGATAAACCAGCTTGGGCATATCGGTGCTGACCGGCAGGCCGAGCGCACGTGCCTCCTGAACGGTGATGGGATAATCATGGGTAAAGACACCTGTCGCCAACGTGGTGGCGACTTTCTCTGCCTGCTCGGCGTTCATTTTGTCGCTCAACAAGCACAGCACTGTGTTCTTGACCTGACGGATGGCTTTCTCGGCGATGTCGGCCATAATCAATGTCTCATCTTCGATCTCGGCAATGGGTTTCCGCTCCAGCACTTTTAGGATGGAGGCGGCTGGTTGCTGACCGAGTTGCGGATCCACCGGTCCTAACACGGCATTCTCGTCCATGATGATCTCGTCCGCTGCCAGGGCGATCAACGTGCCACCGGACATCGCGTAATGGGGCACGAAGACGGTCACCTTAGCGGGATGACGCTGCAGCGCAAAAGCGATCTGCTCAGCAGCGAGCACGAGCCCGCCCGGCGTGTGCACAATCAGGTCGATGGGCACATCGGGGTCGGTCATCTTGATGGCGCGTAGCACCTGTTCCGAATCATTGATATCGATGTACCGCATCAACGGAAAGCCCAAGAAACTCATTGTTTCCTGACGGTGGATCAGCGCGATCACCCGGCTGTGGCGTTCCCGTTCCAGGCGGCTGAGGGCTCGCAATCGCTCCATCTCCAGCATTTTCTGGCGGATGATCGGCTGGAGCGACGAAATGATAAGGAATATCCATAGTAGAGACAGAAAGTCCATCGCACCCTCCTTGTGGCTAAGAGTGATCCATTTGTCAGGCAGGAAGCTTCACCACGGGAAATATTCGTCCGGATAGGTACGGCGCGCAGGGCGTCGCGAAGCGAACAGGTACACCAGCACAAAACCGGCGAAGAATCCACCAATATGAGCCCACCACGCTACACCACCGAAGGCCTGAGCGCCGGTCACGATGGCAAGCATTCCATTGAGCAGCTGGGATGCGATCCAGATACCCACATAGGTCACCGCCGGCACCTCCACAAACCACGGCAGGAAAAACCAGGGCAACAGCGTGATAACACGCGCGCGAGGAAACAAGACCAAGTATGCACCCAACACGCCGCTGATCGCACCGCTGGCACCGATGGTGGGGATGCGCGAAGCAGGGTTAAAAAGCACATGGGTCAAGGCCGCGATGATGCCACAAATCAGATAGAAAGCGAGATAACGCCAAGAACCCATGCGGTCTTCGACATTGTCACCAAAGATATAAAGTGCCAACATGTTGCTGAACAAGTGTGCCCATCCACCATGGAGGAACATCGAAGTGATCAGGGTAAACGCTTGCGCTAAGTCGGGATAGGCGAGCAAGCGCAGGGGTACCACACCTAGCAGAAACACAATGCGCTCGGCATAAGGCCCAAGGCTCAGCATCATGAGGAAGATCAGAACGTTGAGCGCAATGAGCATCCAGTTGACCAGCGGTAATGAGCGCGAGGGGATTGTGTCTTGCAGTGGTATCATGTTCGCCCGTCTTAACTCCTTGCTGAACGTCTGTAGGAAAGATATAATAAATCTTCGCTTCTATCAAGGCAAAACGAGCGTTCCTTGCTCACTTTCTGAGAGCGTTTCGCAACTATGCGACGATATCGTGCGGTAATTCTCAGCGCGCTGCTTCTGGCAGCGATAGCTTTTGTAGCGCACCGTTGGGCTGACCTGCTCCAACGCTCCGTGCGTGCCTACACGCCACCTCTGGCGAGCATTTCGGTCGCGCCCGGAGAGCGATTGCCTGGGCTCACAAAGCGAGTGGTCATGGTGGTTGTGAGTGGGGTGGGCTACCGAGAGACAGTGGTGCAGGACATGCCGGTTTGGCAAAGCCTGGCAGATATCGGTGCTGTGGCTCCGGTGCGAGTTCGTCCGCCGGCTTATTGGCCTTCGGTCTGGGCCACGCTTCTCAGCGGTGCAGGGAATGAGCTGAACCGAGCGCCTCTGCTCTTGCCGAATGCGGACAATGTGCTCGGCCTAAGGGTAGACAACATACTGATAGCAGCCCAAGAGGCGGGTCTGCGCATTGCCGTGGCCGTATCTGCGGATCGTGCTCCCTTGTTCGCATCCCTTGCTTTGGATGCCACGTATGCTGCCCAAGGTGATGAGGGTTCGCGCGACGCACAAACCGTCGAGGCTGCTCTGGGGCTCATCGCAGACCCGCAATACCACTTGATTATTGTGCACCTCGATTTGCCGGAAGCCATTGGAAAGCAGTATGGCACATCTGGACCAGCGTATCGTGCTGCTCTGCGCCAGGTGGACAGTTATGTGCGTCAGATTGTACGTCAGATGAACCTGGCGGAATCGGTGCTTCTGCTCACTTCCGACGGCGCTCTGTTATCCGATGGAAGGCCGGCGGGTGGTCAAAGCAATCTGCCTGCTTTGCCGCTGGTGATGGTGGGGCAGGGAGTTGTGACAGGCGAATACAGCCCTATACGCCTGGAGGATATTGCTCCTACTTTGGCAACCCTGTTGGGCACGCGTTTGCCCGTGATGAGCGAGGGGCATCCCGTGTTCGATATGATGCAACTTGAAGGCGAGATGCTGGCGTCCAGCTGGCTGCTCTTGACCACGCAAAAGGTGGCATGGGCTCAGGCATATCTGGAAGCATTACGGCAACATGCCTCTCAGGAATTGCTTCAACACGATCTGCAGATCGCCATCTCTTCATTGCGACGGGGCAACCACGCAGGTGCCATCGCGGCAGCACAGTTGGTGAGTCAGGAAGTGTCTGCGGTGATCACGCAAGCCAAGAACACTCGCATGGAAGCAGAACGATGGCCGCGCGCAGTCCTGCTCGCGATAGGCATCATCGCCCCTCTGGTGTTTTTCTGGATCAGACGCCCCGCGCGTTTCGCGCTGATCTTCGTCGCTGCCCTGGTTGCCGTGGCGGTGCTATATGCACTGTACGGACTGAATGGCCAGGATTTCTCGTTTGGCCTCCTTGCCAACACCACTGGCTATCTCGGAACACCTTTGGCGCGTGATGCGTTGATCGGATTGATGGTGGGAGGCTTGATCGTGTTATTCGGGTTTTTCTCTATTCCACCCGCACGTTGGCAGGTGGCCCTGACGACAACGGGTGATTATGCCTTGCTCGTTTGTTACATAGTGGCACTGCCTGCGTTGGTGGCATACTGGCGACATGGCGCGTGGATCACCTGGTATCTGTCCGATCCGCTCATGCTCGCGCTGCAGACGTTAGCCCTTCATCAGCTGGTGACATTAGGGGCTGCGTCGCTGCCTTTGCCCTGGCTGCTTGGGTTGATTGTCTGGTTCAGGGAACGGCGCAGAGTGCAGGCGAGCGGTCGCACGCGAGAGTGGGATCCTATTGCCTACCTGCGTCGGTAAATCCGACCCATTCCTCAACACCAGAATATAAGTAAGATTATAGAGGAACTTGGTCAAGAGCGTATGGAAGAGAAGATGTCGAACCCGGGACATAGGAATCAAAAGGTCCATCGCATTTCCCTCTACCCTTTGACGTTCATCCCAGTATTGCGTGATTACATCTGGGGAGGGCGTAATCTGGAACGCCTATATGGTCGGTCGCTGCCACCTGGCCCTACCGCCGAGAGCTGGGAGATTTCGGCCCACCCGACCGCCTCCACAGTGATCGACGCTGGACCGTTGCAAGGTTATGCACTGCCCGACGTGTTGGCCATATACGGTGTAGACCTAGTGGGGCGACGGGCTGCTTGGGCACTTCAGCGTGGTCGTTTTCCCTTGCTGGTCAAGCTATTGGATGCTGAGAAACGCCTTTCCGTGCAGGTACACCCGCCGGATGAATATGCCTTGCAGCATGAAAATGGTGAGCTGGGCAAGACGGAGATGTGGTATGTGTTGCACGCGCAACCCGGCGCGCGCATTATTCTTGGGCTAAGGCGTGGGGTGACCGAGGCTGATTTTCTGCGCGCCGTAGCAGCGAATAGCATCGAGGAAGTCGTCCATTTCCTGCCAGTCAAGCCGGGTGACGCGGTCTTGATAACCCCTGGCACGGTGCACGCTGCGCTGGAAGGGTTGGTGATCAACGAGGTGTTGCAGAACTCGGACACCACCTATCGTGTGTATGACTGGGGGCGACTCGGCGCAGATGGTCGTCCACGACCTCTTCATATAGAAAAAGCGCTGGACGTGCTGGATTTTGACAATGTCGAGCCAGTAGTATTGCCGCAGCCGGTTCTGGAAGATCGCGAAGGTGTCGTGCGCCAGCATGTGGTTCGCTCCCGATATTTTGTCGTGGAGAAGGTCACCCTGGCAGCCCATGGCGTCTGGCATGGCGAGACCGATGGCGAGACGCTCGAGATATGGGGGTGTATTACGGGAGAGGCAAGACTGGATTGGGCAGCGGGCAGCATAGATCTGCCGGCCGTACGCTACTGTCTGGTGCCAGCAACTCCGTGTCGCTTTGTACTGCGTGCTGTGCAACCCCCCGCTGTGCTGCTGCGCATCTACCTTCCCCCCGAAGAGGATTGATGGCCGTTGAGGCAGCAGGCATGCCCTGTCCATGCACGACATACACTTGCCACTTCGCCTGCCAGGTCCAGCTGAATGCCAAAATGGGCCAATCCGCGCGCCAAAGTCGCCAGCGGCAGACCCACCACGCTGCTGAAACATCCTTCCAGGCGTTCCACCGGGCGAAAACCAGCATGCTGAATGGCATATGCACCTGCTTTGTCCAGCGGGTCGCCACTCGCGACGTATGCCGCGATCTCGGCATCGCTGTAAGCACGCATCCAGACCCGTGACGTGTTGATGTGAATGACAGCGCGTCCGCTGGCGGCTTCGACGATGGCGACGGCGCTGTGGACGGTGTGCATCCGGCCGCGCAGCTGACGCAGCATCGCGGTCGCCTCGGCCGCATCGCGCGGTTTGCCGAATATTTGGTCTTGCAGCGCTACCACAGTATCAGCGCCGATCACCAAGCTATATGATTCCGCCAAGCCCGCATGGACCAGCTGTTGCCGCACCGCGGCTGCTTTAGTGGCGCTCAGCCGGGCTGCCAGATGCGCAGCCGCCTCACCTGGACGTGCTGTTTCGTCTATCTGGACAGGCCACACCTCGAACGGCAATCCGAGCAATGCCATCAGCTCACGGCGACGTTCTGAGGCCGAGGCCAACACGACAGGTCGTAGGGAGGCGTTCACATCACCACTCTCAGCGGTACCGGAACGAAAACCAGGGCAAAAATTAGCAATACGATAATCCCCAGTACCCTGCGTCGTGCGTCGAGCGGGGCAAGATCATTGAGGGGAGGTGGATGCGCGACGCCCAGCATAAAGACCAGAATGGCCCACACAATCCAACCTTCCCATAGCAGGAGCCCCATAAGGAAAAGCGTGCCCACCAATACGAAGCCGACATAACGCGCGCGCTCGCCCAATAAGGCAAATAACACATGCCCGCCATCGAGCTGACCAATTGGGAACAAGTTGAAGGCGGTGACCAGAACCCCAAACCAGGCGGCAAAAGCGATGGGGTGCAACATCACATCGCGTCCATTGCCGGGCAGTATCTCGCCGTGGACGAGATATTTGATCCCTAGATAGAGCAGGGAATTGCCCTCCATGATATAGCCCCCCTCAGGTGGCAATGGGCGAACCGGTGAAATGGATAAACCGTAGATCAGCAGGGGAAGTGCCACGATCAGTCCGGATAGCGGGCCGGCCACCCCGACATCCAGCAATTGATTGCGAGTCCGCACCGGAGAACGCAACTGGATGAAAGCGCCAAAAGTGCCGACGAAGCTGAACGGCATCGGGATAAAATAGGGGAGCGTCACGGCCACGCGGTGGTGCCTTGCCGCAAAGTAGTGACCGAACTCATGGGTGCCCAGAATCAGGAGCAACGTTCCCGCAAAGGGAAATCCAGCCACAATGCCAGCTGGGTTACGGAGTAAGTCCACTCCTTCGTTCAATGCGCCTATAAACACCACTGAGAGGACGGTCATCACAAATAATATGGCATTGATCAAGGGATTAGAAGGGCGCGGGCGAGACAGACCTGGCATCGCAACCAGTTCGTGGCCTTCGCGGGTCGCACGTAACATCGGCGTGTAACCCAGACGTGCCCAACGGTTCGCCAACGTGTCATAGGCAAGTTCGACATCACCTAAGCGCACCCGTCCGATGAAGACCACAACACCTTGTTGCGCACGACGTGGCACGCGCACTTCTTCCGCATCGAAGATGCCGCTTGCCTCATCGCGAAGACGGCTGACGACCTCACCATCCAATATGACGTTCTCCTGGGATGGTTCTGGACTGCTTCGAAATCTCCAACTCATTTTCTACTCTCCGAACAGAGCTCCTACCGAACGTCCCTCGTGGATGCGTCGGATCACCTCGGCGATCAAATTGGCCATCGACAGCACCGTGATGTTGGGCAGGCGCTTGCGCGGTGGCAAGGGGATCGTGTCCGTCACCACAATCTCCTCGATGGGAAGCCCGCTCAGGCGTTCCACAGCCGGGTCAGAAAAGACCGGATGCGTGACCCCCACAAACACCCGCCGTGCGCCCGCTGATTGCAAGAACACAATCGCTTGCGCAATGGTGCCTCCGGTGTCGATCTCGTCATCGAACAGCAAAACGTTCTTGCCTTCCACATCACCGATGACGTTGAGTGCCTTGGCAACACTGCCGTCAGGTCGCTGCACACGCCGTTTTTCGATGACCGCCAGCGGCACGTGCAATGCCTCCGCAAAGTTGCGGGCATGTTTGGTGCCTCCGATATCGGGTGCTACCACAACCGCATCCGGGATACGTTTCTCACGGAAGTATTTGCTCAGCGCATAAAAAGCGGTCAGCTCATCCACCGGGATGGTGAAGAAACCTTGGATCTGACCGGCGTGCAAATCGACCGTGAGCAGACGGTCTGCACCGGCCACCGAGATGAGATCAGCAACTAAGCGGGCAGTGATCGGGACACGTGGCTGATCCTTCTTGTCTGTGCGACCATACCCATAGTACGGCACGACAGCGGTGATGCGCCCTGCCGAATCCCGACGCACCGTATCCAGCATAATCAGCAGCTCCATCAAATTATCGTTGACCGAGGCGACGTGGCCGTCCTCGTGTTCGGTCACGCAAGTGGGTTGAATGATGAACACGTCCTTGCTACGCACACTGCTATGCAATCGACAGAAAATGTTGCTATTAGCGAACTTGAAGACATCTGCACCGGTCAGAGGGATCTCCAGTTCACGAGCAATCGCCTCGGCTAAAGGACGGTTGGCAGTGCCACTTATCAGTGCAAGCTCTCCATACATAGGTCCACAAATAGTGTGGGGTCGATTATGAATGGACATATGATGCCACCTCCGGCGAATGAAATCGAGAAACGGAGAACTCTACGAGCAGAGCAATTGTTCGGCTGCCGAACATGGATCGAGACGCCGTGTGAACACACGATTGACGACTTCGACCAGGTGGTCGAGGTCAACCTGGTAGAGTAGCTGTTGTGTGAGACGATGCCGTAGCGCCTGCTCGATTTCGCCCAGCAGACGCACATAATCGCGGGCTTCCCATTCACGCGTGACGAGCAGATGCTGACGGTGCTCTTCGATGATGTCCGTCAACTTGGCAATGCCTTCGCCCCGTATCGCGATGGTGCGCACAACGCGGGGTCGCCAGCTGGCATCGTCTCTGATCAATCCTTTCTCGCGCTGCAGATATTCCATCAGCCTCGCCAGCATATTGGCAGCATATGGATGGTTGGTATACGGCCCTGGAGGTCGTTTCCGAGGCATCTCGATGCTCAACATAGCTTCCAGGATTGCCGCTGTATGCTCGGCGCCATCCCGGTCTGATTTGTTGACCACGATTACGTCGGCGATCTCCAAAATGCCCGCTTTGAGGGATTGGATCTCATCTCCAGTGCCGGGTATCTCAACCACGAGCACCGTATGGGCTGTGCGTGCGATCTCGACCTCCAATTGTCCGCTGCCCACTGTCTCCACCAGGATGAGGTCATAACCGGCAGCATCAAGCACTTTAATAACATCGGGGGTCGCGCGTGCCAAACCTCCCAAATTGCCACGGCTGGCCATGCTGCGCACGAACACCCCCGGATCATGGCTCACATCGCGCATGCGCACGCGATCACCCAGGAGGGCTCCGCCGGAGAAGGGGCTTGTCGCATCTACGGCTATGACTCCCACACGCCGTCCAAGGGCGCTGTAGTGCTTTGCCAGTTGGTTCACCAGGGTGCTCTTTCCGGAACCAGGTGCACCCGTGATGCCGACGACATATGCACGACCGGTGTGCGGGAAAAGTTGCGCCAGCATGGCACGTGCTTCTTCGGCTTCGTTCTCAATCAGCGTGATCAATCGAGCGATGGCACGTCGATCGCCGCCAATGATTGCCTGTACCAGCTCCACCAGCTATTTCCTCACATGCGCGCGAATAAAGTGCACAATCTCCTGAGTGGGGGAACCTGGGCCAAACACGGCATGGATGCCATGGGCTTGGAGCACAGGCACATCTTCATCGGGTATAATTCCCCCGACGATGACCAACACATCGTCCAATCCGCGCGCACGCAACAAATCCACAGTGCGCGGCACCAGGACCATGTGAGCGCCGCTCAGGATGGAAAGACCTACCACATCGACATCTTCTTGCAGGGCTGCTTCGGCGACCATCTCGGGCGTTTGACGCAGGCCGGTGTAGATGACCTCCATGCCGGCATCGCGCAGTGCGCGCGCCACCACCATCGCACCGCGATCGTGGCCATCCAGGCCTAGCTTGGCAATCAACACGCGAATGGGAGATGAAGTGAGAGATTGCTCCATAGCGACTATTATACTGCGGAGTCAAGAACTCACCAAAAGAGGGTGTTGAAAAAGTCCGCTGAAAAGTGTTATGCTGCCTTGGCAGCGCGTTCATAGGCTTCATTCAGCCCGGATGATCCGCCTCACCCGGCCTCA
>QEXY01000008.1 GCA_003130875.1 Ardenticatenia bacterium
GCTTATACGGGCAATCTCCTTTCTCAAGAGGATGTTGTACTAGTGAAACGTGCTTTGGAAAGACCGGTGCACGATTGGTTCGATTCGTTTGTATCCGCCTTGCGCACCATGGCGGACGAACATCGGCACAATATGTCCGGCATATTCCCACACGAGGGAGAGACATTCACCCATTACGAGGGTGTTCTGCCCGGTCGTATATTTATCACCGGGGGGGGCAGTTTACTGCCAGACCTTGTCTCAGCCGTGCACAGCGTGGAGACAGCCACGGGTATACACTTCGATCGCGCGGTAGAGGTTGAGGCTTTGGGACATTTTCTGGGTGTACGCCGACCAAGTCAACCTCTTCTGCTGAATGTGCCCCAGCATCCTCTGGGCGAAATTCTGACGTCTGCGATAGGGCTGGCGACCAGTGTAACGTGGTGAAGGACCGTTGCGTATGAGAAAGATGACCCAGCCCATGGCCGAAGCGGAGGGGATGATTCGAGGGAAGCCGGCTCAGGTGATCTACCTCGACCCAGACGACGACGTTGCCGTCGTGCGTGACCGACTGGAATGGGCTGAGGCAGAGCGTGTGTTACTTGTGCTCCCATCGCGCAATCGATCATTGCGCAGTCTCGTGAGCTTGAAGCTCATTGCACGCTACGCCAGCAGCACCGGACATGTCGCCGCGTTGGTCACTCCGGACCCACGAGTGGGTGAGCTGGCCGCTGAAGTTGGCTTGACCACTTTCCGCTCGGTTGAACATGCGCGTCGCTCTCAATGGCTGATATCCACGGGCGAGACATCGCAACCGATTAGCTCGAGTGAATTGGTCACCGCCTATGATGAAGTGACCGAGCCAGACAAAGTGCCGGGTGTGTCACTGCCGGAGCGACCCCTTCGGAAGATCGCGCGCCCTAAGTGGCTGCCCGTCTTTCGCATCAAGTCCAGACGACGATTGTCCCCTTCGCAGATGCTTGTCCAGCGCCTGCTGAGTGCCCTGGGTTTCTTGCTCCTGCTGGCGATCCTGAGCGCTATGATCGGTGTGGTCGTTCTGCTGCTCTATCCCGAAGGATCAATCCAGCTGAAACCCAGACGAACCCCTGTACAAACAGAGCTGACCCTGCGGGCCGATCCTCAAACTGAAAGGATTAACTATCAAACGCTGGACATACCAGCACGCCTGGCACAGGTGGAGCTGCGCGATGTGGGCGTTATTGCCCCTTCTGGTGCCAGTGCATTGCCCACAGAACGTGCCAGTGGTGCCGTGACGTTCATCAACCGCACGCTCCAAGAGGTGACCGTGCCGATCAGCACCACCGTCAGCACGTCACGCGGCCTCAACGTGCGTTTCACCACGAACATCACGGTGACGGTGCCAGCTGCAGTGAATGCCACAGCGGTTGTAACTGTCACGGCTGTGGACCCAGGCCCCATTGGCAACGTGGCGGCTGGTCAGATCAATCGCATTGAAAACCCCATCCTGGCTCGACAACTCGCTGTCATCAACGAATTGCCGACCAGTGGGGGAGCCGTCAAGCAGGCAGGTGTGGTCACGCGCGAGGACAAGGACCGCCTGTGGTCTATTGTCCTGCAGAAGATGTATCAGGAAGGCTATAACCGCCTCAAGGGTGAGCTGGCGGAACAGGAGTTCTTACCGCCCGAATCGGTGATCGTGTTGCCTTTGGAGGGGATTTTCACCCCTAGCCTGGACGGTGAGCAGGCTGATCAGCTCTCCCTGGACATGCACGCCGTGGTGCGCGGAACGGTGATCGCAACTCAACATGCCAATCAGCTCGGATTGGCTGCTTTGCAAGCGGAGATGCCCAAAGGGCATAAACTGGATCCACGTAGCCTCCGATTTGAAATCGGCCAGGTATTGAGCGTGGCGGACGACCGCTCGGTCACTTTTACAATCCGAGCCTGGGGTGAGGCGATCGCGCAGATCGATACCGACCAGGTTGCGAGCATGGTAAGAGGATTGCCGATTGATCAAGCTCAGCGGCTGCTTGCCCAGCAATTGCCATTAGCAGAGCCTCCTTTTGTGTCAGTTGAGCCGAATTGGTTGGGCCGCTTGCCTTGGCTGCCTTTTCGCATTCGGATAGACGTGACCGAATAGCACATCAGAATGCAAGCCAACACCTCAATATGGTGATCATCGCATTAGACATAGGCGAACGGCGCATCGGGGTGGCTGTTAGCGACCCGACTGGCACCCTGGCAACACCTCACGGGATCATTGAGCGTCGTTCCCGGGCGGAGGACTTTGCCACCATTGGAGAGCTGGTGCACAGATTGGGAGCTCAGCGGGTGATTGTGGGATTGCCTATTTCACTAAATGGAACGATCGGTTCTCAGGCGCGCCGTGTGATACGCTATGCCAAAGCATTATCGAAGGTGCTCACCGTGCCGGTCGAGATGGTGGACGAACGCTATTCGACCTCCATCGCCCAAGAACTCCTAACCGAGGCCGGCTATCGGAAGCGCGCTCACCTAGACGCCGCCGCAGCTGCGGTGATCTTGCAAGAATACCTGGATCATCAAACTCGACTATCCGCAGGGAGGTAATCTTCGTGCGCAAGAGATTGTGGCTTTTTCTCCGAGGATTTTTCTTCGTTGCTGCGCTGGTTTCAATCGTTGCTGTGCTGGTTATAGGCATCTGGTATCTGCGCTCACAGGGCAGCGGCACGCTGATCGCGCTCGACGCGATCCCTGGAGGACGATCGCCCCAAGGCGTCGGCGACTGGGCACTCGGTTTCTACCTGCAGTTAAATGCCGAACGCATTAACAAACCAGTCAGTGACGATCCCACCCCGATCCATTTCCGGATAGAGGCAGGAGAGACAGCCATCAGCATTGGCACACGCTTGCAAGAAATGGGATTGATCACCGATGCAGAGCTCTTCCGACGCTTCCTCCAATATAACGGATTGGATGCATCCCTCGAAGCGGGTAACTACGTGCTGCGTCGCAATATGAGCATGCGTGAGATCGGCGAGGCACTGCAACACAGCAAGGTCGAGGAAGTGACAATCACTATCCCGGAAGGATGGCGCGCTGAGCAAGTGGCGGAGCTGCTCTCAAAACGCGAAATTATGGACGGTAGCGCGTTCCTGGCCGCGGTGCGCCGGGGGGAAGCGATACAACACCCTCTGTTGGAAAGCAAGCCAGCGGGGATGAGCTACGAAGGTTATCTATTTCCCGAGACCTATCGTCTTCCGGTTCAACCGACTCCAGAGGACATCCTGACCCGTATGTTAAACACGCTGCAGTCGCGCCTGCCCATCGGATGGGAAAGCATGGCTGCCGCACAAGGGCTCACATTTTACCAAGTGCTGACGTTAGCTTCCATTGTAGAACGCGAGGCCGTCATCCCCGATGAGCGCCCTGCCATTGCCAGCGTGTATCTCAACCGACTGAAGCAAGGCATGTACCTCAACGCCGACCCAACCGTACAGTATGCGATGGGCTATCAACCAGATAGTGGCCAGTGGTGGAAGACACCGGTGACCATCGAGGAGTATCAAGGCGTCAATTCGCCCTACAATACGTATCTGCATCCCGGTTTGCCGCCTGGCCCAATTTGCAGCCCCGGGATCAGTGCCATTACAGCAGTATTGCAACCGACGAACACAGATTATCTCTACTTCGTGGCCCGTGGGGATGGTGGGCACGTGTTTGCCACCACGATGGAAGAACACGAGCGCAACGTACAGATATACATGGGAGGTCGATAACCTCTGCCGATGGAAACCCAAGTAGATCGCTCAACACTTTCCCTCCCTATACCCGACCTTTCTCCCCTGCGCGCGCAATTCCCCGCTCTGCAGCAAACCGATGCACACGGGAGGCCCTATGTCTTCTTCGATGGACCAGGCGGAACTCAAGTGCCCCAGTCGGTCGTCGATGCCATGGTCCATTACATGGTGTGCACGAATGCGAATACCCACGGTCTATATGAAACCAGCCGTCGTACTGATCAGCTCATCGAAGAGGCACGTCACGCAATGGCCGATTTTTTGAACGCACCATCTCCGGACGAGATCATCTTCGGCCCTAACATGACCACCCTGACGTTCGCCATCAGCCGCGCCATTGCGCGGACGCTACGCCCTGGCGATGAAATCGTGGTGACACGATTGGACCATGACGCCAACATTGCGCCTTGGGTGGCTCTCGAAGAACAAGGCGCCGTGATTCGTTATGTCGACTTCCATCCAGAAGATTGCACCTTGGACATGGCAAGCTTGCAAGACCTCATCAACCAACGCACACGGCTGGTCGCGGTGGGGTATGCCTCTAATGCTGTGGGCACACTGAATGATGTGCGCACCATTGCTGAATGGGCACATGCCGCAGGTGCATGGCTCTATGTAGACGCAGTGCATTATGCACCTCATGGTCCCATTGATGTCCAAGCGGTCGGTTGCGATTTCCTCGTGTGCTCAGCGTATAAATTTTTCGGTCCCCATGTCGGGGTACTGTGGGGGCGCTACGAGATCCTGGACCAATTAAAGGCCTACAAGGTGCGACCGGCCGGAGACCGGCCACCGGACAAGTTTGAGACGGGCACGAAGAACCATGAAGGCATAGCTGGCGTCAAGGCCGCGGCGGACTACCTGGCTGAGATTGGTGTCCTTTATGGGGCTGATCTTGCCACACAGTACCGTCACCTGGAAGGGCGCCGACGTGATCTAAAGGCAGCTCTGTGGGCTATCCGTGCCTATGAGCGCCCTCTTTTAGTTCGTCTGATCCAGGGACTGCAATCTATCCCAGGGGTCACCCTCTATGGTATCACCGACCCGACCCGTTTTGACCAACGCGTGCCCACTGTTTCCTTCCGTATGAAGGGCCATACCCCTCAAGAGATCGCGCAAAAGCTCGGAGATGAGGGGATCTTCGTCTGGGATGGCAACTATTATGCCATCTCGGTCACGGAACGGCTGGGGGTTGAACAAAGTGGGGGCATGGTGCGAGTCGGGATTGTCCATTATAACACAATCGAGGAGGTCGATCGTTTCCTCAATGCGCTAGAGTGCCTATAGCGCAGAGCACTCTGCAGTCCTCTGGCTAGATACCTTCCTTGCCTAGTTCACGCACTCGGCGTGCGTTAACTCGTTCCTCGATACGATGACAGGTCGCAGCTTCTCTGCCAGCTCCAAAATGTCATCCACGCACAAATCTGTCACACTGGCCCCGTCTTCTACCTCAGAGTAAGGATTGCGCACTAAGACGCCGAACATGCCCATCGCCACAGCTGGGACAAGATTGCGCGGCATGTCCTCGACCAGGATGCATTCTTCAGGCCGTGCACCGAGAATTTCGAGCGCACGCCGGTAGGCATAACGATGCGGTTTGCTGTGGTAGTGGAAATCTCGCACATCGATGATATGGGCGAAGTGATGCTGCACTCCAAGGATGGTGAGTACCCGTATCGCGTGCTCGCGACTGGCATTGGTGAGGATCACCTTGGTGAGATCGATGTTTCCCAATACGCTGCCCAGAGCTGGGTTAGGCCGAATAAAGTCGGCCAGCGGGATATCGTGGACAAACTCGAGATAGTGTTCCGGGTCAATCCCATAATGAAGGATCAGACCCCGCATCGTTGTTCCGTAGCGTTCGCGAAAGTGGCGCCGCAGCGAAGGGGCCATTTGCGGCGGAACGTCTAAGTACTCGATCATAAACTGGCTGATGCGCTCTCCCACCATCTTCATAATTCCTGCATGAGCAGGATATAAAGTATCGTCCAGATCACACAGAAGGAAGCGGAATTGCTTCACCGCAGTATCCAACCGCAAAATGGCCCCTTACCGCTGCATCACTTGTGATGTGTTCACAGCAGAAGTCGCATAGGCTGCTCGAGCACCGCTTTGAGTGCCTGCAGAAATAGAGCAGCTTCTGCGCCATCGGTGATGCGATGATCGGCTGAAATGGTCATCTTCATCCGGGTGCCGGCAACCAGTTCCCCCGCATCGTTGACCACGGGCACGCGGCGTACCGCACCGACTGCCAGGATCGCTGCTTGGGGCGGGTTGATGATCGCCGCAAAGTCCTCCACGCCATACATGCCCAAGTTGCTGATGGTGAACGTGCTCCCCACGATATCCTCCGCTTGCATACGACCCTCTCGGGCGCGGGTGATCATCGCACGTGCCTCAACGGCGATACGGCTCAGCGGCTTCTGATCGCAGTCCTTGACCACCACGGTGATCAGACCGCTATCCAGTGCTACCGCAATGCCGATATTCACTCGGCGATACAAATGAATTTCGTCCCCGGCAAGCGAAGCATTGAGGCGCGGATACTGGCGCAATGCGATCGCCGCTGCCTTGATGACCATATCATTGATGGAGATCTTTTCTTCCTCCGGCAGCAATGCGTTCAATTGCCGGCGGAGTTCCACAGCCGCTTCCATGTCCACTTCCATTGTGATGTAGAAGTGGGGAGCCTGCTGCTTGCTTTCGGTCATACGACGCGAGATAGTCTTGCGGATCGGGGTAACCAGCTCGACAGCGTATTCCACCCCCACAGAAGGTTGCGGCGGCATCGCCGGTGGAGGCGTTACCACAGGCTGCGGCACTTCGCGCGCCGACTCGCGCACGAAGGCCTCGATGTCTGCCTTGGTGATGCGGCCGCCCGGCCCGGTTCCGCGTACTTGGGTCAAATCGATGCCTAACTCGGAGGCCATGCGACGCGCCACCGGTGAAGCAAGCACACGACCAACTTCAATCTCAGGCACCGCACCGATACCCGCAGTGGGAGGCACTTCTGCTTCGCTCACGACCTCTGCCTCCCCTTTTGCCGGCACCATACCCTCTTGGGCCTGCAGCAAGCTCTGGATGTCTTCATCAGCGCTTCCAATAATGGCGATGGGCTTGCCGACCGGCACAACGGTTCCGCTTTCCACCAGGATCTTGCGTAACACCCCTGATCGGAAGGAGGTAACTTCTACATTGGCCTTATCCGTCTCAATAATGGCCACGACATCGCCTTCGGACAGTGTATCGCCTTCCTTCTTGACCCATTGCACCAGGGTCCCTTCTGCCATATCAAAACCCATCTTGGGCATTGTAAGCAGTTCAGCCACCGAAACCCTCCTTGACTACTTCGATCGTTTACTTGCGATATAGCACGTCATAGACAGCCCGCACCACATCTTCCACCTGGGGCAACGCCATCTGCTCCAATCTCCGGTTGTAGGGCAAAGGTACCTCGAGTTGAGCCACGCGGCGCACCGGAGCATCCAGGTAATCAAATGCCCGTTCCATCACGCGGGCAGCTATTTCGGCTCCCACCCCGTATGAACGCCAGCCTTCCTCTACCACCACCAGACGATTGGTTTTTTGCACTGATTGCACCACCGGCAGCATGTCAAGCGGGCGCAAGGTGCGCAGGTCGATTACCTCAGCTTCGATCCCCTCCTTGCTCAGCTGCTCTGCCGCCTGCAAGGATGTCTGCAACATCTTCGAATACGAGACGATAGTGACATCCTTCCCCTCGCGCTTTACGTCGGAAACCCCGATGGGCACCAAATATTCCTCGTCATCAGGTACCTCGCCGCGCAACTGATAGAGCGTGGCATGCTCAATGAAGAAGACCGGATCCTCATCGCGGATAGCGCTCTTGAGCAATCCTTTCGCATCGGCAGGTGTACCGGGAGCCACCACTTTAAGGCCGGGGAAATGGGCGAACACGACATCCGGGCTCTGGGAGTGTGTCGCGGCCAGCTGACGACCTCCGCCTCCTACCGTGCGGATGACCAGCGGACAGCGAATTTGTCCATTGAACATATAATGCAGCTTGGCCGCGTGGTTCACGATCTGATCCATCGCCAGGAAAGCGAAGTTGATGGTCATCAGCTCGGCAACCGGGCGCAAGCCGGCGATCGCCGCACCGATCGCCGCACCGACGATAACCCCTTCGGCAATAGGCGTATCGCGCACGCGTTTCTCACCGAATTCATCCAGGAAGCCGCGTGTGACAGCATAGGTACCACCCCAGACGCCCACCTCTTCACCCATGATGAACACACGCTCATCGCGATACATTTCTTCGCGTAATGCCTGGCTAATCGCTTCACGCATAGTAATGTATGCCATATGAACTCGCCTCCTACCGCTCGGGGATGGGATTCACATACACATGTTCATAGAGCGCTGCATCATCGGGCTCCGGGCTTTCCTGGGCAAAACGCACAATCCCTTCCATTTCCTGTTCGACATCCTGATGAATCTTTTCCAGAGCCGCTTGATCAGCCAAAGCATGGGAGATCAACACGCTGGCCAGCCGCTCGATGGGGTCGTGAGCACGCCAACGCTCAATCTCAGCCTTGCTGCGATAGCGTTCTGGGTCGCCCATAGAATGCCCGGAATAGCGATATGTCTTGGCCTCCATCAGGTAAGGCCCATGCTGACGGGCATACTCCAGTGCCTCGCGCATCGCCCGATGGACGGCCAGCACATCCTGACCATCCACAGGGGCACTGGCTACGTCGTAAGAACATCCCTTCTCGAAGATGTCGGAACGCGCAGAGGCGCGGCTCACTTCGGTGCCCATCCCGTATTGATTGTTCTCAACCAGAAAGACGACGGGCAACTTCCACACAGCTGCCAAATTGAGTGATTCGTGAAAATAGCCGATATTGGTTGAACCCTCTCCGAATACGCACAGCACTGCTTTGTCCTCTTCTTTGTAGCGAATCGCCAGTCCGATGCCGGTCGCCAATGGCAAATGCCCCCCGACGATGGCGTGGCCTCCCCAATAGTTGTGCTCGGCGCTCGCCAGGTGCATCGATCCCCCTTTGCCACCGCTCACACCGGTCGCCTTGCCAAGCAGCTCCGCCATCACCCGTTTGGGATCGAGCCCGCGCGCAATCGCCCAACCGTGATCCCGGTAAGCGGTCAGCAAATGATCATCCGGTCGCAATGCCTTGCAGGCGCCAACTGCGATTGCCTCCTCACCGATGTACAGATGCAAGAAGCCACCGATCAGACCAGCGGTGTAAAGCTCTGCTGCTTTTTCTTCCAGACGGCGGATGAGCACCATCTGGCAATACATTTCCAACAATTCCTCGCGTGATAACTCGTCCGGCATGTCTACCTCCAAGTTCGTCTTTTCCACCTCTCTGATCAAAAACTACAGGGTTTCTTGTACCTCTGCGAAAGCGTGATCCAGAATCTCGAGCGCATACTCGATCTCGTGCTGCGAAACAACCAACGGGGGTGTGATCCGTACGACATTACCGTATAGACCACCCTTGCCGATCAGCAAGCCACGCTGGCGTGTTGCCTCGAACAGGTGAGCGATTTCCCGCACAGCTGGTTCCTTGGTCTGGCGATCGCGCACCATCTCAATGCCTTGCATCAACCCTTTGCCGCGCACATCCCCGATGACGGAATACTTCTCCTTGATATTTTCCAAACCGTGGCGCAGGATCGTGCCCATTTGCTCTACGTGCTGGGGCAAGTTTTCCTCTTCCATGACTGCGATTGTTGCCAGAGCAGCGGCACAGGAGACAGGGTTACCTCCAAAGGTCGAGATCATCAACCCCTTCAGTTTGTCCGCCACTTCTGGGATGGCAATCGTAGCGCCCAACGGTGTTCCGTTGGCAATGCCCTTGGCCATCGTCATAATATCCGGCTCAACTCCCCAGTGTTGGATGCCGAACCAAAACTTGCCAGTGCGTCCAAAGCCGGTTTGAACCTCGTCGCAAATGAAAAGCCCACCGTATTTGCGCACGGTCTCGACAACAATGCCAAAGTACTCCGGAGGTGGGGTGATAAAGCCCCCCACCCCCTGGATGGGCTCTGCCAGAAATGCCGCGATGCGCCCTGTAGTGACCGTTCGGATGACCTGCTCAACATCTTCGGCACATGCGACGCCACACTGAGGATAAGAGCTCTTCAGAGGGCATCGATAGCAATAGGGATTCAGGGCATGGTGAATGCCCAACACCTGTGCCCCTCCCACGCGCCAGGTGGATTGCGCCGTCAGGGTGGTGGCGAGAGCAGAGCGACCGCTGTAGCCATGTCGCAATGCAATCACGTCTTGGCATCCGGTTGCCTCTCGTGCTAACAACACAGCCGCCTCATTCGCTTCCGTGCCGCTGTTCCAGAAATAGGACTTTTGGAGACGGCCTGGAGTGATCTCGGCCAGCTTCTCCGCCAGCTTTACGTGATTTTCATGGGGATATAGGGTAGATGTGTGCACCAGGGTGCGCACTTGCTGTTGAATGGCTTCTGTCACCTTGGGGTGGCAATGTCCCACGCTTACGGTCAAGATGCCACCGAAGAAATCCAGATATCGATTACCTTCAACATCATAGAGATACATTCCATCGCCGTGTGCCAGAGGCAGCGGTTGTTGATAGTAGTGGATGTGGACAGGCCACAAGAACTGCTTTTCCTTCTCGAGAATAGTCTGTGTGTCCATGAGATCTCCCATGCAATGTAAGTTTTGACAAATTCTTCTACTCTGTATAGGGCACGTAGCTCATTCGATCCAGGGCATGCAATGGCGCGTAGACAACCCCTTTGACAAACGCTTGCGCTCTGTACTGCACACCCTCATATTCAAAGGTGAACTCGGTGGAGAGACGTTCTCCCAGATCGTGACGCCGGGCATATTGATGGAACGGAGTGCTAGGATCGAGCGGTATCAAATGGGGTTTTGCCGCACGGATAACCGCCTTGCGCAGAGCGGCCTGGCGTCCGGCTTCATCTGGCAACCTGTCCCCATCATTTGATCGGCTCGGGCGGGTCAACTGGAAAGTCAGACGAAAGGCTGTCCGCGTCCACAGGCGCGGTGCATCCTCCAACCCCAGACCAAGCCCGGTGACGGTCTCGGAGGGATAACCCAGATGATTCATGCGCACGTTGTACGTGCCCAAACAACCGTACATCGCGTAGTCACCCCAATAACCGTCGATGGCTCCTTTCGTGGGAACCTGATCGCTGGCATCGGCACGTGCCACAATAAAGGTGGCATTCTCAATTGGCTTTCCTTCTGCATCCAGCGCCTTGACGAAGATGTAGCCCGCTCCCACCACCTCGTCCTCGTCGTACCACTGCGCTTTCACCAGCTTCCAATAGGGGCCGCTCGTATCCGGTGCAGGCTCCAACCGGACGCCCAGGTATTTAAGACGGCAATCCCAATTCCGTCCCAATTCCTGATGATAAGGAGGTTTTGACCACTGGGGTGGCACCGGACCATCCTGGCGGACTCGCGTTGGAAGGTCCTTAAGCATCTGCACGATAGGAAGCTCCCCGCGCAACCCGAATTGCCGATCGAACTGATGGGTAAACCAGGGTCCCTGATTTTCCGCAGGCGGCGCATACACACCGATGCGATAGGCAGCGATCAGCCACGGCATCGCGGCGAAGAAATAGTCAGGCACTTTCTGACCCAAGATCTCCCGATCCCCTTGCATATATCGGAACATCTCCAGGTTCATCAGGCTGGCGGTCAGTGGGGTAGGTTTGGGATAACGCGGGTCATCACCAAAAGTGGTGCCGGCGCGCTGCCCCACATTGTAGCCCCCTTCGGTCATCATAATTGGAATGGAGTGCCCAACTGCCTGGACGACCAGATGGTTGACATACTCGAAGGCGCGAAAGCATGTGCTATCGGTCATAATGCTGGCATTGGGATTGGCCATCCGGCGGCGTGCCTCATTGACGGCATCTACACTCATCTCCCATGCCCACATCCCTCCAGCGGCTTCCCACTCTTCCTGCGTGATCGGCACACCATCGAGGTTGACCGGGTCGTTCGGGTACTCCAGGGGTCGGCCCAGACAGTAGTTATGGATGGCAGCCCAAGCACCGCCATCGAGGATATCACGTCTCCCTCGCTCGACAATCTTTGCGAAGGGATCCTGTCGGGTTCCGACGCCAAAGGCCGGTACGGCCGGATAGCCCCCTTCCTCCAGGATGATGTCAGCGTCGATGATAAAGTGGTCCACAACCAGATCCAACCAGTTGGGCGGTTTGGGACCGCGCCATTCTAAATCGAGATCGGGCTCATTGTTGGTCTCGAAATAGACCGCACCAGCTTGAACATAGCGACGCACCGTCTCCCGTCCACGTTGACCGATGTTGCCAGGATTCTGTCGGGGACGGTAAAAGCGCACCACTGGCATAATCTCCATGTCTATTAGCTGGCGTGCTAAGCGAAGGCCAGAACCGCCTCCGTCGTCCATAATCTTGACCCACTTGATCTTCATCGCCAGCACCTGTTCGCGCCAGAACTCCCAGTTGCGCTTGCCCCACTCATAAACGCTCAAACTCCAGTGAACGCCACGCCCATTATCTTGAGGAGGTCGGGGAAATTGATGCAATTCCATGCAAACTCCTAGGGTTGCCTCTGGGCCACATCGTGCTCAGAATCTTCGTGGTCTCGGTATGGACAAAGGGACCGCTTTCATCACTCCAGAACTCGATTGGGCACAGAATACAAGGAATATTCAAGGGACTGCCCGAGGTAGAAGCGGTGTGGACATTCACTGTGTCTACAACAATAAGGCATCACCGGCTACTCTCAGAACACCGCTATGTCGGTTACTGCACAGAACACATTATACTCTGCTGCGAACGCAGGGACAAGATATATTCGGGCGGTTTGTATGGCTTTTCACCGCCCGATGGGGGCTACCGAGGACAATTACTGGATGAGCCCTTTTGTACGCAACACCGGACGGGGGTCGACTAGGTTGCGTTCGAGAACAGCCTCCCGCTCATCTAAGCCAAAGGCGAGCACAGCGAGCTGGGTAGCATATAGGGCGGGCAACCGGAATTCCAGGCCAATCTGCGACTGACGCGCATCCAGATTGACCTGGCACAATGGACACACCGTGGCAACCACATCCGCACCACAGTCATGGGCATTGCGCAAAATTTTCGCCGTCAGCTCCCAGGCCAGCTGAGTCTTGGTCAAGCTAAGTGCGCCACCGCAGCAGTCCGTCTTGTATGACCAGTCCATCGTTTCAGCGCCCAATGCGCGCATCAGATAATCCATCTGCATCGGATATTCCACATGCTCTGCGCCGGTGATTTTAGCTGGCCGAGTAACCAGACAACCATAGTAGCAAGCCACTTTGAGGCCAGTGAGCGGCCGCTTGACGTGGGCACGAATGGCATCCAGACCGACCCGATCCACAAATGTATCCACGAGGTGCTGCACCTGGACTCGTCCTTGATATGCATAGCCGATTTGTTCGGCAACCCGGGCGGCCAAATCGTCATTTTCCGCGACCGCATGGGCAGCCGCTCGGAGACGTGAGAAACAAGAGCTGCAAGGCGCAGCCAACGTGTCGATTCCCATGCGCTCCACCGTGCTCAGTGTGCGCAGTGGTAACACAGTTGCCAACAGATGATCGCTCGAGTGTGCCGGAGTGGAGCCGCAACACACCCATCCGGGAGGTTCGATCAATTCCAGGCCCAGCACGCGCGCACAAGCACGCGTTGTATGGTCATACTCCGCTGCACTGGAATGGAGCGAACAACCTGGGTAATAAGCGACCACATTACCAGATGCTTGGATGGGCTGCACCTGTTTAGGAGGTCGGACAAAGCTGGGGATAAGGTTGAGCTTGCCCCGCTTCATCATCTCCAATCCCATGTCCATATCCTTAGTCAAGCGCCCCGTGACGAGATTCAGGCCAGCCATCAAGCCCACCTCGTACAGCCGCCCGAAGAGATTGATGTCGCGTATAAATAATGTGCTGAACTTGTCCACCTCCGGCACTGTCGGCTGCACACCGCGTCGTTTTGCCTCGATGCGCAATGTGTCCATAATCCCGGCAATGTCCAGTCCTTGGGGACAACGGGTCGTACACGTCTGACACGAAGCACAGAGCCAGATGCTCCTGCTATACAATGGACGTTCATCGTTGAACTGGAGACAGCGCATAATCTGGTTGGGCCACAGGTCAAAGTGTTCCGCCAGTGGGCATCCGCTGGTGCACTTGGCACACTGATAGCACAAATAAACGTTCTGACCGATCTCGCGCTGTATAATTTGGGCCAACGGCTCATACGTGGCTGTTCGCTCTCGGAGCATATTCGCACTCGTCCTTTGTCTGTTCCAGCGGGCTGGCGTGTCCGTTCTACTGAATTGCTGGTCTGGGAAGCAGCCCTGCCCCCTCCACAATGGGTCGGATCGCTTCCTCCCACTCGATCGCCATCATGTGAATGCCAGCTACCCCTTCAATCTCTCTGATCTGCTGGATCTGCTCAATGCAGATGCGAATCCCTTCTTGCTGCCATGCTTCGGCGCGCGCCTTTTTGTCTGTCTTGTCGATATGCTTGACCGCTGCCTCCATACGCTCGATGTATTCGTCTGCCACGATCATTCCCGGTACCTGGTCACGCATATACTTTGCCATCCCAACGCTCTTGAGGGGGCCTACGCCGGCCAGGATGAACACCTTCTCATGTAAACCCATATCCACCACGCGCTTCATAAATTCACGGAAGCGCGGAATGTCGTAGATGAGCTGGGTCTGGATGAAATCAGCGCCGGCCGCTACCTTCTTCGCCAGTCGATAGGGCCGAAACTCAAACGGGTCTCCAAAAGGGTTGGCCGCCGCTCCGATAAAGAAACGTGGCCCACCTCCTGGAATCTCTTCACCGCATTGAAAACGATCGTCATCCCGCATATCCTTGACCATACGCACTAGCTGGATCGAATCCAGGTCGTGCACGTTCTTAGCTGTGGGATGATTACCAAAAGACTGGTGATCACCTGTGAGGCAAAGCACATTCTTGATCCCTAAGGCAGCTGCGCCGAGCAGATCGCTCTGCATACCCAGACGGTTGCGATCACGACAGGTCATCTGGATAACCGGGTCCATCCCTTCCTGTATCAGGATCACCCCGGCAGCAATGCTGCTCATACGCACAATCGCCGTCTGATTATCGGTGATGTTGACCGCATCGACACATCCTTTCAACAGCTCTGCCTTGCGTCGGATGACATTGGCATCGTGATTCTTGGGTGGACCCAGTTCTCCGGTCACTGCAAAGTGTCCTGCCACAAGAACCCGTTCCAGATTACTGCCGGACTTGTACCCGTTGTGCACGACCTCGCTCATGGTCCTCTCCTCGTCAACTGTCACGCGGTTCGATAATCCTCAGGCAAGCGCAAATCATCGCGGATGATACGCCTTGGTCCTCCATGGCGCGCCGCAGACCAATTCTTAGGCGGCTGGATTTCTAGCAACTGCTCTAGTCTGCCCATAGCGCTCATTCGGTCGTAGATCAGCTGCCAGGCGCATGGTGTTTGGGGGTTGACCTCACAAACACCCTTCTGTGAGCCACCGCATGGTCCATTGAGCAACTGCTTGGAACAACGCGCAATGGGGCAGATGCCCCCCGTCTTGTCGAGAATGCAGTCTCCACAAGCCTGGCAGCGTTCCTCCCACACCCCCTGTTCGGGTGGCATCCCCAAGAAGGTGGTGTTCAGCCCAGGCACTACCCAGACATTGGGAAACCGCTGTACCAACGTCTGCACTCCAATGCCACAGGCCAGTGACAACACCACGTCATAGTTTGCCAGTCGGCTGCCCAGTGGATCGATGTATTCCCATTCACATTGCCGCTGGACGGTGACTTCGTCGCACTCGATGGCATTTCCGTCCAAACGCGTGCTCATGCGCAATGCCGAGGCCAGAATCCCCACCTCTTTCTCTCCACCCGCCATACACACGGTCACGCACGTGCCACATCCCACAAGCAGCACTTTGTGGAAACCGGCCAACATCTGTTTGATCTCAGCCAGCGGCTTCTGTTCACCAACGATCATTAGACCCTCCTCTTTCTGTGGGGTATCTCCCACTTAACACCCGTGCGGTCCTTCCATCACGGTGACAGAGTTCACACGCCTCTCACACCGAGAGGATTGGGACCTAATGCCTTAATCCTCTCGGTCATTTGAGCGGCGATTTCGGCCAGGCGAACACCCATCACGGCTGACAAATTGAACATTGCCAGCCGTTCGCCTTGCAGTCCGATCTCTTCTAGCAAGGCGCGCGTTCGCGCGACCCTTTGTTGTGCCCTCAGATTACCTTCCAGGTAATGACATTCTCCAGGCAGTCAGCCGGCCACGAGCACGCCGTCGGCTCCATCCTCAAAGCTGCGCAGTATATGGGACATATCCACACGACCCGTGCACGGGACCTCCACAATCTTTACGGTGGGTGGATATGTCAGGCGCAGACCACCGGCCAAATCCGCCGCAGCATAGGCACAATGCCTGCAACAGAAAGCGATAATCTGAGGTTGCCAATCTGTCATACGATCACACCCCTTTCTCAGGATAGAGAGTATCTCCTCACAAGGCGGTGATCCGCTCACTCGCTGTCACACTTCCAAACAGAGCGTCCACCTTTGCCTGCATCTGAGAGTCGGTGTAATGGGCGAGCTGGATCGCTCTGGCCGGACACGCGACCACACACGATCCACATCCGTGACAGGCGGCTGCTTCTATCTGAGCTGCTCCTCTGATATCTCCCACTCCGACCACCTCCGGCACAATGCGCGGGGCATGGTAAGGGCACGTGCGCACACAGGTCAGACATCCCACGCAGCGGCTGGCGTCTACCACTGCCACACTGCCGCCGACCTGGATGGAATCCTGGGCCAGCACGGTCGCTGCACGTGCCGAGGCTGCTAGAGCTTCTACAATCGTTTCCTCCAGTGACTTGGGATAGCTAGCCGTGCCAGCCATAAAGAACCCATCGCTCGAGAACTCGACCGGCCGCAACTTGACGTGGGCTTCCATAAAGAATCCGTTGCCATCCAAGGGTACCTTGAGCCGCTTGCTGAGCGCACGCACCCCTTCCGCTGGAACGACCGGGTTGCTTAATACCAAAAGATCAGGAGTGAGTTGGAATGACTGCCCCAACGCCTCCTCCCAAACTGTCACCCTGAGTCGATCTCCTTCACAAATCACCTCAGGCTTGCGGTCAAAATCATAGTGGATGAAGCGTACCCCCACGCGGCGCGCCCGTGTGTACAATTTTTCCTTGAAACCACAGGCACGGATGTCCCGGTAGAGAATTGTTATCTCGGCATTGGGCTTCAGGCGCTTAAGCACCAGCGCGTTTTTCAAGGCAGTGTTACAGCAGATGCGGCTGCAGTATTCCTCAGCCGGTCCGACACACAGGATCATTATCACGTGATCAGGCAGTTCTTCCCTGGGTGCCCGACCGGTCTCTGCAACCCCTTCTGCAGCAGCCAGCAAGGCCTCAAACTCTTGCTGGGATATTACGCGTGGATGCTGCCCATATAAGTACTCCGGCCCGCGGTACTCCACTCCCCCTGTCGCCAGGATCGTCACACCGTGGTGTACCTGGAGTTGCTCCCCTTCTTTCGTATGCAATATCGAGGTAAATCGACCCACCACACCTTGAGTCTCCAGCACCTCGGTTTGCAAGTGCACATGAATAAGGGGCTGTGCCTGAACATCTCGTACCAAAGCTCGCAGAAATTCTTGCGGATCGGTATGAGGCGCATCCGAAAGGTCCGATCCGTCGTCGGAGTTGAGCAATGCCTCTAATGTGTAGTAGAGATGCCGCAGATTCCCTCCCAATTCGTCATTTCGCTCCACTAGGTGGACCCGGAACCCTTGCCTCGCAAGCGACAGGGCAGCTGTCATTCCCGCTGCTCCACCGCCCACTACCAGAGCCGCTTTTTCCACTGGCATTGTCACAGTGTGCAGGGGTTCTAGACGGACAGCGCGTCCTACCGCCATACGAACCAGGTCCTTTGCCTTCTGTGTGGCAGCTTCCCAATCATCGGAATGCACCCAAGAGCATTGGTTGCGGATGTTAGCCATCTCAAACAGATATGGGTTCAGGCCCGCAGCGCGAATGCTGCTTTGAAAGAGAGGTTGATGGGTCAGCGGCGTGCAGGAAGCGACCACCACACGATTCGCTCCCAGCTCTTTAACTTTCTCCGTGATGTGCGCAATGCTATCCTGGGAGCATGTATACAAATTATGCTCGGCATGGATCACATAAGGCAGAGTGGCTGCATAGGCAGCCACTTGAGGCACATCGAGAAAGCCACCGATATTCTTCCCACAGTGACAAACGAAGACAGCCACACGCGGTTCCTCGCCGGTTACATCTCGCTCGGGGGGATATTCGGGCTGGCGCACCAACGTGCCACGGGCTGCGGCCAGCAACATACCTGCTCTAGCGGCTGCCCCGTTTCCATCAGTCACCGATTGTGGAATGTCTTTTGGTTCTCGGAAAGCACCTGCAACGTAGATGCCCGGACGATTCGTCTGCAGAGGTTCAAAGAGCAGTGTACGGCAGAATCCGTGCTGATCCAGCTCCACTCCCAGGTTACGTGCCAACTGGCGCATATCCGACGCGACGCTCATTCCCACCGACAACACCACCAAGTCGAATTCCTCTTCTCGGAGCGTGTTGGTTTCGACTTCCACATATCTCACAATCAGATTGTGCGTCGCAGGATCCTCTTTGACTGAGGAAACGCGACAACGGGTATATCGAACGCCATATCGCTCGCGCGCCCGACGATAGTACTCTTCGTACCCTTTTCCGGCAGCACGCATATCCATTATGAAAATGTGCACCGCGGTGTCACGCGCATGCTCGATCGCCATGATCGCCTCTTTGGTGGCATACATGCAGCACACGGCGGAGCAATAGTCATGCTGTTGGTCGCGTGACCCAATACACTGGAGGAAGGCGATGCGCCGTGGCCTCTGACCATCCGAAGGACGCCGCACATGTCCAGAAGTGGGACCAGAAGCACTCAATAGTCGTTCAAACTGTAGTGAGGTCACCACATTGGGATAACGTCCCCAACCGTACTCCTCAGCCGCCTCAGCAGGGAATGACATGAAACCCGGTGCCAGAATAATAGAGCCTACTTTGAGCTCTTGCACTTGCTCAGGCATATCATGGTCGATCGCGCCAACGCCACATTGATAGACACAGCTGAGACACTCGGAGCAGATGCCACATGCGAGGCAGCGCGCTGCCTCTGCCTGCGCTTGTTCCGGTGTGTATCCGAGCTCCACCTCGGCGAAAGTGCTGCGCCGAGTGGTGACGGGCAGTTCGGGCATCGGGACACGGTGCGTGATATGAATCTCACCACGGCGCATACGTTCTCGCAGCTCCGCCTCGCCCAGCTTGACCACTGGTAACTCTGGACGAGGCTTCGGTTCCAGTGGTTCGCCCCGCAGGTAGCGATGAATGACCTGGGCACAATCGTGGCCGCTGGCGACTGCCTCGATCACAAAAGAAGTGCCGCTCACGCTGTCCCCAGCTGCAAACACACCCGGACGGCTGGTCGCATAGGTGTTCGGGTTAATAGCGATCGTCCGACGCGGCGTCAGACCCACCCCTGCGTCCTCTGGGACGAACGCCAACCCTGCGCGTTGACCCACTGAGAAAATCACCACCTCAGCAGGAAGTACATGTTCAGAACCCGCTACGGATTCAACGGAGAGACGTCCTTGTTCGTCGAATTCAAAATGGGCTACGCGCTGACACTCCACACCTGCCACCCGGCCATGTCCGTCATCCAGAATGCGCAAGAAGGTGCGCTCGTTATGGATGATGATCCCCTCTTCTAATGCGGCCTCAACCTCCCAAGGGTGGGCCGGCATGTTATCACGTGCCTCAAGGCAAGCCATATGCACTTCGCGCGCCCCCAACCGAAGCGCAGTGCGTGCGACATCAATCGCAACGTTGCCCCCTCCCAACACCAACACACGTTTGCCATGTACCTCAGGCGGCTTGGCAGGATTGCCACCTGGATTGCCAGCGCTCAAGCTCGCGAGACGCACATCCCGTAAGAACTGGGTGTTGATCAGCACACCTTCCAGGTCGTTGCCTGGTATAGGCAGACGGATGCCTTCGTGAGCACCTACAGCGATCAGAATAGCCTGGAATCCCTCTCGGAAGAGATCGTCCAGATTGGTGACGGTCGTGTTCAGGCGCAGCTCAACTCCCAGGTCGAGAATATCTTGCACCTCGCGGTCCACAATCCAGCTCGGCAACCGGTATTCTGGAACGCCTACGCGCAGCATGCCACCTGCCACGGGCAATGACTCGAATACGGTGACAGGATAGCCCAGTTTGCACAGATCCTGTGCCGCAGTAAGGCCACACGGCCCAGCTCCGATAATAGCTACCCGTTCGGAATAGCGACGCACTGCCGGCTCTGGAGGGATACGCGGCTGCGCGTACACAACATCGGTTACAAAACGCTTCAAGGCATGGATGTTGATAGGGTCATCCACCTTGCCTCGGTTGCAAGCATCCTCGCAACGATGATTGCAAATGCGGCCACAAATACCCGGGAAGGGATTGTCCTCCTTGATAACGCGCAGCGCATCTGCGAAGCGACCCTCGCGGATCAGCGCAATATAGCCTTGGGCACGCTGATGGGCTGGACAGGCGTCCCGACATGGTGCGATGCCACGTTTCTCAATGGCATAGGCGGTGGGAAAAGCTTGGGGATACAGCCTATAAGCTGCTCGACGTGCACTTAATCCCTCATTAAACGGGTCGGGAATGAGCACAGGACACACATCCGCACATTCACCACAACCGGTGCACTTGCGCATGTCCACATAGCGGGGTCTCGTGCGCACACTAACAGTGAAATTGCCTGCCACGCCCTTCACCCCGACCACGTCGCTGCTGGTCAACACCTCGATATTGAGGTGCCGGCCGGTTTCAACCAATTTGGGTGAGATGGTACACATGGCGCAGTCGTTTGTGGGGAAGGTTTTGTCCAGCTGGGCCATATGGCCGCCGATGGCACTGCGTGACTCAACCAGATAGACACGGTAACCACACTCAGCCAGTGTGAGTGCGGTTTGCATGCCCGTGATGCCGCCACCTACTACCAGCACAGCACCAATCGCATCGGGATGGCCTGTAATCACTTCACTGCTTTGACTCATTGCCGACCACCACCCTCGTCACATTCGCTCGTAACGGGTTGGGGCCAAGTTTACGTATGCGCTCGGTCATTTCCTCCGCATAGCGCGCGAAAGTGGCGCCCATACCTCCAGAGACAAAGAACATCTCCAGACGCTCTCCACCCAATCCGATGGCATCCAGAAGTTTCTTAGCACGCTCCACACGCGCCTTGCCACGTTCATTGCCACGCACATGGTGACAGTTGCCCAGACTACAACCTACTACATAAACACCGTCTGCACCCTCCTCAAACGCTTTCAGAATGTAAAGTACATCAGTCTTGCCTGTGCACGGCAGGCGAACCAGATGGATGTTGGGAGGGTACGACAACCGCAGTGCCCCTGCTGTGTCAGCGCTGGTGTAACCACAGTAGATACACGTGAACACGGTAATACAGGGTTCAAACTCGACGTCCCGGCCGTCATCCCTGGCTATTTCGATCCTTTTCGGTAAAAACGTGTCGCTCATTGGTACATTGCCTCCCAGGAGGGTGCCCATGCACCCAAACCATAGGCCATAATCTGCTGATCCGTATAGTGTACCAGCTGAATCGCCTTGGCCGGACACTCACCTGTACACGTACCGCAACCCTGACAGACAGCTGGATCGATGGTGGCAGCGCCCTTAATCCCCCCAACTCCTGTCGCCTCCGGATCGATCCGTGGAATGCTGAAGGGGCATGTGCGAGTGCACGTCAAGCACCCCACACACTTGCTCTGGTCCACTTCTGCGACGCTACCCCCCACATAGAGTGCACCTTGTGCCAGCAGACTGATGGCACGCCCCGCTGCAGCTTGGGCATTGCTGATGGTCTCCTCGATAAATTTCGGATAATGGGCCATTCCTGCTACAAAAATGCCCTCTGTCATGAAATCCATAGGTCGCATTTTAATATGCGCTTCCATAAAGAAACCCTCGCGCGAGAGAGGCACTCCCAGCATGCGCGCCAGCTCAGCGGTGCCCTCGCTGGGCACGAGCGCCATGTTCAACACCAGCAGATCAGGCTCCAGGCAGATCTGACGTCCCAGCACAGGCTCTCTCACGCGTACAAGGAGCTTGCCGTCTACTTCCTCTACTTCCGGTGGCATTGTCTCATCGTACCGCACGAAAACAGTGCCACGGCGACGTGCCTCGGTGTAGAACTGCTCCCGGAAGCCATAAGTGATCACATTTCTGTAGAGCACGGTCACCTGGCAGGTAGGGTTGAGCAGCTTGATACGAATAGCGTTTTTCATAGAACTGGTACAGCAAACACGGCTGCAATAATCCACCCCATCTGGCGGACGCACACACTGGATCATCACCACGTGTTTCAACTCTGCAATGGTCTCTGGCTGATGTGCAATGCGATCCTCCAACTCAACTTCTGTCAGGACACAGGGATGTCGTCCAAGTAGATAAACCTCTCCCCGCCATTCTTGTCCTCCCGTGGCCACGACAGTCACTCCATGTTCGATCGAAGTGTCGATGCTGGTTTCGCCATCTGGCGGCACAGTACGGATAACGGATCGGAACGCTCCTACCGCACCGCTGTGTTCGATCACCTGGCTATGTGTGTAGACTGAGATGCGTTCGTGTCCCCGCACCCGATTGATCAGGTCGCGCAACAAACGCTGCGGGTTGTGACCTTCCGCAACGTAATACACGTGGCGCAAGTTGCCCCCCAGCTCCCCCATACGCTCAATCAGCACCACGTCATATCCGCTGTCTGCAATGTTCAAGGCGGCCGTCATACCCGCCACCCCTCCACCGATGACCAGCGCACGTGGTACCGGACGAATGCACCGCTTATACCACGGTACCGCGTGTTGAACTCTCCGTATCCCAGCATACAATAAGCGCATCGCCTTGCGCGTCGCTTCTTCCGGATAAGCACTGTGCACCCAGGCACAATGCTCGCGGATGTTCACCAGTTCGAAAAAGGCCGGATGTAGGCCGGAATCGCGCACCACTCTCTGGAAGAAGGATTCGTGAGTGCGGTGACTGCATCCCGCCACAATAACTCGGTTCAGCCCGTGCTCTTCAATGGCTGTCTGAATGCATTTCACCCCTGCCTCCAGACAACCGTAACTCACCAAAGTGGCATAAACCACCCCATCCTGTTCTTGGGCATACCGAACGAGCAAATTGGTGTCCACAGTACTGTCAATGCTGGGATGGCAACTGCAAACAAAGACACCCACGCGCGGAATCTCTCCGGTAACATCCCGCTCGGGCCGCTCGATCGCGCGCGCTATGAACGGATACTCCCGACTCGACCTGTGCTTTCCCAAAGAAGCTCTCAACAGGCGCATCACATCTCCCGCCGCTCCAGCTGCATCGATGATCGATTCGGCGATTTCCTTGGGCGACTGGAATGTACCACACACATAAATGCCCGGCTGACTGGTCTGGAGGGGAAGGAACTTGTCTGTCTCACAGAATCCCCATGGATTGAGATCGATTCCCAGTATCTCGGCCGTCTCTCTGGCAAGCACAGGTGGCCTTGTCCCCACGGACAACACCACTATGTCAAACATTTCTTCCACGATACGCCCATCCGGATGCACAGCTCGCACGATGAGGTTGCGTGTCTTGACATCCTCACGAATCCCTGAAACTCTGCAGCGCACGTACTCGACGCCAAACTCTCTGCGCGAGCGTTCGAAATAGGCGCTGAATTCCTTGTTAAACGCGCGCTCGTCCATAACAAAGACGCGACATACGGCATCAGGGACACGCTGTCTCGCCAGCATGGCCTGCTTTGTGGCATACATACAACAGATAGATGAACAATAGGGATATTTCTGGTCACGCGATCCCACACATTGTAACCAGGCAATGCGCTTGGGCATCTGTCCATCCGATGGCCGCACTACAATCCCCTCGGTAGGCCCTGAACGGCTTGCCAAGCGCTCGTACTGCAAGGCGTGTAATACGTTGCTGTATCGTCCCCACCCGTATTCCTCATATTCACGCAAGTCGGTGAGAGAATAGCCGATGGCCAGAATCACAGCACCAACCCGCATGGTGTGTTCCACAGGCAGCTCGTCGAGATTCACTGCCTGAGTAGGGCATATGTCCACACACAACCGACAATCATCACAATAGGGACCCTTGTCGACTACATAGGCATCCGGGATGGTGCGTGGTGCCATCTTGTAAATCGCTTTGCGCATCGAGAGGTCGAGCTGGAAGCCACTGGGAAGCTCAACCGGGCATGCCACAGCGCACAAGCCACAGTTGGTACAACGCTCAACATCCACATAACGTGGTTCGGAGTGAAGGCGAATAGTAAAATTACCCGCCTGACCTGCCGCGGCTATGATGCGGGTGTTGGTTAAAATCGTGATGTTGGGATGGATATTGTGATCCAGGAAGGCGGGCGAAATAGCGGGCCGAGTGCAACCATAACCGTGATCCGACGTACCGCGACACAAGACGCAATCGTGGGTGGGGAACATAAAGCCCAGCTGGGCTACTCGACCGCCCAAAGCCGGTGTGGCTTCTACCAGCACCACTCTCAGGCCTGCCTCAGCCAAGTCGATGGCGGCGCGCATGCCGGCCACCCCACCACCGACCACCATAACACTGCTGCGCGGATCGGAAGGTATTTCACCTGAAACTTGAGAGATCAAGGATTATCCTCCTTATCAAATGATCCCCTCTCCAGGCGTTGTCGCGCCGCGACATTTGTTCTCCCCTTGAGCCTTTCTGGATCGCGTTGCTATGTCGCGATACGCATGTCCAAGATCTCGACATCCTCCAAGCGTTCTACCACCGGAAGCAGCTCCTCCTTGGAGATGCGATCCACCTTCAACACGATTCCAAGTCGATCGGGAGGGAGTTGCCCTTTCCAACTTCCGAAGGCGGCCAAATTACCTCCCACAGCAGCGATGGCAGCAGATAGACGAGCCATCTCACCGGGCTTGTCACGCACGAGCACCGACAACCGCACCCCAGGGCGACGCGCTCCCAACATCTCAGCGGCTATGGAAAGAAGATCGATGTCCGTGATAATGCCGACCAATCGTGTCTGGCGTAATACGGGCAAGCATGTCAGCTTGTGGTCCACCATCACCCGAGCCGCTTCTTCCACCGGCACATCTTCGGTGGTGGTGATAAAGTCGCGCAGCATCACTCTGCCCACTTTGATCTTGGAAAGAATGTACCGTGTCTCCAGAGCGCTCAATGACGCTGCCGACCATGGAATGGCTTTGATGACCGTCTCACGCGTCAACAGGCCTACAAGCCGATCATGATCTTCCACTACAGGTAGATGGCGCACGCTGTGCTCTTGCATAAGCCTTTGTGCTTCAGTGATAGGGGCTTCGGGGGTGATTACCACCAGGGGTTGAGCGGTCATTCTGTCCTTCACAAACATGCTTGCCCTCCTACGTCAGCCCTGCCCCACAATCCTGGCAAGGTTCAAAAGCGCGTTGGCAGCCCGTTCGTCGCTAACTGCAGTACGGGATCGGATCCGGCCTTATCCCGCCCATTGCCGGATTCTGACTCCACCTGAGGGGTGAAGTCCCGCAGACCACTTTCTCTCACCAGACGTAATGCCACCTCTTCACGCCCCGGTGCGTGGATATGTAAACCGTGAACCCAGCGCAGCCCTTTGAGCCCGGCGATGATTTCCAGTGCGATTTGAATTCCCTCCTCATAGGGATCACGGCTGTACGCCATCCGAGCGTGTAACCCAGATGGAACGACCACGCCGGGAACCTCGGAAGCCAAGAAGCGTAAGTGATTGGCATTCTTGGGTGGCTCGACTGCCACGATTAGATATGCCTTGCCCAGAAGGTCTCGCTTGTCCAACGCTTCCATCCAGTCACAGAAACGGCTCAGGTCGAATATGGGCAACGTTTGAAGAAATTGGGCGCCGGCGTTAATCTTCTTCTGGGTGATGAGGGCTGCATAGCGAGGTAAAGTGGCACAAGGTGAAACTACAGCACCGAGGAAGTAGCGAGGGCGATGTTCGACCTGGAGACCATCGACGTTCACCCCTTCGTCGCGCAACCGGCGCAACATCCACAACGCCTGCACGGTGTCCAGATCAGCAGGCCCAGGCATAGGCGGAGGCCCAGGACCCAGCCGTCCCGTATCGTCGCACATACAGAGAATGTTATGCACACCTGCCAAGTGTGCACCTACCACCTCGCTCTCCAGATTATAACGATCACGATAACGCGTCTGGATCTGAAGCACGGGCTCAATCCCGTTAGCCGAGCTGTGGATGGCACAAGCCAATCCTCCCATACGCGCAACGCCCCGCGGATTGTCTGTGAAGTTGAAAGTGTCAACATGCCCTTCCAGTTGCTCAGCCAAGCGGGCGATGCGCACACCAGTTGGCTCCATTGGGGGCGCCACTTCAACTGAAATCGCAAACTTTCCACTACGCAGACGATCTTCGAGTTGCGAAGCGGGTTCAGAGTACTCAGGTGGATGGTAGCGGCTGTCGCCCCGCCACCACGGAAGTGCGCGCTGTCGGTTGTGATACTCCTCCCATTCGGTGTAATAGCGACCCGGATTGATCAGTCGATCCAACAGACGAGGCCCATATCCGTGCTGACATCTCTGGGCATGCGGAGTGTCGACACTCGCCTTTGACCGATTGACCGGTGCTGCCCGTGGAGCGTTGACTTCCAGCAGTCGCTCCATAGCTCCTTGGCGTTCAGCCCGGGCGTAGATGAGATGCCACGTGCATGCTCGGGTGGGTTTGATGAAGCAATGATGGGGATTCGAACCACGACACGGGCCATTACGCAGCTCACGCGTGCATGTGAGAGGGCAGATAAAAGCGGTCTGAAAGAGGAGACACTGGCCACATGACTGGCACTTGAACAGGGCTCTATCGATTTGATTTGCCAACATGCGCTCTAGACACAAACGCGCCTGTCGCCATGCTTCTACAGCACGTATACGCTGGAAGCTGGTTGCCAGGCGCTGCCACATCGCAATCCCCCTCAGCAGTTTAGCGTACATAACGGGTGATACCTATATTAGCTCATGGAGAAAAACTAATGTCAAGAGGGTTTAGGACTTGCGCCAAGAGATCGTTACCGGATGATTGAGGCAATTTTGACACAAGGCGGCGCTCCTCACATCCAAGGAGCGTGGCAATACCTACACCAGAAAGAGCACCGCCTATGGCCGAACGGGATTATCGGGAAGGATACGCGATGAACTTGGTCAAGACAAGAGAGCAGTTGCTGCACACGGATCAACCCAGACCGACTGGGGGTAGGATTCGGGGGATGACAACCTACAGCATGTGGCGGAATTGAGCCGTCGCCTCCTGATAGCCCTGGGCAGCGACCTGCGGCGTTACCCCTTGGGGTGCAAGGGTTACAACGGCCAGGTGGAACGCAGTCATCGCATCGATGATGAAGCGCTCTGTCGCTCTGATCTGCTTCAGGCGCAGAACGTGCAACAAAATGTCGGCACCTCAGCGCCTGCTGGGTGTATGTCGCTAAATTCCGCACACCGGTGTGGAGATGGACAACCTACTCCCCTGGCAGTGCTGAAACATTGGGAGTATACCAGGAATGACCAGATTGCCCTCTTTCTGCTGGTGTTGCTAGATACCACCGGGGCCGATCAGTTCCTTCTCGCTCTCACCCACCCGGAAATTTTTTCGAATTCACCGAGCGCATGACGCTCACAACCTTCCCCCGGATTAACAGGTTGGACGGATGCACGTAGATGGGCTGCATCTGACGGTTCTCAGGCTGTAGCCGGATGCGCTCACCCTCATGATAGAAGCGCTTGAGCGTGGTGGCTTGTTCGTTGATCAACCAGGCAGCGACCATGTCCCCGTTTTCTGCCGTCTCTTGATATTGCATCAGTACAATATCACCATCGTTGATCAAGGCGTCGATCATGGAATCGCCACGCACGCGCAACGCATACACCTTGGCCTGGGAGGAACGAGGTAGCAAGCTGCGCGGAACCTCGATCATCTCTTCAGGGGTGTTCCCATCCGGCACCGGGGCAGGCTCGCCAGCAACAATCCGCCCCAAAAGGGGCACCTCAACCAGTCTATCCCACTGGGATGGGTTGTGCTCCGCCGAGACCAGCCTGATGCCACGCGATACGGTGCGATCTCGCACGATGTAACCGGCCTGTTCCAGGACATTCAGGTTGTAGTTCACCACCGAAGTGGAGGAAATGCCCACGGCATCACCGATCTGGCGGATGGTGGGCGGATATCCATTACGCTGGGCGAACTCCTGAATGTACTCGATTATGCGCTTCTGACGCTCCGAAAGGGTCATTTTTGCCTCCTTTTTCTCAACCCCCCTTCCTTCGCTTTCGCCTCCATAGGCAGTGCTACCTATATTTTAACATGAACATGTGTTCTATGTCAAGGATTTTCCTCTCAGAAAGGTCGGTATATAATGCGGGTGGCGTATGAAAAAGATATCGAGTCTGCTTCTGGTGATTTTCACTCTGCCGGCAATCAGTTGTGGTCAAGTCATCACGCCAGCGCCGACCGGCACCCCGGCGGCCGTTCTGCCAAGTGCCACGCTGACGGCAACCTATACACCACGCCCTACCTTCACTTTGATGCCTATGACCCCGGTGCCAACTCTAACACCCACAGCGACCCCTACACCTATCTTGTACACGGTGAAACCAGGTGACACTTTGTTGGCCATTGCGGCTCAGTTTGATGTCCCGGTGCGGTCGATTCAGGAGGCGAACGGCATCGTGGATCCGCATCGTCTGCAGCTGGGGCAAGTGTTGATCATCCCGGTGCCGCCGGATGAGGCAGCGGAATCTTCCCCGCCTACTCCCACCCCTCTTCCATTGGAGGTGCAGAAGGTGAGCTTCCAGCGCACACCGCTCGAAGGGTTGTGGGCACTGGGCGAAGTCTATAACCCGGGCACTGAGCCAGTGACCAATGTGTTCGTACAGGTGACACTTCTAGACGAAGAAGGCCAAACATTGGCAGTCGAGGGAAACCACCTTCAACTAGATGTACTGCCATCGCGTCAAGCGGTCGCTTTTGCCGTTCACTTCACGGATCCACCTGTTCGGTTTGCCCAATATCAAGTGTTGGTACTGAGCAGCGTTCCCTATACGCCTGAGATGGGTTATCATTTTGATTTGCTTGTCAGCGACGTGCACGGTGAGGTGCTCAGCGCGACAACCTATCGAGTGACCGGCCAGCTGCGTAACGTGGGTGACAGCGACGCAGTGCACATACGTGTGTTGGTCACCGGCTATGATGGTCGAGGAAGAGTGGTTGCCGTGCGCCAGGCGCCACTGGACGTCACAATTCTACGCTCTGCGGCAGTCACCCCTTTCCAAGTGGATCTGATCATGAGGGATAGCCCGGTGGTGACGTATTCGGTGCGCGCGCAGGGCCAGCTGCCGCCCTGAGCGCTCAATTGGGAGACAGGTGAGGACAGTTTAACAGAGAGGGACGAAGAATCTCTATGCCACGCTGGTATAACGTTGTCTTGTATCAACTATTACGGGCAATCTTCTGGGTATTGGCCAAGCTGCTGACGCGCTGTGAATTCCATCGTCCACCTAACTTGCCGACCAAGGGGCCGCTGATCGTCGCGGTCAATCATTTGCACTTCGTCGACCCGCCGCTGGTGATGCTGGCGCTTCCACTGCGCCATGTGACGGTGCTCATCGGGGAGAAGTGGGCCACCTCGTGGCCGATCAGCTGGTTGGTGAAGATGGACGGAGGCATCTATGTACGCCGCGGCGAGGTGGATCGCGAAGCGCTGCGACGTTGCCTGGCTGTATTGCAGAATGGTGGAGTGCTGGGGATCGCTCCTGAGGGCACACGTAGTCGCACCGGCGTGATGCAACGTGCCAAGCCCGGCATCGCCTATCTGGCCACCAAAGCGAACGTGCCCATCATACCGGTGGGCATCTCCGGCCAAGAGAAGCTGACAGCGGAGTGGAAGCGATTCCGGCGGCCCCATATCGTGGTGCGCGTAGGAGAACCCTTTACGTTGCCGCAAGTGCAGGGATCCCGTAAAAGCGAGCAGCTCCAGGCGCTCAGTGACTTGGTGATGCAGCGCATTGCCGCCTTGGTGCGCGAGGACCTGCGCGGTGTATACGGTGGAACCGAAAAATGCCAGGCCGAATCGAACGTATGAATGGCACAAATGCATGAGCGTCACACAATGTCACCCATCACCATCGGGCTGTTTGACTCAGGCGTGGGGGGATTGTCCATTTGGCAGGCCGTGCAACATCGCCTGCCCGGTTGTGCCACCCTTTATGTGGCGGATAATGCCCACTGTCCGTATGGCCCGCGACCGCCGCGTGAGATACGCCACTTCTCTGCAGCGATCACGCGGTTTCTGTTGGCGCAAGGCGCAAGATTGATTGTGGTGGCGTGCAATACTGCTTCAGCAGCGGCATTACAGTGGCTGCGCGCCCATTTCCCTGTGCCCTTCGTGGGACTGGAGCCGGCGGTGAAACCAGCGGCACAGCAGACGCGCAGCGGTCATGTCGGCGTGCTAGCGACGCGAGGCACCTTGCAGGGCGATCTGTTTCGCACCACAGCAGTGCGCTACGCATGTGGTGTGGTGTTGCATATCCAAACAGACGACCGCTTGGCCCAATACGTAGAGCAAGGTCAAGTGGAGGCGCCGGAGACCGAACAGCTGTTGCGAGAGTACTTACAACCTATGGTGGAGGCTGGGGTGGATCAGCTGGTGTTGGGCTGCACGCACTATCCCTTCCTGCTGCCGGTTATGCGGCGCATCTTACCCCCTGATGTGACGGTGATCGACCCGGCTGAGGCAGTGGCACGTCAGGTTGAGCATTGTGTGCAGGCGCTTGGGGCAGAGATCTGCTACTCCGAGGAGGACCCACCCGAACACCGCTTTTTCGTCACCGCCGTGCCGGATGTACTTCAATCGTTGCTAGTGCGCTCTACTGGTCGGGAATGGCCGGTGGAGCGCCTTGCGTGGCACGCCGGTCGCCTCGTCCTCACTTCCGGATACCCTGATCGGAGTATGTATTTGGGTGAGGAGCGAATGTGATGTCTCGTCCGCGCGTCATTTTTATGGGAACACCCGAGTTCGCTTTGCCCAGCCTGCAGGTGTTGTTGGACACGTGCCAGGTGGTCGGCGTGGTGACCCAAATGGAACGACCCAGGGGGAGAGGTCTTCAGGCACGTCCCTCCCCCGTGCATACGTTAGCATTGCAGCATCAACTGCCAGTGATAACCCCTCCTTCGCTGCGTCAGGATGATGTCGTGGAACATTTGCGTTCATGGCAAGCGGATGTGATCGTTGTAGCCGCATTTGGGATGCTGCTTCCGCCCGCTGTGTTGGAACTCCCGCCCTATGGATGCATCAATGTACACGCCTCGCTGTTGCCACGTTGGCGTGGCGCTGCCCCAGTTGCCGCTGCGATCCTGGCAGGTGACGAACGCACAGGAGTCACCTTGATGCAGATGGATGCCAGCCTGGACAGCGGACCCATCATCCGTCAAGCAGAATGGCCTATCGCACCAGATGATACACAAGAGACATTGAGCCGCAAGCTAAGTCAGCTTGGAGCTTCCCTACTAGAGCAGACGCTGCCCGACTGGTTAGATGGACGCATCGTCCCTCGTCCGCAGGATGAGACACAGGTCACCTGGGCGCCACCGCTCAAGAAGGAACAGGGGCGCATCCGTTGGGAACAGCCTGCGGAGTTCATCGCTCGCCAGGTGCGCGCATTTCACCCGTGGCCGGGTACTTATACCGAGTGGCGCGGAGCATTGCTCAAGATCCTCAAGGTACGAGCCATAGCGACTTCTCCAGAAATACCTGATCCATCCACCTTCCCGCCAGGCACTGTCGTGGCGACTTCCGAGGGAGTGTGCGTGGTCACCGGTGCCGGGATAGTGCAATTGGTGGAAGTCCAGCTGGCAGGAAGGCGCCCTATGACTGCAGCAGAGTTCGTGCGGGGTGCGCGTGGCTTCATCGGCAGCCGATTGCCCTAGCTGCTGTTGGCCGCATAACGATGTGCCTTTCTCTGCGAACAGAGAAGGTAGGAGGGTGTTGAAAAAGTCC